>NZ_NWTA01000063.1:0-2886 GCF_002531955.1 Rhizobium sp. M10 | reverse complement strand
GATCCCTGCGAGCCGCGAGGGCTCGATCGCCAATTTTGCGATGTTAACGTATACAACATCACAAAAAACTCGATGTCAACGATTACATTTTCGTTGACGGCGGATTCGATCGGCGTAAGATGATCGAAAAGGGGGAATAGAGATGCGCTACTACGGCGAAATTTCCGGTGATCGGGTCATCGTTCTCATAGCCCTCGCGATCGGTGTCGCCATGCTATTGAACCTGCGCGCGGTTGCGACCTTTGTCGCACACGAGAGTAATGTTCTGAGCGAATTGCAAAACCGGCAGGCTGAAGCGAAACTGGCGGCTTTCAGATATTACGTTCTTGGCGACGAGGGCCAGGAGACGGCGGATTTACACCGCTGAAGCATCCCGGGATCGCCCATACTGACAATCTGGCGGGGGTCCGCCGGAGCGGAGGCATGCCGCGACGACCCGAGGCGGTCAAGCATATCTCCTCCCTTCCCTTTGCCGTTCCTCGCAATGCTTGCCATCAAACCGGCCGCTTTATCCCCCGCTGCAGATACGCGCGGCCCGAGCAATCTTTTCCTGCGACGTCAGGATCGTCCGTGACAGCAACACGGCCTGGTCGGCACATGCCTCGAGTTCGGCTGGATCCCCCGACCATTCGCACCACGTACTTGCCGCATCCAGCAGCGCCATTATGGCGCGAACAGTGCGTTTGCTCGGAAGATATCCCATTTCCTCTGCTGCCGTTTCAAACAGGCCGGCACAAAGATCCAGCCAGTGATCGATCTCATGACGGAACTCGATTTCCAGGAACCCTCCGATCCGGTCCATTCGGACAAGGAGATCCCATAGATCGCTTGCAGGATGCGAAATCTGCCGTTTTGCGGCTGTAACTACGAGGGCATCCCAGAACTCGTCGACGCTGTTTGTTTTGTCGATCGCCTCGAGTACGGCATATCCCCAGTTGCTGTAGTGCCAGCGCAGCGACTCTGCGACGATTTCACTGCGTCCCTCGGGAAAGTGAAAATAGATGCTGGAAGCCTTGACGTTGGCCTCCTTGGCGAGCAGCCGCATCGTCACCGCCGAATAACCTTCGTAGGTCGCGAGCTTTAAGAACACCTCGAGAATTCGGCGCCGGCCCGGGGTCAAATCGGACCAATCGCGTTGATCCAAATGCTGCTTGAACAGATTGCGCGCGGTCATCACACGAGGCGGAAGGCTCATTACATAATCCTTACAGTGGGTGACGCAGTGAATGTCGCGACATCGTTCAAGTCAACAGGTTGCGGTGGCGCAAGCACCACCGATCGCTGCGATCGATGCCAAACTTGCGAAAGCTCAACACGTCAGTGCCGACTTAAACGGTCCTTCAGGCTCAGCGGGTGCCACGAAGTCGAACATTAGAACGGGTCTCGCGCGGCCGTAAGCCATCCGCCATCCATCACATAGGCGCTTCCATGAACGTAATCGGCGTCGTCGCTGCCGAGAAAGGCGGCCAGTTTTGCGATTTCTTCCGGTTGGCACCAGCGACGCGCGGGAACTTTGCTGATTGCAAGATCCATATCGGGCGACGCGGCGTTGTGCTCCGGCAGAGCCAAGGGCGTTGCGGTGGCTCCGGGGCAAATCGCGTTCACGCGGATCCCGCGCGCGCCGTATTCGAAGGTCATCTGGCGCGTCAAGCCGATGACGCCGTGCTTGGAAGCGGTATAAGCCGACCCGCCGCCGGCTGCGCTGAACCCGGACGTCGACGAGGTGTTGATGATTGCACCTTTCCCCTGCGAAAGCATATGCGGAATAACGGCTCGGGCCATGAGGAAAGGCCCGGTAAGATTGACGGCCAGAACCCTGTTCCATTCCTCGAGGCTGACCTCGTGGGCAGGAGCATGCCCGTCCAGAATTCCGGCGTTGTTGCAAAGAAGATCGATTCTTTCCCAGCGCTCGATGATTGCTTTGACGGCGCTTTCGACGCTTCCGGCGTCGCTCACGTCTGCCTGCAGCGGATAGGCCTTATCCGGCGTAGAAAGTTTTTCGACTGTTTCGACAGCACGAGCCAGATTGATGTCCAGAGCGGCGACATAGGCGCCCCTGGATACAAATTCTCCGACCATGGCGCGCCCCATTCCGGAGCCTGCGCCTGTGATGACCACCACCTTACCGCTATAATTACTCACGACAGATGCCTTCCTTTTCTGTGTTTGGCGAGGGGCGGTTACCAATCAGATGCACCGCCTGTTTTCCAATAGCTGCTTGAACAGTTCGTCGGGCGTTGCCCGATTATTGTGAGGCCTTCCGGATATTTTCGAGGATTGCCTGATTGACGGTGGCGGATGCCTCCATTTGCGGCATATGGCCGGTGTCTGGCAGGATGCGCAGGGTGAGGTTTGCCGGGAGGGTGCCGGCGTCTGGGACGGGCACGATCTGGTCCTGTTCGCCCCAGATCAGCATGACGGGGCAGTTAAGACCGGCAAGCGGTTCGCGGATCGACAGCAACTGGCCGTCTTGGCCGGCGATGGTGTCGGCGATTGCCGTCAATGCCTCCGGCACGCCTTCGAGACGCTTGAAGCGCAGGGTTCCTTCGACCATGTCGTTGGTGATCTTGGCGGGATCGGCAAACAGCCGCTCGAGCACGTTCAGAAGCGGCCGGCGCCGTTCGGCGGCGATGAAGTCGACCAGGAAGTCGCGGCTCATCTGCCGGCTCAAGCCGACCGGCGCGATCAATGTCAGCGACGCCACGCGCGACGGCTGGGCGGCGGCGATCCGCGCGGCGACGGCGCCGCCGAAGGAATGGCCGACGAGATGGAGCCTGCCGGGCGCGAGATCCCGGACCGCGGCGCTGACGGCCGAGACTATCTTGGCAAGCACATCACCGTCGACGGGCGACGAGGCGCCGTGCCCCGGCAGATCGACCGCGACCG
>NZ_NWTA01000062.1:0-2996 GCF_002531955.1 Rhizobium sp. M10 | reverse complement strand
GGCCAGGACGAAACCCGCCCATGGCGCCGGATGCATTTCATACAGCGATCATGAGCCAACGTGTGAGTTTGGTACTCGATGCCGACCACGTATCCTGCAACTATCAAACTATGCCTGCTGTCAAGCGAAGTGAAGATTTGACCCCGTAGGCGAAACGAAGAACTGACCCCTTCATTGATTTGCTGTTTCGTTTGTCTCAAGCGCTGTTCCGGCCTTCTGCAGAAGGCCGGAACGGCGCTTTTCGCGAAGCCTGTAGCTATCACCTCGGATGGTGATCACCGTCGAATGGTGCAGCAGGCGGTCCAATATCGCGGTGGCGACGACAGGGTCTCCAAAGACGCTCCCCCACTCTCCGACCGATCGATTGGAGGTAATCAGGATCGATCCCCTTTCATAGCGGCGAGAGACCAGTTGGAAGAACAGGTGGGCGGCGTTAGCTTCGAAGGGCAGATATCCCAGCTCGTCGATGATCAGCAGTTTCGGCCGCGATAGGATTGTCAACTGCTTGTCCAATGAGCCATCGTTATGGGCCTTGGCGAGCATCGCAACCAGAGTGGCCGCCGTGGCGAATTGAACGTTGTAGTTCTGGCGGATTGCTTCTCGGCCAAGACTGACAGCAAGGTGCGTCTTACCGGTGCCCGGAGGTCCGAGGAATAGGACGGTGTCGCCGTGAGCAATCCAGCGGCAGGTTGACAGCTCCCTGATCTGTCCTCGATCCAGCGAGGGCTGTGCCTCGAAGTCGAAGCCATCGAGTTCGCGTACGAAGGGGAACTGCGCCAACTTGCTCGACATCGAGATGCGCCGTTCATCGCGCCGGGCAATCTCTCGTGAGACCAGGAACGCCAGAGCTTCGCGCAACGTCATCTTCGAGCGGGCCGCCTCGTCCAGCAACGTGTCGAGTTGATCGCGGATCGCCGTCAGCTTTAGCCGATCGAGTGTCGCGATGAGTAAATCGTGATCGACGGTCGTCATCACCAGCCACCTCCAACAACGGCCTCGTATTCCGCAAGAGGTCGCAGCAAGGCGGCTGGTGCCAGCTCGACTGGAGCGGTGCGAACCAGTCCTTCGCTACCCGCGAAGCCAACAAAGTGATCCCGGTCGACGATCCGTTGTCGCCGTCCCTGGCAGAGAGGATGATCGGCCACAACCTGGCCAGCGTGACGGATAATTACACGGCCAGCCAATACAACGACTTGGACGCTCTCGCCGATGAGACGCCAGGGTACGGAATAGCTGTTTGTGTCGAGATCGATGGCGCAGTCCGCCTGCACTTTGCGCACGAGGTCGCGTAGTTGTCCAAACGGTGCGCGGCCGGATAGCGGCCGAAGGGCTTCGGCCTCCGCAGCAAAGCGTTCAATTGGTGCTTCACCAGTCGTGCCGTGTTCTCGTCGGTCTGCGATCTCTCGTATCCATCGGTCAAGGTGCGCCTCGAACGAAGCCCAGTTCTCAAACCGGCGACCAGCGATAGCATTCTTCTTGACGTACCCGACCCCGCGCTCGTCCTTCCCCTTTGTTCGCGCCCGGTAGGGAGCGCAAGCGCGTGGCGCGAAGCCCCAGTAACGGGCAAACGCCCAGAGTCGCGCATTGAAGCGAACCTCCCGGCTAACCGCGTCGTGATGTTCGACAAGTGCCTTCGCATTATCCAGCAAAACCTCAACGGGAACGCCGCCAAACCGAAGAAACGCGCCTTCCATCCCCTCGAACCAATCTGTCTGCCCTTCTCTCAATGAGGCACGGATATGAATGCGTCTGGAATAGCTTAGCGTGGCGACAAAGACGTTTACCCGAAGCCGCTCGTCACCGATCCAGACACGCGTCTGCCCGAAGTCGATCTGCAACTGACGACCAGGCGGCGTTTCAAACCGCACTGTCGCACGCTTTTGCGCCTTGAGTTCCCGCCGCCATTCCCGGACTCGAAGCTCTACCGAACGCAAACCGATGATAATTCCATGCTCGCTCGCCAGCTCCTGCCGGATCACATCGGCATTGCCATCATGGCGAAAGAAGCGTTCACGAAGCCAATCATCAAGGCCATCAAAAGCACTCCTCCGAACCGGCTTCTTGAAGGGTACCGCTCCACCCTCACGAAGATATCGACGGACAGTGTTGCGAGCACATCCAAATTCCTTCGATAGACGCTTGGCACCCCAACCAAGCTCGTGCAGCCGCAACATTGCCACCACCTCATCTGCCTCAAGCATATCTTCGCCCTGCATCGTTCCCCACGATGCAGGATGCGCTGAAATCGCACTTGTCATCCATCTCTCCTCGTTGTCACACGAGGGGGCAGTTCTTCATTTCGTTAGGGGGTCAGTTTCTCATTTCGCCTGACACCTGCGGGCGGGTGCCGCGGTGGACCGACTTGTTCATCACGCAACGATCTTCGAAATGAACGTCGAAAGCTGTCGACGACGTTCCACCCATGGGGGTCAAACGCCGGCGCGGCAGGCCAGCCTCATTCGCGACAATCAAAGGCACCGCACGGTTAGTCGCGGAGCGGCAATCAGACCACGATGAAGCTCTTGCCAGCGACAATCAACATGATAACTTCATCCCGACCGCGACATAAGAATCTCATCCAGATTGTCGCGCGCGTCTCATCCTGATCGCCGCCCCATAGGTCGCATAACTATCAGGCGCGCAACGGGTTCTGTCAGCAGCTACACCGCAATGGTTCCGTTGCCTGAGGCGGCGAAATCAGAAAGGCCGGCGGAAAGATTGGTTGGAATCGGAAATTCTGACGGCACCCTTCGCGCTGCATGTTCCACACATCACCCGAAACTGCTGGCGAGCCTCTCAAGCCATGTGCCGGCCTGATGGTCGAGTGCAGACGCTTGTCGGCAAGCCGTCGCCATATGGTGTTCGGCCATGCCTTGAGGGCATGATTGGATCTGGCTTTAGCATGCTGGGCGGCGGTCGGCGGGCATTAGGATCGAGGTTCCAAATTTGATTTCCGGAGGACCGGCATCGATGTACCCAAGACGGAACCAGCCGCG
>NZ_NWTA01000061.1:0-3361 GCF_002531955.1 Rhizobium sp. M10 | reverse complement strand
GCGCCGCTGCTCGTCATCGTGCCGTTCGGGCCGCTGCTTTCCTGGAAGCGCGGCGATCTGCTCGGCGCCTTGCAGCGGCTCTATCTCGTCGCCGCTCTCGCCTTCGCCGCCGCCGTCATCCTGTTCTACATCGAGCATGGCGGGCCGGTGCTGTCGGTGCTCGGGCTGGCGGCAGGGCTGTTCCTGATCCTCGGCGCCATTGCCGATCTCTGGTATCGCGCCGGCATCGGCAAGCTCGCCATCGGTGTTGCCTGGCGCCGGCTTGCCGGCCTGCCGCGTTCGGCCTTCGGCACCGCCCTTGCCCATGCCGGGCTTGGCGTCAGCGTGCTCGGCATCGTCGCCGTCACCACCTTCCAGAGCGAACATGTCGTTGAGATGAAGCCGGGCCAGGTGGTCGAGGCCGGCGGCTACAGCCTTGAGTTCGACGGCATGCGGCCGGCAAGGGGACCGAACTATAGCGAGGAGCGCGGCCACTTCACCATCCGGCGCGCCGGGGTAGCGGTCGCCGACACCTGGTCGGCCAAGCGCCTCTATACCGCTCGGCAGATGCCGACGACCGAGGCCGGCATCCTGACTTTCGGTCTCAGCCAGCTCTATGTCTCGCTGGGCGACGCCACCACCGACGGCGGCATCGTCGTGCGCATCTGGTGGAAGCCGTTCATCCTGTGCATCTGGGGCGGCGCCCTGATCATGGCCGCCGGCGGTCTCGTCTCGCTCTCCGACCGCCGCCTGCGCGTCGGCGCCCCGCGCAGGCGGGCGAAGCCGGCAAAGCCGGCCCCCGCCACGGAGCCGGCGGAATGACGCGCTCATCGCCACCGCTTTTGCGGCGATGATGGCCGGAACAGTTTGACGAAGATCAAAGCAATCTGACCGGCCGACCTCTAGCATCTTCTGACGATAATCATGAGCAGTGAGGCAGCGACCATGCAAGCAAGGGATATAATGACCACGAATGTGGTTTCGATCAGCCCTGGTGTCAGCGTGCGCAATGCGGTCGCGGTGATGTTGCAAAACCACGTCAGCGGCCTTCCCGTCGTTGATGACCAGGGACGCGTCTGCGGCATGGTCACGGAAGGCGATCTGCTCTTACGCAGGGAGGTTCGGTTTGCGCCTCGTCCCGCACGCGCACCGGAACTGATCTCCGAAATCGACCTCGAACGCTATATCGGCAGCAACGGATGGTGCGTCGCCGACATCATGTCCCAGGATGTCATCGTCGCACGGCCGGACAGCGAAGTCTCCGATATCGCCGAAAGCCTGCAGGTGCACCGCATCAAGCGGCTGCCGATCGTCGAAGACGAACGCCTGGTCGGAATCGTCAGCCGAAGGGATATTTTGCGAGTCATCGCCGAGGCGCCGACGACCGTATTGCCGCGAGAAGACGAGGCCATCCGGCTGGCGGTGCGCACCCGGCTCAGATCAGATCTCGGTCTCACCCCGCAAAAGGTGCAGGTATCCGTCCGCAACGGCCAAGTGACGGTCGACGGTCAGGTGGAATCTGAGCTCAAGCGCAGGGCGATCAAGGTTCTCGTCGAAGGGCTTGGCGGCATTGCCGGCTACAAGGATTGCCTGCTGGTATCGCCGGTTCACAGCCAGGATTGAAGGCTCGGGTCGCATTGGCGCGCCGTCATCGCGCCAAGTGACGAGGAGGCTTGCTCGATCTATCAAGATCGAGCAAGCCGTCTGTCAACTTCCCTGCCTGACACGGAAAATCCCGACTCGCCCTTTGATATTAGCCCGGTTGCCGGGCTCCATCTTTGATGGAAAGCAATCACGTCGATGGCGTATTCCTGTCATGCAGCCGGCGGGCCTCGGCCAGCACGCTGATCTGTCGGCGCAGCGTTTGCGCGGACAACCAAATTCTGAAAGCAGCGATCGTCATGACGCCAACGGCGGCACCATAGGCCGCGATCACATAATGCAGGTGGTTCATGTCAAATCTCCCGTCGAGCAGCCGTGCGCGCTGCCAGCCTCTGTTGTGAAATCAGCTTTCTGCGCCAGACTTCGTTGCGGATCGCGGCGATGTAGAGCGTGAAAAACAAGGCGGTGAAGGCCACGGCCATCGCAAGCAAGGGATAGAGGAACGCAATGTCCACGGCCGGGCCGCCGATGCGCAGGATGCTGGCCGGCTGATGAAGCGTGTTCCACCAATCGACCGAAAACTTGATGATCGGAATGTTGACGAAGCCGACGATGATCAGGACGGCGGTGACACGCGCCGCCCGGGTCGGTTCGTCGATCGCGCGGTTGATCGCTACGATGCCGAGATACATGATCAGCAGGATGAACATCGACGTCAGCCGGGCATCCCACACCCACCAGGCGCCCCACATCGGCTTGCCCCACAAGGCGCCCGTCACCAGAGCGATGAAGGTGAAGGCGCCTCCAAGGGGAGCGGCCACACGCGCCGCGACATCGGCCAGCGGATGCCGCCAGACCAGCGAACCGACGGCATTCGCCGTCATCACGGTATAGCAAAGCAGCGAGAGCCATGCCGCCGGCACATGGACATACATGATCCGCACTGTCGCGCCCTGCTGATAGTCCACGTCGGCGGCGCAGCTCAGGTAAAATCCAATGACGAAACTGATGGCGGTAAAAACGGCCAGGCAGGGTATCGATCGACCGGCGAAATTCACGAACCTGGTAGGTTGCGACAGGCCGGCAATCCCGTTCTTGAGATGAAGAAGCGTGTTCATGAGGCCGGCTTAACCCGAAACCGCTCCCGGCATATTGATCCTGGTCAACCACCGGCAAAGCGGGCGACTTGCGCCGAACTTGACGGAGATCAAATACCGACCGGCTGCTCCCATGTATCGCTTGGGCCGTGCAAAAGGAGCATATGATGGATTTCGAAGCATTTTTCAAAAACGAGCTGGACGGGCTTCATGCCGAGGGCCGTTACCGCGTTTTTGCCGATCTCGAGCGTCAGCGCGGCCATTTCCCGCGCGCCACGCGCCATACGGCCGACGGTGAAAGGCAAGTCACGGTCTGGTGCTCCAACGACTATCTCGGCATGGGCCAGAACCCCAAGGTGATCGAGGCGATGAAAAACGCCATCGACCACTGTGGCGCGGGTGCGGGAGGCACCCGGAATATCTCTGGCACCAACCACTACCACGTCCTGCTCGAGCGTGAGCTTGCCGACCTGCACGGCAAGGAATCCGCGCTGATCTTCACCTCGGGCTATGTCTCCAACTGGGCGGCCCTCGGCACGCTCGGCACCAAGATCCCCGGCCTGATCATCTTCTCCGACGCCTTGAACCATGCCTCGATGATCGAGGGCATCCGCTACGCCAAGTGCGACAAGGTGATCTGGAAGCACAATGACGTCGCCGATCTCGAAGCCAAGCTGAAAGCC
>NZ_NWTA01000060.1:0-3762 GCF_002531955.1 Rhizobium sp. M10 | reverse complement strand
GTCTTCTCTCTCAGGATCGACTCTGGACCCCAAATCCACCTTGACAACCAACACAGATTCTCATCCGGCCCTACGGGCCACCTTCTCCCCGCTGGGGAGAAGAGGGAGCGCGCGGCTTCGCATCGATCCCATTGGATGGCGTGCCTTTGAGCAGGCGGGTTCTTTTGTCAGTGTCGGAGCAACTTGCTCCCCTCTTCTCCCCAGCGGGGGTCCGAAGGACGGGGTCGAGACCTGTGGCTCGACCCCCGGTCGGTGGCCCGCAGGGTCGGATGAGGGGGCTGCACGGCACGGCGTCAGCGACAAAAGACCGTCGCCGCCCGCCGAGCCGTCGATGGTCTCACCCCTCCGCCGGCCCATAGAGGCCGAGCTGATCGAGAAGCGCCCGCTGCCGGTCGGCATTTTCGACCAGGAGACCAGTGTAACGCTCGACGATCCGCGCTTGGTGCCCCCGGTCGGAAACAGCCGACAGCGCGCCGGTGATGGCCGCGATCTTTTCCGAGACCTGGCGCAGCTCTTCCAGCAGTTCCGCCTTGCCGCCGGCCTCCGCGACGACCTGTTTCGTCACCTTGCCGATGCCGGCCGGGGTGCGGCTGCCGCCGGAGACGTAACCTTCCGGCAGGTCGCCCTTGAGATTGACGACGGACTTGAAGCGGATGACGTCGAAGATCTGGTCGACCGCCTGCTTGGCGCCGGTCACCCGCGACGGGTGGTCGGTGTCGGCGGCGGCGTGCGGCAACAGTTCCAGCTTGCCCTTGTGACGCTCCTCGAGCGGCAGGTAGGGCAGCATCGGGCCGCTCAGCGTGCCGCTCGCCGCATCGCTGAAGAGGTCGGCGTCGATTGCCGCATGGGCGATCTTGCCGGAGGAGAGGGCCGCATCGAGCGCGGCCGTATCGACGACTTCGCCGCGGTCGTAATTGACCAGCACGGCGCCGTCCTTCATGGCGCCGAGCACCTTGGCATCGACGGTGCCGGCATTGGAATAGGTGCCGGTCGCGGCATCCAGGCGGCCGAGGCCGATATGGACGGAGAGCACGTCGGCGTCGCTTGCCGCTTCGACCGGGCTTGCGGCATAGTCGAAGCCCTCGGCCTCGATCCAGCGCTTGTGATGCTCGCGGGCATAGATCGCCACCCTCATGCCGAAGGCCTTGGCGAGCTTGGCGACTTCACGGCCGATATTGCCGTAGCCGAGAACGGCAAGCTTGCGGCCCTCGAGCTTGGCCGTCGGGAAATCCTTGAGCTGGCGGCCGGTATCGAAATCGCCGCCGGCGACCATCCGGTGCAGCCGGTCGACCGGCAGGTCCGGAACGACCTTCAGGATCGCCTTCACGGCCATCTGGGCGGTGGCGCGGCTATTAATGCCGGGCGTGTTCATCAGCGCCGCTTCGCCGCCCTCGCCATTGCCGCCGCCCCAGGAGGCCGAGCCCATATTGCCGGTGCCGGCGCCGATGCGCACGCCGCCGAGCGGGAAGACGGAGGACTTCGGGATGAAGGTCGCCGCCGCGATCAGCGCGTCGTACTGGCCCTTGTCGGTCTGCGGCAGGATCTCCGCCTCGGTGCTGAGGTTCGGCTGGTAGAAGAAATGGATACGGCCCTTTTCGAGGCTGGCGCGATCACTGAGCGGGCCGAGATGGAAGCTGCCGCCCTTCTCCTCGATATAGGCCTTGACCTCGCTATAATCGGGCTGGCCGTCGGCGCCGAAGCGCAGGCCGACGAGATCGGCGATCAGCACGGTATAGGCGCGGTTCGGATCGTCCTTGCGCACGGCGCCATCGGCCTTGGCAGGCGCCTCGAAGGTCACGCCGTTCTTTGCCAGTTCCTCCTCGAGCACGACGATCTTGGCTCTGAGATAGGCATATTGCAGATTTTCCAGCAGGGCGACGACATCTTCGGGCTCGCGGATGCCGCCGACCCAGGCGCGGTAATCGCCGGGGGTGCCGGGGAAGGCATTGACGTAGCGGGCCGCATCGAGGCCGGGCTCATATTCGCCGTTCGGATGGGTGATGCCCTCATAGCCGAGCAGCTGCTTGGAGCGGGCGATGATGCGGGCGTGGATGCCGGCATCGGTGATGCCGTCGTCCTCGACCTTCAGCAGCGTCACGGCCGCGCCGCGGCGCTCGGCATCGGTGACGGTCAGCGACAGCAGCGGATGCGACTTGACCCATTCGTCGATCACGGCGCGGTTGGCGGCGGAGCGGCGGTTGAGCTCGACGACGGAGCCGACCCGGGCTTCCGACTGCAGCAGGCCGAAGGTGGTCTCGGCAAAGGCGAGCGCGCTGTAGGTATTGATGACGCCGCCGAGCATGCGGTCTTCGGCCGGATCGTAGAACGGGCCGGCATCGACGGAGCGCTTGGCCGAAAACGGCTGCCGGGGATCGATCGGCGGCGCGATCTTCAGCTGGCGCGGGATCGCCCAGGCGGGATCCTGCTGGTTCTTTTCGATCAGCGCCAGGGCATGCGGCGTGAAGGAGGCGACGAAATAACCGGAGATGCCGCCGATCGCCTTCTGGAACGGCATGAACAGGCAGCATTTGGCCATCACGGCGCTGACGAGCTCCGGCTCCCACGGCATGGCGCCGAGCATCGAGGTGGCGTCGAACACCGCATGGCGGTTGGCCGGATCGCCGTCGAGCCAGTTCAGCAATTCGTGGATCTCGCCGCTGGTATAGGCATTGGCGCCTGTCGTCTCGTGGCCGACGCCGACGAAGATCGACACGCCGAGGGCCGAAAGTTCGGCCGCCGTCGGGATCACGCCCTCGGAGGCAGCGAAATGAATGCGGCTCTCGCAGCCCTTTTCGGCGAAGCGCTGCATCTCGATCAGCTGTGTGGCCCAGGACTGGCGGAAGAAGCCGGCCGCCTTGGACGGATCGCTCTCCGGCCGCGGCGTATCGACATAGACGCGCTGGGCGGCGTCATTGGCATTCATCAGGTGCTGGATGCAGACGGTGAAGCCGCTATGGCCGCCGCCGAGCCCGACCGCCATGCGATTGGTCTTGGGAAAACCGAAATAACGATGGATCGCCCGCATCATGTCGGTCAGGATCTTGTCGGCCGGATAGCCGCGATGCATGCTGCGGGAGATCTCGGCCGTGGTGAAGCCGCCGATATCGTTGCCCTTGTCGTCGAACTTGCGATAGGTCTTCTCGATCCAGGCATCGAAGGCGATGCGCCGCAGGCGGCTGTCCACTTCATCGGTCGTCGCATCGGTGATCGGTCCGACGCCGAAGAACGGGTTGGACGGCAGTTTCGGCGCACCCGACGCGGTCTGTCGAAGGGCGTTCAATCGCTGTTCCTGCATCTGCGCGATATCTGTCATAGCCTGCCTGTCTGTTTTTCGGAGCTGAAGTTCCCTTCATGGTGAAGCGACTATTCCGGCGAGACAACCTCATATGCGCCGAACGACAGGCGAAACGCGTCATCGGTGGCGCTGGGTTGATGATATCCCCGTGAAGCCGACCCCCACCCACCCATCTCGCCCCCGGGGGCCGCTGCCGCCGGTCTTCCGATCCCCAGGCGACAGGCACAACGATCAGTCCTTATCCTGAGGCGGCAGGCACAACAATCAGCCCTCATCCTGAGGTGGCAGGCACAACGATCAGCCCTCATCCTGAGGTGCCCCGCAAGGGGCCTCGAAGGACGAGGGCGGGTGGCTGCGGTGGCCAGCCCCGTCCTTCGAGGCTTCGCCCTGCGGGCTACGCACCTCAGAGCTTGTGAAGCTTTTAAATCTGGTGCGTTTCTGGCCGGCCTTGGTTGGCCGATGCAATC
>NZ_NWTA01000059.1:0-4353 GCF_002531955.1 Rhizobium sp. M10 | reverse complement strand
CATGACTTCCGTATCCGGCCGATGCGCCTTTTCCGGATGGCGCACGCGCTTGGCGTCGGGATTGATCGTGTCGAGAATGCTCACCATCCGATTTGCCTATCCGTCACTCTATCGTTGCCAGCTCCGCACCGAGCGCGACCACCGCGCCTTGTGCGGCCTTGATGGAAATGCGACCGGCCTTCGGCGCCAGCACCCGGGTTTCCATCTTCATTGCCTCGATCACGGCGACCGCCTCGCCTTCGGCAACGTGCGCGCCATCTTCGACGTTCCATTTTTGCAGGGTGCCGGGGATCGGCGCCGTCAGCGCATTGCTGTTTGCACTGGCGGATACAGGGCCTGACGTCGTTCTTGGAACCGCAGCGCCCGAAAGCAGCCCAGCCGGAAGGGCGAACGCATGGCGTTTGCCGTCGATCTCGATGAAGCTTCGCAGCAGCCCGCCTTCCACCGGATCAACTCGCGGAGCCGGCTCGACTCCACGGAACTCTGTCTCGATCCAGTTGGTGAAGACTTTGAACCCATCCTCGCCGGTGAAGGCCGGCTCCTCCAGCACGGCCCGGTGGAACGGCAGCACGGAGGCGACGCCTTCGATCTTGAACTCGGCAAGTGCCCGGCGGGCGCGGATCAACGCTTCCTCGCGGGTCGCGCCGGTAACGATCAGTTTGGCCATCATCGAGTCATAAAGGCCGGGAATTTCGGAGCCGGCTTCGACGCCACTGTCGAGCCGGATGCCAGGACCGGACGGAGCGCGAAAACCCGTGATCAACCCCGGTGTCGGCAGAAACCCACGGCCCGGATCCTCGGCATTGATGCGGAACTCGAAGGCATGGCCGCGTGGGCCAGGTGTCTGCGTGACCGACAGCGGCAGCCCATCGGCGATGCGCAGCTGCTCAATGACAATATCGACACCAGTCGTTTCCTCCGTCACCGGATGTTCGACCTGCAGGCGAGTATTGACCTCGAGGAAGGAAATGACGCCATTCTGCGACAGAAGGAACTCAACCGTACCGGCGCCGGTATAGCCGGCCGAGGCGCAGATCGCCCTGGCGGCATCGTGAATGCGGCTGCGCTGCTCCTCGGAGATGAACGGTGCCGGCGCCTCTTCGACCAGCTTTTGATTGCGCCGCTGCAGCGAGCAATCGCGAGTGCCGAGCACCACCGTATTGCCGTGGCTGTCGGCGATGATCTGCGCCTCGATATGGCGTGGTTTTTCCAGGAATTGCTCGGCATAACATTCACCGCGCCCGAAGGCTTCCTTCGCCTCGCGCACGGCGGATTCGAAGAATTCGCCGACATCCTCAATGCGATGAACGACCTTCATGCCGCGGCCACCGCCACCGAAGGCAGCCTTGATCGCCAGCGGCAAACCGGCTTGCCGGGCAAAGGCGATAGCTTCCTCGGCGGTGGCCAGAGGACCGTCCGATCCTTTGACAAGAGGCGCCCCGACCTTTTCGGCGATCCGTCGTGCTTCCACCTTGTCGCCAAGCGCCGTGATCACCTCAGGTTTGGGACCGACCCAGATGAGGCCGGCATCAATGACGGCGCTGGCGAATTCGGCACGCTCGGACAAGAATCCGTAACCGGGATGGACCGCATCGGCGCCGGCCCGTCGCGCGATTTCCAGGATCTTTCCGATATTCAGATAGGTGTCGACCGGGCGACCGGCGCCCAGGCAATAGGCTTCGTCGGCAAGGTCGACATGGAGCGAGGCAGCATCGGCATCCGAGTAGATCGCGACCGAGGCGACGCCATAATCGCGCGCGGCGCGGCTGATGCGGATGGCGATTTCGCCGCGATTGGCAATGAGCAATTTTTTCATCGGTTGATTTCCCTGACGAGCGCATCGAATGCGGCGACGACATTGAAGCGGATGTTGGCGCCGATCGGGATCTGGCCGGCGAGATCAAGGTGGTGGCTGGCCACGACACCGATCACCGGGTAGCCGCCAGTCAACGGATGATCGGCCAGGAAGAGCACCGGTTGCCCGCTGTGCGGCACCTGGATTGCCCCAAGGGGGGTGTCCTCCGACGGCAATTCGGCGGCATCCTTCCGCTCCCGCGGCTCGGCTCCGGCGAGCCGCATGCCGACGCGGCTCGATTCAGCTGTCACCTGCCACATTTGCGTTGTGAGTGTCTCGATACCCTTTGCTGTGAACCAGTCGGTTCGCGGGCCAAGGACAACGTCAAGAGTCACGGTATCTCCGGCTCTGGGCAGCGCTCGTGTGTCGTGCCGGAAGGGATCGACGGCAGAGACGGGTGTGTTGGCCGGCACCAGGACATCGCCTGCCGTAACCGGTGCCGGCCCGACTTTTGCCAAGGTGTCGGTGGCAGCCGAGCCGAGAATGGGTTCGACAGCGAAACCGCCGCGCAACGCTATGTAGCTGCGCATGCCTTCCGTGGGAAAGCCGAGCGTCAGTTCGTCGCCGGCATCGAGCGCGAAGGGCTGAGCGAAGGGTGCGGCGACGGAACGACCGTCTTCGGTCGATATATCAAGCGGCGCAGGTGCACCGGTCACGGCGAGCGTGACCGGTCGATCGACTTTGAGGGCGAAGCCGCCGAAAGCAATTTCCAAGACAGCTGCATTGCGCGGATTGCCGACATACCGATTGGCCTCCATCAGGCAAGCACGGTCGAGCGCGCCGGATTCCGATACGCCTTGGTCACTGCTGCCGGACCGACCGAGATCCTGAAACAGCGCGGGTCGATCGGCGCGGGTGACGAAAAGCCCTGCCGCGGGTTGCACGGCTTCAGGCTCCGGTACAGCGGCAGCTGCAACCAGGGCGCCTTTTGCGATTTCACGAAAGTGGACGCGGTCGCCCGGGGCCAGAAGTGCGGCGCGCGGTCGTTTGATGTCCCACATCTTCAATGGGGTTGTGCCGATGAGCTGCCAGCCGCCTGGACTGTCCGAGGGATAGACGCCGCCGAATTTGCCGCCGAGCGCCACGGAACCCGCAGGAATGCGCACGCGCGGGCTCTTGCGGCGTGGCAGGTCGAAGTCCGGATCGTCCGAGGTCATATAGGCAAAGCCGGGAGCAAAACCGGTGAAGGCAACCGTATAGGTGGCTTCCGTGTGGCGGCGGATGACGTCATCGACCGACCAGCCGAGGATTTCAGCTACTTCGGCAAGGTCCTCGCCGTCATAGCGGACCGGGATCTCGATCGTCTCGCCCTGGCGAGCGCTGCGATGACCGAGATCAAGCGCGCATATATGCGCGCAAAGCCGTGCCCGATCCGTCACATGCGGATCGAAGCGGAGCATCACCGTTCGGGCGGCAGGCACCAGTTCGACGACCCCCTCCGGCCGATCGGCCAGAAGGCGATCGAGCAGCGTCAGCGTCTTTTCCAGACCGTCGAGTTCGACGAGAAAGGCATGGCTGCCGGCGGGCAGAAATCGCAGCTTGTCAGTCATGGTCGACATCCGTGAAAGGCTTGAGGCCGACGCCATTGCTCATCAATGCTTCGCGCAATCTCTGAGCGATGGCGACGGCCGCCGGAGTATCGCCATGGACACAGATCGATTGCGCTTCGAGCCTTACGTCCGTGCCATCAATCGCCGTGATGCGACCGTCCGCCACAAGCCGCAGCATCCGCTTGGCGATGATTTCCGGGTCGTGGACGATCGAGCCCGGCAAGCGGCGGCTGACGAGGCTGCCATCGGCGTTATAGGCCCGATCGGCGAAGGCCTCGCAGATAACCGTCAGCCCGGCCGCACGCGCCTGCTCGACGATGGGCGCCCCGGAAAGCGCCAGCAAGGCGAGCGAGGGATCGACCGCCTTGATACCGGTGCTGACATCGTAGGCTTGTCGGGCATCAGTGGCAATTGTGTTGTACAGTGCGCCATGCGGCTTCACATAGCGCACCCGGGTGCCTGCGGCTATTGCCAGAGCCTGCAAAGCGCCGATCTGGTAGATGGTATCACCGACGAGTTCGGCGCTGGACGGATCCATGTTGCGGCGACCAAACCCGACGAGATCGCGGTAACTGATATGGGCTCCGACCGAGACGCCGCGTTTTGTCGCTTCCTTCAAAACGGACAGGATGCCAGCCGGGTCACCGGCATGGAAGCCGCAGGCAATGTTGGCGCTGGTGACGATCGACAGCATCGAAACATCGTCACCCATTGCCCATGCACCGAAGCTTTCGCCGAGATCGCTGTTGAGGTCGATGTTTGCCATGTTTTCTGCCCTATCAGTTGCCGCTTTGCGGCTGCCGTGAAGTTTCGCGACGTCCACATCATCGGATTGGTCCGGTCCGGTCATGTCCATAGACGTTGCTCTGCCGCAGTCTTTTCACGCTCTTGCTTGTTTTGATCGCCTGTATTGATCGATGACGACGGCAAGGACGATGATGGTTCCCT
>NZ_NWTA01000058.1:0-4630 GCF_002531955.1 Rhizobium sp. M10 | reverse complement strand
TGCGATCGCCGGTGATGCGGTGGCCGACCTCATGAAACCGGCCGAGCTTCTTGATGTCGATATGAATCAAGCGCCTCGTCGTCCATATCGCGAGCGGCCATCGCAAAAGCAGTTCCCTCGGACGTTACGATTTCCCGCGCCCGCTCAATTGCCCAAAGGCCGAAGTCGCTGCGGCTGCTGATTTCCACGGTTTCCATGTTGTCCCCTGATTTGTTCGAGAGGACGGCTTATACCGATTTGCCGGACAATGCAGTCTGAAAACCGAGCCCGAGGACCGACTTTGATCTGTCTCGTGAGCGCATTCCCTACGGTAGCGTGCTCTATTGCGCCGCACCTTGGCGACTGCGGTGTCACCAGCATTTGTACTGCGGTATAATTTGGAAGCGCTATGTGGGGGTCAATGGTTCAATTTTGCCGCTCCGATAGCACCCATTTGTCATATCACTGAAAAACTTCTGACCTAACGAGGCTTTCCGGGCCTCCGTTCAGGGTGCGGCCGTCGATCAGGAGTGACGAAATCATGTTGGAACGTGTTGGCAGCGGATCGAAAGAGGTCGAAACCCTGGTCGTGGACCTCGACCAGAAAGACGTGACTGGCCGTTCTGCATCGACAAAAACCATCGACGCCGGCGAAATACGCAAGATCGCGCCGAGCGGCAACGGGCAGGCACTCGACATCTCCGCTGCGCGGGGCTTCGTCGGGTTTACCCAGAGCAAAAGCGGCGCCACCGCGATCCTGGTCGATGCAAAGGTGAGCACGCCCGAAACCGACCCGGGCAACGATCTCAAGATCGACCTGGACGGTTTGAAAAAGGTTGCCGCTTCCGAATTCGGCAGCACCGTTCCCAACAACATCACCCACCTGTTCAACCCGACCATCCAGGCGATGGCCAAGCAGTTTTACGGGGGAGACAGCCCCGCGGTGCGCGATCAGTTCAAGGCCGACGTCAAGGCGCTTCTCGGTCCGCTGCTCGACAAGGTAGGCGCCGGAGAGGTCAGTCAGGCTGATCTTGGCGGCCTTCTGGAGCGCCTGACCTCGCGTCTGAGCGCTCCCGGCGGCAAGGAAGTCTGGGGTTACCGCCACGCGGTACAGACCGCGCTCGAAGGGCTCGTCATGGGCGCCAGCCTGGTCTCGAAGCTCCCGGCCAATGCCGAGTGGGACAAGAGCGTCTCGCCGCTACCCTCCAGCAATCTCGCCAGCTATTCGTTCAACGACGTCATGGCGGCAATCATGATCGGCACCGGGCTGGCCGGCAAGGGCATTGCGGCCAACGGCTCAGATCGCGGGCGCTTCTTCGCCGGCAGCGGCGGTGACGCCTGGATCGCCGAGCGTATGTTCGCCACCACGGACAATGGCTGGAGCAAGACCGTCCAAAATCTCGATCTGCCCTATATCGACAGCGACTATCTGACATCGAGCCTCAAGAAGATGGACCTTGTCATGTCGGGCTCGGATGCCATCGAGCCGGTCGTGGAGCGCCCGATCGACGAGAACGACATCCTGGAAAGCAAGGTGCTGCGCGGCTACGCTCCGTCGACCGCCTATGAGCCGACGCTGAAGAAGCTCGACGAACTCAAATACGGCATTCTCGGCGACGCCGTGAAGGACGTGAACCGGAATTTCGTCGCGCCCGACAACATGGACCACCTCGACCAGCTGACGCCGGAACAGAAGGCGACGGTGCTCTACGATCTCATCGAGATCAAACAGCAGTTCAATGGCTATATGAACCAGTATGGCGACAGCGTGCCCGATGGCGAGCGCGTCGGCAAGGACCTCGATGCGCGGATCGAAAAGCTGACGGCCGATCCGGCGACGCAGCAGCATCTCTCGGATATCTTCGCGAGCGGCATGAAGGAATATCTGCAAAGCCCGGAGAATTCCGATCTGCTCACCAACATCGAAGACGCCTATCTGATCGATATCGGCGGCGGCAAGGCGATCGACCGGGCGCTGAGCGCCGGCAAGAGCTTCGAAGATGCCCTGAAGGATTATTATTCCGAACTCAACACGCTCGTCGATCTCCTGCCCCAGGATTATATCGACGCGCATCTCGACGCCGCGAACGTCACCTTCTCGAACATCGTCAAGGAACATTATATCGGCGACGGCCAGGGTGTCGATCTCGAGCCGCTGCTGTCGGGTCCGGATGACACATTTGTGCCCGGCGCAACGAATGACGCCATCAGCCAGTTGGCAAACACCTTCGCCGAGGATTTCATCAGCAAAAACGGCCCGGCAGATGGCGGCGAGACGCTGAAGCAGAACCTGGCGCAGGATATAGCGCGCGACGTCGACGGCGTTCTGCGCATGGTGCGCGGCGGTATGAAGCTCGACGACGCGCTTGCCTCCTTCAAGGATTCGCTCGACCTGCCGCGCCAGACCCGTACACCTGCCGGCATCGATGCCGAAGTGTACAAGGCCGGTCTGATGCACGCCGTGCAGATGCTGACGATGTCGAGCGTGCTGGTGGCGCACGGCCTCGGTGTCGGCGGCAAGTGGACGCCGGCCGATATCGCCGCTGCGGTCGGCTCGGCGACACAGATCGTCGGCATGACGATGGAGGGGCTCGGCAAGAACCTCGACGTTGCCGGCAAACCGTTCAGCGCCTTCGGCAATCAGCCTGGCAGCTGGGGCAAGGGGATCTCGATGAACTTCTCGCCGAAGACGATGGAAGCGGCAGGCAAGATCCTCGGCGCGGCCGGCGGCCTCGCCATGGCCGGCCTCGGCTTCTATTCGGCGTCGCGGTCGATGAAGGCCGGCGACCGCGCCAAGGGCGCGCTCGAAATAATCGGCGGCATTGCCGGTACCGGCAACGCGCTGATCGGTTTCTCCGAGGCGATGCTTTATCTGACCAATGCCATGTCCCGTGCCTTTTCCGGACTCGGAACGGTGGCGCCGGAAGTCGTGACCATCTTCAGCAGCGCCGCCAAAACCGGCCTTGCCGCGGCCGGACTGGTCACCGGCCTCGTTGCCTCGGCCGTCGGGCTGGCGCTTGGTCTGTGGGATATGGCCAATGGCGTGAAGAAGCTCGACAAAATGGAAAAGCAGCTGAACGAGAAGCTTGAACGCTACACCGGCGAGTCCGTGCATCTCGAATTTGGGCCAGACCCGTCATTCATCTGGTAGAGGCAGAGGGGCGGCAACGATGACCGCCACAGCCTGGGAAATACCCTGCGACCCCTCGGTAAAAATGTGATTTTTGATCTCCAGGCGCGAGGCCGCTGCATTTTATGCAACCGCGATGTCCGATCGGGCTTGAATTATCACGCAAAGGTCGATCTTATGCCTAACGTAAGGTAAACGACGTCATCCGCGAAAAGCGGAAAAAGAAAATCAAAGGGAACGCATGTCATCGATCGCACCAGCATCTTCGGATATCGATACGGTTTCATTTCTCCGGCTAAACGCCAATTCCGATCCAAAGTCCGAAAATTCCACGAGCCAGGGCAAAACCACGAGCACCACGGTCAAGAAGGCATCGCCTTTTGCCTCTGACGGGACCACGACGGCAGCCCTGACGATTTTCTCCTCTATATCGGCGCAGACGAGCAGTCCGAAGTTCGTTTCGCTGGCCGCCACGTCGAATGGCACGTCCCGCCCTACCGCGCCGATCCAGCCGGTCATCGATCTCCTGTTCAATTCCGATTTCATGAGCGAGATCAATCAGGGCTTCATGGAAGGGCTGAAGGACAAGGACAAATCCTTCGAGAGCATCGACGTCGTCAAAAACCCTCACAATTACACTGCCGAGCAGAAACTGATCATGTATCTCGATCTGCTTCAGACCAAGGCGACCTTCGGCCAATACAAGGACAGCCTCGGCGACAACCAGCGCGGCATCTACAACGACCAGGAGATCCTGAAGGATCTCGACAAGTCGATCGCCATCCTGGGCTCGGACCCCGACGTCAACTCGCTGATGACGGAGAAGGCGCTGAAGGCCTTCAAGCTGATCTTCTCCGGTTATCGCGTGGCGCCGGCCGATACGAACAAGGACGCTTCCGAGATCATCAACGACACGATAACGCGTGACGAGAAGATGAAGGACCTGCGTACGAAGGTCGAGGATGCCTTTGAGCGCGACATCGTCAATGGCGGCCTGCTGAATGACGGTCTCAAATCCGGCAAGGACGTCACCACCATTCTCAAGGAATATAATGCCGCCCTCGGCTTCTATTCCATGGTGCTTCCCGACGATTTCGTAAAGCAGCGCTCGGCGATTGCCGACAAGACCTATGCCGAATTCTTCGACAAGAACGTGCTGCCGACGATCTCCGATCCGACGACGGCGCTCGATGGCCTGATCCGCATGGGACTGGCCGGCAACAAGACCGAGCGGGAACTGAAGGGGCTCGGCTCCATCCTGCCGGTTGTGGATTTCGACCAGTCGCTCGGGCTCGGCGGGAGCCTGTTCCCCGATCTCAAGATCGACCTCGACGGTTTGAAAAAGGTTGCCGCTTCCGAATTCGGCAGCACCGTTCCCAACAATATCACCCACCTGTTCAACCCGACCATCCAGGCGATGGCCAACCAGTTTTACGGGTCAGACAGCCCCGAGGTGCGCGATCAGTTCAAGGCCGACGTCAAGGCGCTTCTCGGTCCGCTGCTCGACAAGGTAGGCGCCGG
>NZ_NWTA01000057.1:0-4839 GCF_002531955.1 Rhizobium sp. M10 | reverse complement strand
GGTGGTCCAACGTTTGGGAGCGTTTCAAGACCGCCGAGGCTCTAATCGCCGCCGGATGAAAATTCAGTGGCAGGTCATTTGGTCTCGATGTTGCACAAGGAGCCAATTCCAGCGGCCACGAAGTACTTGGTATGCACCCGTGGGAACAACATGGGCGCTTCAATTGAACGGAAACTCAAATTTATGGCTGGCTCTGACAAATTACGGACGATCAGCGATAGTTCGGGTCTCCAGCGGGATTGCAGCATGAGGCCGGCAGTCAATACCAAAGGACATTACTGCGACTTCGCCGAATGCCGGTAATAGACATCCGCCAGAATGTGGTGGTCATGGCGGTAGACTTCGGCCATGATATTATAGAGGCTTGGATCGTGAGCCTCGAAATCTTCTGATGTGGCAATGGTGAGATTGCCTCGGCTGTAAGCCAAGTTCGTATTGAACCAAAATCGCGTGCCCTCGGCCCAATACTCATCGACGTTGTTCTCCATATAGGAACACGCCCAGAGGCCTTTCTCGTAGGCGTGCGAATAGGCACGTTCAACTCGTGCAACGAGATCAGGATCTACCGTGCGCAGCGCGTTGAAAATATTATGTGAGAATTCGTGAACAAGAATGTTCCCGCCGTAATACCGCGTGCCCGGCACGCCCATCAAATTCTCCACAGCTCCCGTCGTGTAGAGCCCGCCCATGCCGCGCGCCCTTTGTGCCCAGTAGTCTCGGGCAGTCATCTTGCCGATCGTGTTGGCGTAATCCCGCCGCTCGTCAGGGGTGAGACGTGGATCATCGGGAAGAGGCTTCTTCCAATCCCGCTGCTCGGGAATATCAGTCGTCGTCTCGTCAATTGCCATGACGCCCACCCGCGCTCCAGCCTGGATTAAAGCATCGCGGACATCACGGCGTTCTGACAACATGTAGAGGACAATGTCACGTGAGATCAATAGTGCCGTGTCTGGAACCTTGTTTGACGAAATAATAGGTATGCCCGCTGCGTCAGCATATTTGGCATAAAATGGATCCAGATTGAGTGATGTCGGTGGGCTGCGAACTATGAAAGTCTCGAAACTCGATACATCAGCCGCGGACAAAGGCGAGTCAGATAAGACATTCTCAGCGCCGCCGAGTCTGCCTGCGGATGCAGCAAGAAGGTACCCACCGCACAACACCATCCCCATCGAGCATACATCCATCATCGTGACCTCTCGTTAACGGCTGTCTTTCGTGAGACGACGCAACAACCGTGCCAGTCACTAAGTATTTCCTCGGGGGCTCATCGGCGCCGCCGGCTCTGTACCAGACCATGTGCGTGACGATCGGCATCCGGTGACCAGGGTATGACGATCACCTCATACCGTTATCTAGGAGAAAATTGCGATCTCGCGGCCGCCTCGCCAGTCCTGGGAGGCGTTTGCTGTGTCCGGGGTCCTAAAAGCTTGCACCGGAAACGCACTGATCTGCGAATCCATTCCTGTACCCATCATCTTCTCCCGAGGTCGGGATCGCCAGGCAAGTATGTCCTCTGGCAATCTTCGCCGATACCCAGCGTGCCGGTCCATGGGCTGCGATAGCCAAAGCGAACCAGGGCGTTTTGCGAGGGGAACCCCTTTCAGATTCAACAGGAGAATGCTGCTGCCTATCGCCGCGTCCCATTTTGTGTGGAATCAGACTGTCGCAAACCGAACATTCCGAAAAAACCCCTCCGCCAGGTCGGGTCGTTCGACGACTTTCGACGCCGGGATAGACCAGCCCGGTTCCGCCGAGGGTTCTAATGTGATCTCGACAATTTGCCTGATTATCGCCGAAAACGTCTTTGGCTTGCTTCTGCCTGAGTAGCGAGCCTCTCAGTCATGGTCAACTTTTCAGTTCAATGTCCTGGATGCCTGATCAAGATGATCCAGCATGATGGACAAGGCGGCATGTTCACGAAGAAGTTGGAGCCCGGCCGCTTCATCTGGCGTCGGCAGCCGATGGCAGGCCGATTGATTGGAACGCATCCATTGGACGGATGAGTTCCATCCAAACAAATGATTTCACCAGCTTATACCAGTGCCATTAGAAGCGCCCCAACGAGTGCGTATCAAGTAGTTGCTCTGTCGACGCCTGGACAGAGTATTAAGTGGAGGTTTAGGTATGAGCCCTCAGGTGCGGTGGAAAGTGTGCTGGGAAAACGAGTTGGAGCTCTCTGACCACACGGAGCTCGCAGATTTCTTTCGGAAGACCTATGGGCCAACTGGAGCTTACAACGCCCTTCCATTCGAAGGTGCTCGTAGTTGGTCAGGAGCTAGGCCCGAGCTTCGCGTAATAGGCTATGATGCGCACGGTGTGGCCGCTCACATGGGGTTGTTGCGTCGTTTCGTTCGGGTTGGCGAGGTCGATCTACTCGTATGCGAGCTTGGATTGTGGGGCGTGCGTCCAGATCTTGAGGGGTACGGCATTAATTCGATGCGCATTGTTTACCCAGTGCTGCAGCAACTTGGCGTTCGGTTTGCGTTCGGCGGTGTTCGGCAGGCGTTGCGCAACCTTGTTCTCAGGCTCTGCCGAAATGGTCTTGCGACGGTTTTGGAAGGGGTACGCGTGCGATCCACCCTTGCCGATGTTTATCTCAACCTCCCGCCGACGCGCTGTGAAAACGTAATTTTGGTAGTATTCCCAATAGGATGCTCAATGAGTGATTGGCCATCGGGGACCTTGATCGAGCGGAATGGCCCTGAGCTATGAAAGAGCATGGTCCCATAGCTGAAGTTATCCGAAGAGACGGTGGCGGCCCAGTGATCGGTGCGTCTATTTAACCCTCGATGACGGACCGACCCACACGATGACACATCCCGCACCTTTCGATCTGCGAACGCTTAGACGTCAAGCGTGAGATATTCGAGACAAGCAGGACCATCAGGAACATATGCCCCGAAGCCTCGGTACCGCAATCCGGGCACCTGGTGGAAGTATGAACATCATCGGCTAATGCCGTATTTTTGCGCGCTCGCGGGTTCACGATCCGCGCTCCTCGTTCGACCCGCTAACTGACGCCACTGCCGCAGAGCACGGCATCGGAGCCTGCGCACAAGCGCACTGCCGACCATACTGCGATGGCCGACAACCCAGATCTTCTTGTTGGACAAGTCGTACACTCAGAGCTCTTCCCGGCTGTTCAGGGCCTTCCAGTGCTTGACATCCTCGCGCACCATCTCGGCGACGAGCTCCTGAACCGGGGCCTTGTGTTGCCAGCCCAGCTTCTGGCGGGCCTTGGTCGGATCACCGGCAGAAGATCAACTTCCGTCGGGCGGAGGTATCGAGGATCGACTTCAACAAGGCAGGCACCGGACGCGGAGTCGTAGCCAGTCGACGCCGGACGCCTTCCATTCCAAAGTAATGTTCAAGTCGGCAAAAGCCCGCTCGAGAAATTGGCCGACACTCGTCGTCTCGCCGGTCGCCAAGACGTGGCCATCCGGTTTGTCCTGCTGCAGCATGCGCGACATGCCCTCGACATACTCACGTGCGTGGCCCCAGTCGTAGCTCCTGGCGCTGTTTTTGGCCAGCTGTCGGGCGCGGCGGGCCTGCGCGATCGAAGTTGGCTTGTTCAGCCACAAGGCGAAGCTCTATCACTGGGCGCTCGCAGCGTCTCCCGTGCGATACGCCATTTCTCTCTTGGCTACAGGGATGTGCGATTGTCTCCTGTTTTCAAAGCTCTTTGTCCTGCTGATGGTCGCGGTCGCGCTGGCGCGCGGTCGACCTAGACATGTCCTGCGATTGATGAATCGATTGTGAGGTGACGAGAGCGACCGAAGCTGATTCAACATCCACAGCGGAGAGGTGGATGATGGGACAGGCCCTGAGCGATGATCTCCTAATACGGGTTTTGAAAGCGTCTGCGGCGGGCATGTCGGCTCGACAGGCTGCGGCTCGTTTCGGAGTTGGGATTTCGACGGCGATCCGCTGGATTGAAGAGCGAAAGAGGGTGAGTTAACTGCTCTGCCACAGAGCTGGAGACGACCTTCGGCAGTGGATGCACACGAGGAATTCGTTGTCGCGTTGATCAACGAGCGTAGGGATGTGACGCTCGATGAGATGGTTGAGCGCTTGTCCGTCGAGCGGCAGGTGAAGATCAGCCGCAGCGCACTTGGCGCCTGGCTTCGAGGCCGTGGGTGGACCTTTAAAAAAAGACCGCACACGCACTGGAGCAGGACCGACCGGACGTCCTGAAGCGCCGGCGCGCCTGGTTCGATGGTCAATTGGACCTCGATCCGGAGAAACTGATCTTCATCGACGAAACCGGCCTCTCGACCAAGATGTCACGTCTGCGCGGACGTGCATTGCGAGGTGAGCGTTTGCCGTGCCGGCGTGCCGCACGGCCATTGGAAAACAACGACTTTCACCGGTGCGTTGCGCCTCAGCGGAATGACCGCCCCATTCGTCTACGATGGCGCGATGAACGGCAACGTCTTCCTTGCGTATGTCGAACAGGTGCTGGTGCCGCCCCTGGAGATCGGCGACGTCGTCATTATGGATAACCTGCCTGCACACAAGATAGCCGGTGTCCGCGATGCCATCGAACGTGCCGGCGCCAAGCTCATGTTCCTGCCGCCCTATAGTCCGGACTTCAATCCAATCGAGAACGCATTCTCGAAGCTGAAAGCCATGTTGCGAGGCCGAGCCGAGCGAAAGATCGATGCTCTATGGGATGCGGTCGGGGCCTTGATACCTCGCTTCACTGCGGCAGAATGCGCAAACTACCTTAAGGCCGCTGGATATGACCCAGATTGAGCAGGATTTGCTCTAGCGGTGCAAGTGATGCCATCACGACACCGTCTGTCGGCTTTGTCTGATCGGCGACATTAGGTTTGT
>NZ_NWTA01000056.1:0-4909 GCF_002531955.1 Rhizobium sp. M10 | reverse complement strand
TTGTTGGAGTGCTTGATCCGGTTAAGGCGCTCCTCCTCGACCGCCGCTATCACTCGCCCGTCGCGAACGAGAACCGCAGCCCCATCGTGCATAAAGGTGTTCGGTAGATCGAACGAATTTTCGTAGACTCTGCTTAGACCGCCACTGAGCCCTAGACACAGCATGTTGCTCTCCAGTTCGTTTCGAAAGGTAGGTCGCTCTGGTCTGGCCACCGGCTTTCGCAGTTTCATAGGGTGGCGCTTGACAGTGCAGCTAGAGCTCACGGGTCGAAGCCGAAATCAGATCGTGACCGGATCGGTGAGATTGCCGACAATCGGCGCTAACAGAGCCCCAGACCGAAGCATTTGCGGCAGTAACGCCGCGTAACGTATCCACATTACCCAGTCCTTCATCTTTCCGCCCGACAGCCACAACGACGTTTGGTGGTCGCTGCAAAGGTCGCAGACCGTATCCTTGCAGCGGCGAGTGCGCCTGCGTTGGCTCCGAGGCATAGCACACAGAATTCCGCCGCCGGCCTCCGTCATTCGCATATGCGCCAGTACCGAACTCAGCTCCCACGCGGTGGGGCCGCCATTGATAATCACGTCGAACGGCGCCCACGGCGTGAGAACCGATCTGCAACAAACGCTAGAAGGGGAAGCAGTAGAAAGATGACCAGCGCGCGGTGAAGACGAATAGGAGGCGGCATCGACCGGGGCAAAAGTGCGTCCCGTGAGAGCCCACTGAAACGTCGAGAAGCAACGACCAAGATTCTACCCGATCACGTCGAGCGCAAGATAACGATCGAGACCAGGCAGCAGACCGACTGCCTCATCTCGTTTTCCCAGCACAGTCTCCACGGCACCCGAGGACCCATTTTAAGAACTCCGAATTACGGCTTTTACAAAACGCTTCTTCAGCGTCTTCTAATGGCAACCGTTTCGATCAGTAAAATCGATTGTTTGGATGGAATGCATTCACGAAAACGATGGCGTGACTCAGCAGTGAAGCGAGCGGCGACCCCATCCTTCTCTCTATGGCGGCCGTGTGCAAGGCAGATCCGCCTGTGACATTCGACCGACAAACTCCTCGTGTCTTGTCATAAAAGCAACACTCCTTCGCTACTCTTGTTTCAGCCGACAAAGCCAAGCCGCATGTTCGTCTCGGCACATCAATGAGCCTAATGGCGGCGCTAGCTGCAAGGAAACTGCGTTCGGTCTTGGTCAGCACCGCCGCTGCGAGTGCCGCGAAACGTGGGCCAAGCGCTTCAACATTTTCCCCGGCGTAAGTGCGCAGCATCTGGTCTTTGAAGCGCCAGCCGACGAAGGAGAAGCCTGGGTTGGTGCGCGGCTCCTTCACCACTTTAGGGACCGGGACGATAAATCGGCAGAGGCCGCGGTAACTCCAAAAAATAATGCGGCGCTAAAAAATTGGCCTCAGGCTAGACCGTGGGTATAGACTGGTAGTCCGGTAGGCGCTATTCGTGCTGTTCCAGCATAACATCAGCCACCCCGTGGATTCTCCAAGGCCTCTTATATTGAAAAAAGTGCAACGCAGTTTTGCCGTCGAGTACAAGAACGGCAGGCGAAAACTTGATGCCAGATCGAACTCGATCTGGGGCAATGTGGATCTAAAGTCAGTCGCGCGCGATCTAGAGGAAGAGGCATTGCCTTTTCTGTCAGGTAGCTCTCAGAGTGGCAAACCCGACAGCGAAATGTCTTTGCCGGAACAAGATCAGGCCGAGCAGTTGTTGACAGCGCCTCTCGGGCCGTCGACAACTGCATCAGATACACAGGAGATGAGCATGGCCGACGAGACTAATACGACAACCAAGGTCGATGGACAGACCGTTGTCGAAACGCCTAATGCGCCGAAGAAACAGCGCAAACCGCGCGCCAAAAAAGTCGCGGCACTCGAGACCGCGTTAGCTGACGCTACGGCAGAGCCGGCAGCTGCGCTGGCCGGGGACGGTGGTGTGAAGAGGAGAGGGCGCAAGACAAAGGCTATCGAAGCCACGGCGAGCGCCAAACGCGCACCTGTGCGCCGTGCTCCAAAGGCTGTGCAGGCAGCGCCGGCTGCCCCGATGACGGCGAGCGATGAAATGGCAGACCTTTTGCAGTTGGAAGAGGAAAATCAGCGGCTGCGCAAGCTTCTTGCTGGAAAACTTCGCGCTGAAAATGAAGATCTGCGCAAACGGCTCAAGCTCGATTGATATAAGCAGCCGGTCAATAAGCGACCGGATCTACATTCTTATCGAGACAAACAATTCGGCAACGGTAATGCTGTTGCCGGACCCCAAACTCACTGCCTGCTTGCGGGATAAAACGCGAGGTCGGATAGATGGCGTCTCCCTGGAAACTTCTTGCCCGACTGATCTCACCGGGTCGCGAACAAAAGCGAGAAAACGGCTCGGACCAGAAGGTTACGCCGGACACATTGGCCATTGCCGGTCCGACCGAAACGCCTGCCGAGAAGAGCCTGATAAGCGCCGTTCGACCGGCAAGCGAGGGGCCTCCCCGTCACGGCCATTCTCCTGCAATTTCCACCGAGTTTGTTGTTTCTAAGGAAGTCGGAATCGGTGGCCACGATCAGGTCGAAGGCCAAGATGCCAAAAACGTTGAGGCGGCCGATCCACCTCCATTCGGCGGGCTTAGTACCGACATCGCCGCTGGGCACGATGCTACGAGGCTCGAGCGAACTCTCGAGGTCGCCCCGCGTAAGAAGGCATCAGCCGCGATTGCAAACGCTGCCCCGGCAGTTCACACTGCGGACCAGATGAGCCTCGACGAAGACATCAGGGTGCTCAGGAGGCAGCTAGCCAGAAAGCTAAGGCTGCAAAACGCGCAGTTGAGAACAATGCTGGAGCGGTTTGAACGGTGACCTGTCGCAGTGCAACAACCTGTCGCCCTGGGCATGTAGTGGAGCCAACGGCAGCATCACCTGTGTACGGCAAGGACAAATAATTGGGGTCCGAACACGGTCCCATTTCGTCGAGATCAACGACAAGAGTGTTTAGGCCATGTTCTAGGCATTTAACCGCGCTCGATCGCCACCGTGAACATCGAGCCTGCCGCAGGTTTCCTGGATGCGCGTCTCCGCCGCCTGCGCAATCGAAGCCGCATTGGTGGCGTCAAGCTGAACTGTCCGGGCGTCTGGTCCGTTTTGAACGAAGGTGTCGCCTGCTTCAAGTTGGCGCGCGCAACCGAGCCGGTGAAGCCGTGCTGCGCCAGACCTTTCACGATATTTGACGGCGGATTTCTTTGCCAGTGGCGAGAGCTGAACTGTGACGCGATCGAGACCGACACATGCCATGGACTGCGAATTCAGCGATCGATTTAAAATCGAGCAATTGGGGGCTTGCCTCCTGCCTAACATCTCGACGAACTCGAGCTCGATTAAGTGATCACTCCAAGGTCCTCCGTTTGCCAGTCTAGATCGGCTGGCGGCCAAGATAAGCATCGAACGCGGCAGCGACATGGCGAAGGGCAGAGCGACGTTCGTGCCGCACACTGACTAAACCGTTGTCAAACTCAACGATCCCATCCTCAGCCAGAATCTCTAGCTGCTTAGCTGAACTCACTAGATGGGTCTGATCAAATCCCTGAGCCGTACAGATTGCTGATATGTCCGCCTCCACGTAGCACATGAGCTGTTCGATGATTGCAGCTCTTACGCGATCCTCGGTAGCTAAACGGTAGCCCCTTGAGATCGCCAAGCGGCCGGATGCTATGTGCCGGTTATAACAGCTTTGCGTGAGATCGTTTTGAACGTAACCGTCGCCGCAACGACCAATGGCGGACGCGCCCAAACCGATGACAGTTGAGCAGGTTTCGGCAGAGTAACCAAGCGAATTTCGGCGCAGACGACCAGCTCTCTGTGCTATTGCAAGCTCGTCATCCGGCAAAGCAAAATGGTCGAGACCAATTTGCAGATAGCCTGCTGCAACTAACGTATCGGCCATGGCTGAGGCCTGCTCAGCTCGCGCGGCTATATCGGGCAGTGCTGCTGTGTCAATCAAGCGCTGATTTTTTCGAAAAGATGGAACGTGGGAATAACCGAAAACCGCGAGGCGGTCGGGACGCATCGCAATAGCTAACATAGCGCTCTCGAGACAGGACTGGACGGTTTGGTTCGGCAAACCGAACATCAAGTCGAAATTGATACGCCTGACCCCATACAGGCGGAGGTTTTCGACGGCGGTCATCACTTGCGCCTCGCTCTGAATCCGGTTGATCGCTTTTTGTACGACGGGATCGAAGCTCTGCACACCGACGCTTGCGCGATTCACACCGGTTCTTTCTAGGGCTTCGGCCATATCGGTGGTGAACGTGCGCGGGTCGACCTCAACGGCAATGGTTGCACCTCGCTCAAGCGCAAAACGGCCGCGCAGGAGTTCCATTAGCGACAGGAAGTCTGCCGATGGCATAATGGTCGGGGATCCGCCGCCAAAGTGCACGTCACCCACGGAGAGTGCCTGCGGCACTTGCTCGGCGACCAGGCGGATTTCCTCGCGCAGCATTGCTAGACGGTTATCAAAGTGTCCCGACGAGTGATGCTAGTCGGAAAACCACAATACCAGCACATCGAGCGGCAGAATGGAATGTGGAGATAGAGCGAGACAGCGTCATCAGTTCCCTGGCTTCTCAGCCATTGCTCATAAGTGTGGGCGCCGATTTCTGGAGAAAACTCCTGTATTGTTGGGTAGATAGTATACCAAGGCAACTGCGCCCCGCTATTTGTGTTCGGAACGAAAATCGACGACGGTGCGCGCAAAGACTTTCGCCTGCAGTCCGTGTCACGTTCACATACAATATTTGACACGTTTTTTTCCTTCGAAAGCGTGGTCCTATTGGGCACATGCCACGCCCGGAATGGACTTGATGTTCGATTTGACGTCGCATTCGGAAAGGGCCTTCGGCTCATCGCCAGG
>NZ_NWTA01000055.1:0-5242 GCF_002531955.1 Rhizobium sp. M10 | reverse complement strand
GTCGACCACCGTCAGCACGCGCAGTTTCTTACCCGTTGCGAGTTGGTCGTGAACGAAGTCCATCGCCCACGTTCCGATCACCGCCGCTTCAAGTTCACAGCCGACAATGTTGCCATGCTGCTTAACCGTGACGTTCACAACCGTTTTCAATCCTCGAGCCGACAGGGCCTACACGGATCACGACCTTGGCGCCCGCCATAATCGAGCGTAAGGGCCATCAGTTCTCACTAGGTCAGCGTGCTTTCCCTCCTCAATGACCCGCCCCTTGTCCAGGACCACAATATTGTCCGCCCCACGAACGGTGCTCAACCGATGAGTGATGACTATGATGGTCTTCCCAGCGCGAGACAGATCCTCAACAACCCGCAGCACAAATTCTTCGGCTGCCGAGTCCAGAGAGGAGGTCGCTTCGTCAAGGATTAGAACGTCGGGATCCCGGTACAGGGCCCGAGCCAATGCGAGGCGCTGCTTCTCACCTCCGGAGAGGCGAACCCCGTTCTCGCCCAGATGGGCCTGGAACCGCCCGGGCCAGCGCTCGATGCACTCCCGCAGTCCTATTCGATCACAGATGCGTACGATCTTATCGAACTCCGGTTCGAACTCGCCCAGGGCGATGTTCTCGATCACGGAACCGGAGAAGACGTCTATCGATTGCGGTACTGCAGCCATGACCTTGTGCAGTGATGCGCTCGAGAAATCCTGGAGGGCATATTGGCCGATCCGAATGCATCCATCCTCAAGCTGGTAGACATTCTGCAGCAGAGCCGCAAGGGTGCTTTTGCCCGAGCCGCTCTCACCCACGACGGCCGTCAACTCTCCTTGGCGAAAGGAGACGCTTAGATCGCTGAAAACCTCCGCCTGCGCGCCATAGCGGAATGTGACGTTCTCCAGGCGAATATCTCCGAGATCGGTCTTCGTAGCATCGATGCCGCTGCTGCTTGCCGACTCCAGTTCAAAGATCTCGAAAAGTCTATCCGCCGCGATAAACGCGTCTTGAACGATCCGGTTGGTCTGGATCAGGCGGGCGACCGGCCGGGTGATATAGCCAAGCAACGTATAGCAGGACAGCAATTCGCCGGGCGTGACGGCCTGTTCGAGCGCAAGCGTGGTTCCAAACCACATCAGCACGATGGTGAACAGGACCGACAGCAACGTCGAGGCGTTGTCGCCGCAGATTGAGATCAGCCCGGAGCTGTAGACGGAATGCAGCATCTTTACGAAGCGGGTCTCCATTTTGAAGTTTGCGAAGCTCTCGACGCCGGAAGTCTTAATGGTGGAGACAGCTCCGAGTGATTCTACCAGTTGCGCCTCGAGTTTGGCGTCATTTTCCATGATGACTCGTTGGAGATTTCGATTCATCCGATTGATGGCCCAATATACCAGGATGTACATTGGAATGGCGAGCGCCACGATCAAAGCAATATTCCAGGAATAGATGAACATCATTCCGAACGAGAACAGTATCATTAAAATGTCAACAAACATGTTTATCGAAACGTCGTTCAGGAAGCTCCTGATTTTCACAGCGTCGTTCATGCGCGACACGATTTCTCCCATGCGCATGCTATCGAAGAACTTCTGGGGCAGGGCCAGGATGTGATTGTAATAGCCGAGGATCAAGCATACGTCGATCTTCTGCCCCGTCTGCAGGACGAGTCGGCCTCTTAGGAGGTTGATCAGGATCTGTATCGCTAGGATCAGCAGCATTGCGATGCTCATCAAGTTGAGCAGGTTGCGGTTTCCCGCTGGGATCACGTGATCAACGATCTTCTGAACGTAGATCGCCGTCGAGAGACTGAGGACGGTCGTCACAAGAGCGCCGACGAGAGCCTGCGCCATCACCGTGCGGTGTGGCGCGAGTAGGCGGGCGAATCGGGCGAGGGGCGACGTGGTCTCGTCTCGACGATTGAATGTGTCTGCCGGAACCAGCAAAACCAGAACGCCGGTCCATTGCTCCATGAATTCCTGATGCGGCACTTTGCAGATTTCGCCCAAGGCCGGGTCCATGACGATGACCCACTTGGCGTCGATCGCATGGACCACTACGAAATGGTGCAGGTCCTCCTTGACGACGTGCGCGATAGCGGGCTTGGGGATCTTGTACAGGCTGTCGAAGCCACCTTTGACGCCTTTCGCGATGAAGCCCAGCTTCTGCGCCGCTTCCGTGAGCCCCAGCACACTCGTACCGGAGCGGTCGGTCGACGCATACTGGCGGATGCGCGCCAATGGCAACTTGTAGCCATAGAAGGCTGCGACAGATGCGAGGCTGGCGGCGCCGCAATCCGTGATGTCACGCTGTTTGAACTTAATGGCCTTACTCGACATGGAGGCTCGCTGGCTGTTGGGACAATATTAGCGCCCCGCCAGCATCGGGTTGAGCCAATCGTCTGCCTCGTCGTAGAGCAGTTGCAGGAGAGTGCGATTGGCCAACAGAAAGCGAGCCCGCACGGTCATGCCTTTCTTCAGGTGGCCGATGGCCCCGCTTTTCAGCGCGAGTTCGCTGCGAGAGAGCGCGCACTGGACCTTGAAGACCGGGTTCCCGTCATGCAGAGTGAAGTCCTGCGCCACCTCGACCACCCTTGCTTTGATGACACCCCATTGGTTGTAGTTAAAGGCATCCACTTGGAGCCGCACCGGCTGACCAGGCTGCACAAAGCCAATGTCGTTGGGGGAGACGTAGATTTCCGCCACCAGATCGTCGTTCGGCGAGATCCAACCAACGGTTTGCCCGCTCTGCACGTAGCTTCCGTGCGCGAGGCCGGAGAACTGCTCGAGAGCACCCGATACTGGGGCGCGGATGCGGTGCAGGTCCCGTTCGTGCTCGAGCTGATGCAAGGTGGCCGTGAGTTCCTTTAAGCGCAGGTTAGCATCAAGGAGCTTCTGGTTCCAATCAGCGGTTTTGCGTCGCACGAGGATCTCGCCTTGGACCTCGATATTTTGGAGAGCGAAAGCCTTCTCGTCAACGGTCTTCGCGGGCGCCGCAGCAGCCGAGACAAGTCGCTTTGCGCGGTCGAGTTCCGCCGCGGCGTTACTGCGCGCATTTTGGTTCTCGCGCAGCAAGTTGAGAAAATGCACCCTTTCAGCCGTCGCGGATTCGGTTTGGAGGGGGGGCGAGACGCTGAGCCTTGCGCCGGAAGAAATCAGCGTTTGGAAGTCATGGGCAAGATCGCTCTTGGCATGAATGTCGGCTAAAACCCCGCTGAGCTTTTCCTCGATTACATGATCGTCAAAGGCGATTATTTCCTTCCCCTTAGCAACGACATCGTTCTCAAAGGCAAGGACACGGGAGATGCGTCCGGAGACGGGCGCTATCAGGGGCGTCTTCTCCACGATCGGGCGAATAGTACCGACACTCTGCATGGAGACCGGTATGGTAACGAGTGGCAGTGAGCCAAATGCCGCGGCGACGAAGAGCAAGATCGCCCTATAAATGCTCAAGGATCGTCCTGATCGTCGCGCCAGTATGCTTTCTGCGGTGCAGCTGGCCGTTTCAGCAGAAAGGGGAACTGCTAGTCTGTAGTCACTAGGAGCCATCGAGAGCCAGCTCGCTTATCAACCAAACAAGTGTCCGTAACGTCGCAAAAACAAGTAAACCCAAAAATACCAACCTCCGGAGGTTTCAGCTGCTTCTTGAGGGGTTAATTCGGTTACACGATAGGCTGCCATGTTGTTCATCATTGGTGTCTCCGTTCAGAGCTGGATTGAGAAGATGCCAAGGTCCCCGTTGGGAGCTCCTAGCGGCGCGCAACAAAAAGGTTCAAGATTCGTGCCAATGCAGAAGGAGCGAAAAGCATCAGAAAACTGTTCTGTATGTTATTCAATGGCTGCCCTAGAGCGCCGAGACGTGCCAAACCGCACATCACGCTGTCGCAAGCACGACAAACCGAGTAGGGTTCTGAATGAACGTCCTGAACAGGATCGACAGCTCCAAAGTTCGGTGGCGACGGTACAGTTGAGACTCGGCGCTCAGTAAGCGCGCCCCCATCCGCGTAGCCCCCATCGAGTTTGCCGTCGATTTTTGTTGCTGCTGATTCACTCTGAAACCTGGTGAATTGTTGGTGGCCCTCCGCACGATAGTGGGCGCGGATGCGCCGCTTGGTGCCGCGGGCCGTCGCCTTGCGCTGTGGCGGCAAATAATAGGCCGTCGCTCGAAGCCGGAGTGCCCATGGATCGGTAACCCCGCCTGCGCCTCGACCACCCTGGCTAGCGCCCGGTCGTAGGCTTCGCTCTCGACATGCCACTGTCGAACACGGATTAACACCCACAAGGTGTGGGTGTCTGTGGCATCGGCCATCATGCGCAGGCCAAAGCTAGTCTCTTCTGCGAGGATGACGTTCATCGCAGGGCGCTCCTGTACGCAGATGACTGAATGCTTCGCAGAAGCCAGTCGCAGCATCCACGTCTGGACGTCGCCTTCGCAATCGAGCCGCCCGGAATCGTAACAGCCCGAGCTGGCGCGGCCAAGCTCGCGTAACCGGATGTCGAGGTGAGCTTGAGATTTGCCAGCTATCCTCCTGTCGCAACGGCCCCGCGAGACGATCGCTGTCGGCCACAGCCTGGGCCGGAACAAGTGCAGGTCTGAGATCGCCATAGCGTCGGGACCCGCCCAAGCATTGCCCAATAGGTCTCGTGTTTCTTTTCGCATCCGGTGGATCTTTTACTTGACACATCCGGCCATAGCATCTGCCAATAGGGACAAGGCCACGCCCTGGTAAACGTGAAATACGGCAGGATGCTAGGCCTTCAGGCCTACAGCCAGGTCTCGGATCGATACGGGTCGATCCGTCTGTCGTCCTCGTCGATCAGACGCTTGAGCCATTCCAGCGCCGCGATGGCGGACCCGATGTGCTGCATTGTTCCGGAATTCGAGCAGGCTCAGCAGCCTCGGCAACATGCGTGGATAATGAAATGCCGTAGGAGGAACGTGGCACCGCCTGGGCTCGCTGCTTAGGAACCGCCAGTCTTGTATTTGCGGACCAGAGCCGAAAGTATCGCCTGTTCGGCAATTTCGGCACCGCTCCGTCGAGGGCCTTGATCGCGGACCCGGCGATGCGAGCCAAAAGGCGCTCCTCGCTGGCCCCTTTTCAATTTCTTGGCGATCGAGGCGACGACCCTACGTTCCCATTCGCCACCATCTTGTGCACTTTGATCTGAACCCTTCAAACTGGACCAGTTTTGGTTAGAGTTTTCCGGTGCATTTTCCTGGCTGGGAAAGGGACCAGAAGACGATGAAAGCGTCGCA
>NZ_NWTA01000054.1:0-6509 GCF_002531955.1 Rhizobium sp. M10 | reverse complement strand
CGCAAAGCCGATCACCCGCTACAGCGCAACGAGAAGCGCGCGGGCGCTCGGCTTTACTCCCTACCGTCAGCTACACCAGGTGCTGGGACACGATCCGCGTTGCCGGTTGCTCACACCGCGCCACTTGGCGTATTCAAAACCGCCGAGGCTCTAATCGCCGCTGGATGAAAGTTCAGTGGCAGGTCACGCAGGCTCAAGACCCTCAAGGGCCTCACACTACGAGTTCGTCTGCAAGACATAGACTTCGCAGCCTGAACGTTTCACCCTCGATCCGCTCCATGAAAATGCCGGGACTGAACAACGACGGCTGAGTGCAGGCATCAAGACTTAAGTCTGTCGTAAAGCAGACAAAGCGAATACAAACGTGGTGCGAACTGTCGGCTATTGGCTGACACGAAGATGCAGAACCCTCGACGTGCTGGAGGTGCCCCAGGCACCTGCTATCATCGCAGGTTGGGGCCAAGGCTGGCCTGCTCTGATCCCCGGTAGTGGGCGGGGTACACCCTGCCGATTTCAATGAAGCTACGCCTTTTTTCCCGGCTGATCTCGTCCACCGTTCAAAGGCCCAACCGCCACGTCAGCAGCGTTTAGGCGAATATACGCTCCAGCATCTCTCTTAACTGCAGCGCTTCGCCGCCATCTGAGGTTTCGCGACCGCACGCGCTTGCCATGGCAGGTCCCGCAATCCGTCGCCCAAAGCCGTTATGGATGCAATACGAAATTTCCCGGCAATCTGGACATCTGCCGCGTGAGACCTGGAATGCAATATTCGAGTTCTGGTGCCTATTCAGCTCCCATTCGTGCTGCATGTCCGAGTGGCACGTCCCTTGCTTCACTTCATGCTACTGATTCACCGCAGAGAGCGAGGATGAACTGACGTAAACTCTATTTCTATCGCCCCAGTCGCTTTGTCGGAGATGGGTCACGAGCCGCATCGACGGGGCAGGAAGGCCTCAGATCGGGATTTAGCCCCAACGAAGCTGAAACCAGGGAGGCGCTCGGCCGTGCTGGCCTTCGCGCCAAGGGCCGGCGAATTCTCCTGCGATATCGTGGCGCGGATGCACTCTGAGCCTCGAGAGGTAAGTGCTACCCTGCTCGTCAACGAGACGCCAATGAGCGTGCGGCGTCACGGAAACATATGGCACGGATTTTTTCCACGGTAAACGTCCGTACTTTCGAAAGCTGGCAATGGTGAATCCTTCAACATACTCTGCGCAACTCGCCGACGGCACTATCTCGGTTCACGTGGATCGAAGCCTTGTACCCCCCATCGAGATGTTCGGCTTCGGGCAGCGAATCAACCCGAACCGCTCGTTTCTGTTTGTTTCCAAGGTTCTTGGTCGATTCCTGCCGATCCGCCCTTCGGTCATGGGAAATGCATTCGACCTCCTTGCACGTCAGATTCCTGCCGATATTCCTGGTCCGGTTTTGTTCATCGGAATAGCCGAAGCGGGCATTGGCCTTGGTGCGGGTGTCCATCGGCGGTTCCGCGAACTCACTGGTCGCGGCGATGCAATATATATCTGCTCCACTCGCCATGATCTTAAACTGCCGCTGCTGTGCGAATTTGAGGAAGAGCATAGCCATGCCCCGCGGCACCTCCTGCACGAACCATGCGAGGCAAGGCTCCGCGACTTGGTTCATGGTGCGACCGGCTTGGTACTCGTTGACGATGAGGCTTCGACAGGTAAGACATTTGCCAACATCTTCGCTGCCCTTCCTGCAAAAATTCGTTTGAAGCTGAAGCACACAGTCCTACTTACGCTTACCGACTGGTCAGAAGGCGCTGCCCGCGCGGAGATCACGGGAACAGTCAGTGAGGCTACTATCGTTTCCGGACGGTACAGTTGGACTCCGCGTGGGGATTTCACGGCAGCTACTCCGCAGGTCCCTTCCTGTGACCGTCCTAAGCGGCCCGAGGTCTGTCCCGACGTCGCTCGAGACTGGGCGCGTCTCGGCGTCGTCGATCACTTGCAGGGTCTCAATGCAAACGCTGCCGATGACGGGATTACCCTCGTACTCGGAACGGGCGAACACGTGTGGCAGCCCTTCCTGCTTGCGGAGCGCTTGGAAAAGGAGGGCGCTGAGGTTTTCTATTCATCCGTGACGCGTTCTCCCCTGTCGAAAGGCCACGCGATCGGTTCAGTACTTTCGTTCTCCGACAACTACGGCGGAACGGTTCCACATTACCTCTACAACGTCGATCCAGCGCTGTACTCGAAAATTATACTCTGCTCGGAGACAGGCCCGGAAAATGTCTGTGCCAGCCTGATGTCCGCACTGGGCGATCCCATTGTCCTTTCAGACGTAGAAGGTGAATGAAGCCGCCTTAGGCCATGCGGTCTGCCGCTTCGAAATCGGCTCACTCGATCGGACATTTCCGCCAGTCCACAGCGACACAACACTGCTGTCGCGTTACCTAAGGACATCACTCCCATGGGGGATACCTATGACAGCATCGCCTCCCCTGCCACACTAGGCTCCTACGCCGAATACGACGTGACGCTCCTTCTCAAGAGAGTGGATATTCAGCCTACTGACACGGCCACGAGGGAAGAGGCCATCCAATCCGGGCGGCGGCATTACTCGGAAATGATTTCCGCCGAGATGGCCCCGACCCGCGAATACATGGAGCTGTTTGCTAAGGCCATGGCCACTGGTGGCCCGCGCATGGGCGCCGAGACGGCACGCCTCGCCCTCGCGATCGTGCAGTCGGTCGAGGGTCCTATTACCCTTGTCAGTTTGGTCCGCGCCGGCGTGCCCTTCGGCATCCTTCTCAAGAGGGCCATCGCCTTACTCGGCCGGGACGTCGGACACTACGGGTTGTCGATCATTCGCGACAAGGGCGTTGACGACGAGGCTATGCGCCACATTCTTGCCAGGCGTCCTGTCGAGAGCATCGTCTTCGTAGATAGCTGGACGGGCAAAGGAGCAATTGCGAACCAACTCGAAAAGAGCTTCAAGGACTACTCAGACCGGCCTGCGCGGCTAGTTGTATTGGCCGACCCCTGCGGCTGCGCATGGCTCGCCGCATCGGGCGACGACTGGCTTATTCCCTCCGGAATGCTAGGATGCACCGTATCCGGGCTTATCAGCCGCTCGATCCTCAACGCTGCCCTCGTCGGTCCCGGTGACTTCCACGCCTGCGTCCAGTGGGATAATCTCGCGGAACACGATATTTCCCGATCATTCGTGGATGGTATGTGGAATGATGTCTCCACTGTGATTGCAACCGAAATCCCGAGCGTCTGGAGTATCGAGACCCGCCGGGCGCATCGCGATGCCGCCGCCGCTGCCGTCGCCTGGGTGATGGGGGAGGACGCCGTAACGAACATCAACCGAGTAAAGCCGGGCATTGCGGAGGCGACCAGGGCCATCCTGCGACGTGTGCCGGAAAAGGTGTACGTCTCGTCGCCAACCGATCCAGAACTCGCGGCCCTCATGTACCTGATCGACAACAAAGGCGTCCCGTATGTCGTCTCCCCTAGAAAGATCGCCCCCTACCGCGCCGTCACGCTGATCCGGCACGTCTCCTAATCTCCACGTATGTCTACTTACGAGCTCGGCGCGCAGGTCAAGGAAACTGAGATGTGACAAATTCCGTATCGTAAAATTCATTGCCAATGGAGAATCCGCGAAAGCTCACATCTGGCAATCGATCAGATATTTAACCAGTCGCATTTTGGAGTACGCATATGAAGCCCATTGCTCTGGTGGACCTCGACGACACCTTGTTTCAAACCAAGAAAAAGATACCGGAGATTGCGGAAGCCGATCTGGTATTGGCGTCCAAATCCATTAATGGAAGCAACTCCTATATGACGAAGATTCAAGCTGCCTTTGTCGAGTGGCTGCTCGTCTCCACGGAGGCCATCCCGGTTACGGCGCGCGGCTCTGAGGCTCTTTCGCGCGTTACGATCGCGTTTGAAAGCTACTCAATCGTATCGAACGGTGCCGTCATCCTCAAAAAGGACGGCAAGCCTGACGCCGAATGGCATGAGGTCGTCGCAAGGGAGCTCCGGCCGCTTGCCGGCTTTTTCGATAAGCTCCTCGATGAGGGCAGGACCAAGGCGAGGGAACTTGGCGTCCACATCCGGTGCTGGTCGGTGATGGAAGCTGATCTCGCGACATATGTTGTCTTCAAAGAGATTGACGGAGACGGCTCACGCCTTGAAGAGATTGTGCCGATCATTCGAGAAAAACGGGGTTGGGTTCGACACCACAACGGCAATAACCTTGCGCTAGTTCCGCCTGCGATCTCAAAACGGGTGGCCTCACAATTTCTGCTCAAAAAGCTTCGGACGGAGCATCCAGGTCGCCCAGTGATCGGCTACGGTGACAGTGTGAGCGACTTCTCCTACCTGTCCCTCTGCGACTGGTGGGGCGCTCCGGGTAACTCTCAAATGACAGACCTTGTCGTTTCCGCTGTTGCGCGTGAGAGATAGGTGACACGCGTACTGCGAACGTGGTGATATGTGAGGAGGGTGCAGGAATGATCCTGCACCTCCAGTCTTTTAGTAGAAACTTCCTATAGGTAAAACGCCGCGCCATATCGCGGTAAGAACCATGGCAAGCGCGGCGAGGATCGCGAGATTCCCGTCGGCTTTTACCACGAGTACGTAGAGCTTGTATTTCAGCATGATATGACCTTTCGATGAGCTCATTAGGAACTGCCGTCTCGACGGTTCGTGCCTTACTTGCGCAGAGCGAAATTTCGCGCCCATGATCCTCTCGGCGTCGATCCGCCGGAAATGGTCGACGATGGGTTGATCGTCATAGACCATGGCCGCGCTCTTGACGCAGCCGAACATCATGGCCTTCAAAGACGCGACCGGGCCCTCGCCCGCAGCCGGCGCTGGAGATAGGAAAACTTGGTTGCTTGCCAAACGCGTCCTGTCGATCTTATAAAAACGCAACGTTAGCCGAAGCGGGATCCATTTGGGATCCACGGCAACCAGCCGCCGGTCTCCCGCTCGAAACAGCAGCACATCGGCGCGCATGTCCGGCGTGAACCGTTTGCCGAACCAGCCAAGATCTTCGAGCACACCATCGAACGATGCCCCGTCGATTGGCGACTGTCTATCCATTCAAGCGGCCAGTGCGGCTGCTCGGCGTCACGCTTTCAACTCTGACGACCTCCGATCGGCAATGCACGACCCCAGTCCCAACTTGATCTCGGGCTCTGACGGCCCATCGCCCCGAAATAGAAAAGCCTGCCGCGGGAGGAGGTGCGGCAGGCTTTCCTAAAAGAACCGAACGGCGACCTGGGAGGAGGAGTGCCGCTGTTCCCACAGACGTCCCTTTGGGAGGAGGAGTGGGCCGTCTAAACTTCGAAGCGTTGCGGGAGGGAGCATCGCTTCGATGAAAATAGCAATACTCGGGCCAGCGCCATGAAGCCAGCGTCTATGTTGCACTGCAGCTATGCACCCGCCGCAACAATCGGCAAGACATCGAGCATTCCTACCCCTGATTTTGTCGGCGGCTCTGCCGCTGTTACAGAGTGGAACCGCTACAACGTCAAGTTCGATATCGAAAGCCCCAAGAAGGCCGTGACAGTTCGCGGCGGCCCTGCCGTCATGGAAAGTAGCGCCGCTGGAGACGGTGGCCGGCAGCTAAGCTGGATCGGTGCGGTTCGCGACAGTCATTAGGGGACACCCGGTGACAGACAGTATGAAGTGGCAGTCGCTCCCAGAAGCGCAAGATGTTCTGCGGGTATGTTTTCACCGTTAAGACCCGGCTGTACAATCCCGATCCGGTACTCGATGAACCTGCGTCGGGCAGCCTTTCGAAGCGTGGCCAAGTCATTCAGGCTGCCTCGAATGAAACGGGCCCGGCCCTTAAGATGTGATGTTTCTCTCACGGTCAGGTGGTTGATGAGGTTCTTCAAGCTCCATGTCCCCTTCACCCCCTTCTGTGCTTGACCGCAAACGAGGTAAAGATCGTCCGCCCGGCGCCCCATTACTGCCTGCGAGTATTTCAGATGCCAGAGAAGTACGGTGACGGTATCGTCCGTCTCCTCGATCGCCACGACGTCCGCGCTCTCCCAGGTGTCATCGTCATCTCTTCCGGGAGAGTGGGCAGACAATCCTCGCAATGGGCGTTCCGCTGATCGCACCTCCTTTGGTTTTCTGACCACTTTACCGCCCGAAGCGTGACCTCTCGCTTTTGAGGCAAGTGTCCGCGCGTAAAGCGAAGCTATTGAATCTTGTAAAGAATTCGGTTGCGCAGCGGGCGGATTCCCACTATCTTTTTCGATAGGGCAGTACGCGCTGCCCCGGGGCTTCGTAACCCCTACAAGCGGTTGGTGTCGGCCGATTCGGCACCAGGTTCCTCGGAACTAAAGGCCACAGGGCCGTCTTGTACGGTTACGAACTCCCCGATCAGTGGGTTGAGCGAGTTTTCAGCGGGGGCGCACCGCGTGAAACTCTCCATCGGGGTGACCACCATGAAGCGCTATGCAGCAGCACAGGTCCGGACTTCGAGGCCTGCGCAAGCCGAACAGTCGAATG
>NZ_NWTA01000005.1:0-391398 GCF_002531955.1 Rhizobium sp. M10 | reverse complement strand
GGCTTTCAGCTTGGCTTCGAGATCGGCGACGTCATTGTGCTTCCAGATCACCTTGTCGCACTTGGCGTACCGGATGCCCTCGATCATCGAGGCATGGTTCAAGGCGTCGGAGAAGATGATCAGGCCGGGGATCTTGGCACCGAGCGTTCCGAGCGCTGCCCAGTTGGAGACATAGCCCGAGGTGAAGATCAGTGCCGATTCCTTGCCGTGCAGGTCGGCGAGCTCACGCTCGAGCAGGACGTGATAGTGGTTGGTGCCAGAGATATTCCGGGTGCCTCCCGCACCCGCGCCACAGTGGTCGATGGCGTTCTTCATCGCCTCGATCACCTTGGGGTTCTGGCCCATGCCGAGATAGTCGTTGGAGCACCAGACCGTGACGTCCTTTTCACCGTCGGCCGTATGGCGGGTGGCGCGCGGGAAATGGCCGCGCTGACGCTCGAGATCGGCAAAAACGCGGTAACGGCCCTCGGCATGAAGCCCGTCCAGCTCGTTTTTGAAAAATGCTTCGAAATCCATCATATGCTCCAGTATCACGCGGCCGTTCTTGCCGACCGGACGTCCGCGCGTCAATGCTTACCCTTTGCTTTACCATCAACTGCGGCAAAAGGCCCAGATTTTTGAATGATTCCAGATAAAAAATATGCGAACCGCGATCAACCAGATTGATGCGGCCAAACGCGGTGGAATTTCGCCGAACCGCCGGGTCGGCGACAACCTTCCTATCTCAAAAAAAGCCGGACAACAGTGGACAACCCTTTCTTCCGACATAGTTTTCGAGCTAGCCTGACAAAAAACAATAGGGACGGCCTATGCCCATTGGGCGACAACCCAGGAGAAAAGAAATGAAAAAAGCTGTCATACTCGCATTGATCGGCCTGTCGATCGCAAGCTGCACGCCGACTCAGCAGGGCGCCGGCATCGGCGCTGCATCCGGTGCGGTCATCGGCGGCGCAGTCACCGGCAACGTCCGTGGCGCGGCGGTCGGCGCCGCTATCGGCGGTGTCTCCGGCGCCCTCATCGGCAGCGTCGCCGAACAGCCCGGCCAGTGCTACTATCGCGATCGCTATGGTCGCCGCTACATCGATACCTGCCCGCGCTGAGAGCGGTTGCAAGTCGCAAAACAGGAAATCCCGGACACACATCCGGGATTTTTTGTGCTAAATTAGCGCGTTGGCAATTTAAAATGGTACACCCCGCGCGTTTTTGCCGCTAAGCTGTTCATGGCTGGGCAACGAAGCTTCGTGTAGGCGTAAACCAAAAGCAGCGGATGCGGATCAGAGGGACAGGCCCGAAAACAGGTACTGCGTATCGGCGAACAGGCACCATGATGGTGGTCGCAGCGGCAGCTGCTTTCTCACCGGTCCTGATCGGCGACGCTTACGCCTTCAAGCTTTTCGGCATCACCATCTTCGGCAAGGGAGAGGACGAAGGCGAACAGGTGCCCGATCCGGTGCGCTATCACGTCGACCTCAAGGCCGACACCGCCGATCCCGATCTTAGGGAAGCGCTGGAAAACAGTTCCCGCCTCGTCAGCGACCAGAAACAGCCCGTTTCCGGCGATCTCGGCATCGTCGTCAAGGCGCGTGACGACCGCGAGCGGCTGATTGCCGCCCTGTATGAAAAGGCCCGCTACGGCGGCGTGGTGACGATCACCATCGATGGCCAGAACATCGACGACCTGCCGCCCAATCCGACCTTCGACCGCTCCGGGCCGATCCCCGTCGCCGTCGACATAACCCCCGGTCCCGTTTTCAGGGTCAGGGAAGTGCAGTTCGGCGGCGACGCCGCAGACCGTAATCCTGCCGATTACGACCTCGCCCCCGGCGCCGAGGCCGGGTCGCTCGCCATCATCAAGGCCGGCGACAGAATAGTCGAGCAGTTGAAAAGCGAAGGCCGCCCCTTCGCCAAATTGACCGAACGCAAGGTCGTCGCCGATCACAGAAGCAATACGGTCGACATCGTGCTTGCCGCCGAAGGCGGGCCTGTCGCCCCGATCGGCGATGTCGGCGTCACCGGCGAAAAAACCGTCCGGCCCGGTTTCATCCAGCGTTATTCCCGGCTGAACAAAGGCGAAGCCTACTCGCCGGAAGCGCTGAAGAAGGCGGGCGAGCGCCTTCGCGCCCTCGGCGTCTTTTCGAGCGTCACCATTCACGAAGGCGATACGTTGGCACCGGACGGCACCTTGCCGATGACGATCGAGGTTTCCGAAGGCAAGCGGCGCTATTTCGGCGTCGGCGCGCAATATTCCACCACCGACGGCTTCGGCGTTCAGGGCTATTGGGGCCACCGCAACCTGTTCGGCGAAGCCGAGACGCTGAGGATCGAGGGGTCCGTCTCCCGGCTCGGCGAAACGACCGATGTCGGCAGCCTCGACTATTCCGCCGGCATCCTCTTCACCAAGCCGGGCGCCTTCTTTCCGGCCGCCACTCTGAAGGCCGGCATCATCGCCAAGACGCAAAATCCGGACGCTTATAACGCGACGCTCGTCACCGCCTCGCTCGGCCTTTCCTACGAATTGACCGATAAGGATACCGTATCGGCGAGCGGCGAGGTCAGCTGGGAGCGCGACGACGACGCGTTCGGCACGAACGACTACCTGACCTTCACCCTGCCGCTGCAATATGACCGCGACGCCCGCGACGACAAGTTCAACCCGACGGAGGGCTATCGTGCGACGGTTTCGGCAAAGCCCGGCTACGAGATCTTCAATGCTACGCCCTATGCGGCGTTCGAAGGCTCTATCTCCGGCTATCTGCCGTTCGGTGCCGAGGATCGCCTGGTTCTGGCCGGCAAGCTTGCCGGCGGCGTGCTGATCGGCGGCGGCGGGATCGAGGACATTCCCGCCACGCAACGCTTCTTTGCCGGCGGCGGCGGTTCGGTGCGCGGATACAGCTATCAGGAAATCTCGCCTTACAACGACAATGGCGACGCCACCGGCGGCCGCTCCTATGTCACAGCTTCGGTGGAGGCCCGCATCAAAATCACCGATACGATCGGCGTCGTTCCCTTCGTCGATGTCGGCACCGTATCGGACACCACCTTCCCTGGTTTTTCCGATATCCGCGCCGGCGCCGGCGCCGGAATACGATATGCCACACCTTTCGGCCCGCTGCGGCTTGATTTTGCCGTGCCGCTGAACAAGTACGAAGATGGCACAGATTATGGAATTTACGCCGGCATCGGCCAGTCCTTCTAGGATTGCCGGTTCCGCTGTCATGTCCGATCTGTGAGCCGTCATGAAAACGGGGGTAATGTCCGCGCCGATGCAAACGCTGGCAAAAATCGTCAACTGGATCATACGGCTCACCGGCTACGTCGTGGGCGCCAGCTTGATTCTCGCTGTCGCAGCGCTTGCGATCTTCGGCTTCACCTCCTTTGGCGCTCGTATCGTCACCGAAAAAATAGCCTCCACGCTTTCCAATCGCGACATGACGATCGAGGTGCGCGAACCGGAAGGTCTGTTGACCGGCGGGCTTCGCGCCGCCGAGATCTCCATCTCCGACACGAGGGGCGTTTTTGCTGAGATCCACGGCGTGGCCATTGACTGGAATCCGCTGGCGCTGCTGACCGGAACCTTTCACGCCAAGCGCTTCGAGATCGAAGCGATCGACGTGCTGCGCAAGCCGGTGCGCACCCTGCCCTCCCGGCCCGACGCCGAAAATTCCGGCGGCTTCTCTCTCCCGATCAAGATCGACGTCGACCAGGTTGCGCTGCCCAATATCAAGCTTGCCGAACCCTTTGCCGGGCGCGCCTTTGCGCTCGCCGCCGCAGGCAGCCTCTCGGCAGATGGCGACGGCGGGGAGGCGACCGTCAATGTCAGCCGCCACGCGGTCCCGGATGCGCGACTTACCGCCGATATCGCTTATGCGCCGGCCGAAAACCGGCTGCGCCTGAAGGCACAGCTGGCCGAGCCGAAGGGCGGGCTGCTGGCAGGCTTCCTCGGCCTGCCGGATAGTCCTGCCGTCAACATCGACCTCGACGGCCAGGGACCGATATCCGACTGGAGAGGCAAATTGCAGGCGGCGCTCGACGGACAGCAGCGGGCCGCAATCGAAGGCCGGCATGCGATCGCCGCCGACGGACTGCACCATCTCGACCTCAAGGGCGGCGGTGACCTGAGCTCGCTTCTGCCGGCAGCATTCCGGCCGCTTTTCGCCGGCCAGACCAATATCGACCTTGCCTCAACCTTCGACGACCGGGGCAAGATCGATATTCAGACCGGCAATATCGCCACCGGCAGCGTCGTCATCGCCGCATCGGGGACGCTTGATCCGGCCGGCAACAACAGCCTCAACGCCAACCTGCTCGGCACATCCGGGCCTGTCGATTTCCGCTGGCCGCTCGCCGAAGGCGAAGCGCGCTTCCTGATATCCGGCCTCAACCTGGCGCTGACCGGCGACGCGCAGGCGGCGCGACTGAGCGTCAGCGGCTCGCTCGACAGCGCAACCCTCCCGCAGGCCGATATCGGCAACGTCAAACTGACGGCAAAGAGCGACGCCTTCAATCTTGCCGCCCGCGCCGGCAGCGTCCAGCTGCGCCTCGTCGCTGGCGACGCGACCTTTGCCGAGCCGAACCTCAACCGTGCGGTCAAAGGCCCGGTCACGCTCGCCGCGCCGCTGCAGATCACGGCCGGCAGCATTGGTTTCAATGGCACCACCGTCGAAAGCGCCAATATCAACGGCAGCCTCAACGGCTCCTATCGGCTGACAGACCGCGCGCTGACCGGCAATATCAAGCTGGTCGTCGAACCGGCGGCTCTGCCGGCCGCGGCGACGAGCAGGTTCGACGGGCCAATCTCGCTCGAAAGCCAGGTGGCGGGCACCGTCCCGTCGAAATTCGCGCTGTCCAACCTCGTCGTCAAATCCGGAACGCTCGAGGCCGCCGGCAACGTCGCGCTCGACGGCTCGACCTTGAACGCCGATCTCTCGGGCCGGCTGCCCGATGTCGGTAAGCTGATGGCGGGCGCGAGCGGCGGAGCCGCTTACGCGTTGCGGGTCGGGGGCGAACTGCCGGCCCTCTCCGTGACAGCCAATATCAAGGCTGCCAGCCTGCAGATGGCCGATCGCATGCTCGCCAACCTCAATATCGATCTCACGGGCGTCGCCGATCCGAAGGCGCCGCAGGGTAAGATTGCCGCGACCGGCACGATCGACGGCCAGCCGATCGGCGTCAACGGCGATATCCGCTCCGAGGACGGCAGGATGAGCATTCCGGCGCTGACCGCCGACATCGGCGGCAACCGGCTGACCGGCAATCTGGAATTTTCGCCCTCCCTGACGCCCTCTGGCGCCTTGACCTTCGATTTTCCCAATATCGGCCTGCTCGCCGCCCTCGGCGGACAGAAAGCCGAAGGCGATCTCAAGGGATCGCTCGGCATCGCCGGCGACGGCGGCAGGATTGCGCTGAAGCTGCAGGCGACCGGCGCTTCGCTCCGCCGCGATACACTCTCCGTTGTCAAACCCGAGATCGACGTCACGGTGAGCGATCTCAGCGCCCTTGCGGCCAACGGCACGGTCCGGGCTGAAGAGGTGAATGCCGGCGCAAACAGGCTGGCCGGGCTTTCGCTCGCTTTCACCAAGCAGCAGCATCAGACCGACTTCGATCTCAATGCCGCCTATGATGGCAATCCGGTGCTGGCGGCCGGCAATATCCAGACGGCAGACGGCACCGTCGACGTAAACCTCGATCGTTTCTCGGCAAGCCCGCGCAATATCCCAATCGAGCTTGCCGCAGCGACGCAGGTCAAAATCGCCGGCGGCGCCGCCAGTCTGGACGGACTGACGCTGAAAACAGGCGCCGGCTCGGTGAGCGTCACCGGTTCGGCCGGCGAGACGCTGAAGCTCGATGCCGTCATCAAGGAGCTGCCGGCAGCGCTCGCCAACGGTTTCGTGCCCAACCTTTCGGCTGGCGGCACGATCTCCGGGACGATCGCCGTGACGGGAACGCCGGCCGCGCCCATCGCCGACTTCAAGCTTGACTGGAAGGATGCGACGACGGGCCAGATCAAGGGGGCCGGGCTGGCGCCGCTCGCCATCACCGCCGGCGGCAAATTTGCCGACAAGAAGCTCGATTTCGACACGACGATCGGTAGCGCCGACGGCCTCTCGCTCAAGGCGGCCGGCAATGTCGGCCTCGCCGATCCGACGGCGCCGGTGCTCGATATCGACGCCGATATCCTCAACCTGCCCGCCCGTGTCGCCAATGGTTTTGTTCCCGATCTCGCCGCCGAAGGCGCGATCACGGGAAAATTGAGCGCCGCCGGCTCCCTCAAGGCTCCGACCGCCAATTTCGATCTCGCCTGGAAGAATGCCGCGACGAGCCACACCAGGCGCGCCGGCCTTACGGTGCTTGATGTGACCGCGTCCGGCAAATTCGCCGACAACACGCTCGATTTCGATGCCGCGGTCAGCGGCGCCGACAGCCTGTCGCTCAAGGCAAATGGCAATGTCGGCATGACAGGGACGGCGATCGGCGGCGTCAAGATCGACGCAACACTGGCCAATATCCCCGCAGCTGCTGCAAACGGTTTCGTCCCCGATCTCGCAGCGGCAGGCCTTGTCTCCGGAACGGTCTCGGCGAGCGGATCCCCTGCCGCCCCGACCGCCGATTTCGATCTCCATTGGCAAAATGCCGTCACAAGCCACACGAAACGCGCCGGCCTCGCCGGTCTCGGCGTGACGGCATCCGGCAAATTCGCCGACAATAGGCTCAATTTCGACGCCGCGGTCGATGGCGCCGACGGGCTCTCGCTCAAGACAAACGGCGATGTCGCCATCACCGGCAAGACGGTCGGTGCCGCCAAGGTCGATGCGACACTGGCAAATATCCCGGCAAGCATTGCAAACAGCTTCGTCGCCGATCTTGCTGCCGAAGGCTCGGTCTCGGGAAAAATCTCGGCGGCAGGCTCACTTTCCGCGCCGACCGCCAATTTTGATCTCAACTGGAAAGACGCTGCAACGAACCACACCAGGCGTGCCGGGCTTGCCGCGCTCGGCATTACCGCATCGGGAAAATTCGCCGAGAACAAGCTGGATTTCAACGCAGCAGCGCTCGGCGATCAGGGCCTCTCACTGAAGGCCGTGGGCAATGTCGCCCTCGCCGGCACGGCGATCGACAGCGTGAAGCTCGATGCCGAGATCGCCAAGGTCCCCGCCGCTCTCGCCAACGCCTTCGTTCCCGGACTGGCGGCCGGCGGCACGATATCCGGCACCATGTCTGCGGCCGGCACAGCCGCCGCACCGAAGGCCGATTTCAAGCTCGACTGGACGGATGCCGCAACCAGCCACACCAGAACCGCTCATCTTTCCGGCCTTGCGCTTGCCGCTTCGGGCCACCTCGCTGACAATAAGCTTGATTTCAACGCCAATCTCAGCGGCAAGGACGACCTCTCGCTGAAAGCTGCGGGCAATGTCGCGATATCGGGCGCCTCGGTCCGCAACCTTGACGTCAAGGCCGATCTCGCCAATCTGCCCGCGGGCCTTGCCAACAGCTTCGTTCCCGGCCTTGCGGCGGAGGGCATGGTGTCGGGAACGGCATCTGCCTCAGGCGCGCTTCCCAAGCCCGCCGTCGACTTCAAGATCGACTGGAAAAACGCCGCCACCGCCCAGACCAGGAGCAGCGGTCTTTCTGGTCTCAGCGCCGCGGCATCCGGCAAATTCGCCAATGACAGGGTCGATTTCGATGCCAACCTCACCGGCAAGGACGGCGTGCTGGCCAAGGCGACCGGCGGCGTCACGATTGCCGGAACGGCCATCCGCGACCTTTCGGTCAATGCCGATATTCCCGCCCTGCCGGCAAATATCGCCAATGCCTTTGTGCCCGGTCTCGGGGCCGAAGGCACGCTTTCGGCCAGCGCCGTCACATCGGGAACGCCGGCCAATCCGGTCGTCGATTTCAAGCTTGACTGGAAGGATGCGGCGACCAGCCACACCAAGGCTGCCGGCCTTTCCCGTCTTGCCCTGGCGGCAACAGGAAAATATGCCGGCGACAGGCTCGATTTTGATGCGGACCTCCGCGGCGGCGGCGGCATTGCGCTGAAAGCCGCCGGTAATCTTTCCATTGCAGGCACCTCGATCCGATCGATCGACGTCACCGCAAATGCCGCCAATGTTCCGGCTGCCCTCGCCAACGGCTTTGTTCCCGGTATCGGCGCCGACGGTACGATCTCGGCGACCGCCAAGGCGGCCGGCACGCTGTCCGCGCCCGCCGTCGATTTCAAGGTCGATTGGAAGAACGCCGCGACGAGCCAAACGAAAGGCGCCGGTCTTTCGCCGCTCAGCATCGGCGCATCCGGAAAGCTGGCCGGCAACAAGCTGACCATCGACACCAGTCTTGCCGGTGACGCCGGCATGTCGCTGAAGGGCGGCGGCAGTGTCGTGATATCAGGCAATCGGGCTCTCGACCTGCGCTTCAACGGCAACGTTCCGTTCGCAGTGCTCGGCACTCCGCTTGCGCAGCAGGGCCTGGTCGCCGACGGGGTCGCCACCGTCAATCTTACGATCGGCGGAACGGCCGCAGCACCTGTCATCAACGGCACGGTCTCGACTAATGGCGCCAAGCTCGTCGACGTCAGACGCAATCTTGCCGTCAACAATCTCGCAGCCACCGTGACCTTCAATGGCACCCAGGCCGTGATATCGCGCCTCAGCGGCAATCTTGGCGGCGGCGGCACGATTTCGGCGAGCGGCACCATCGGCATCCAGCCGGCCGGCGGCTTTCCCGCCGACATTTCTATCAAGCTCGACAAGGCAGTCTATGTCGACGGAACCCTCGTCGTCTCGACCGTCAACGGGACAGTGGGCCTGCGCGGGCCGATCATGAGCGCGACGCTGAGCGGCAAGCTGCGGCTGGACAAGACCTCGATCACCGTGCCGGAAAAATTGCCGACCTCGCTCAGCGAAATCGACATACGGCACAAGAACGCGCCGCGGGCGGTGCGTGCGCAGCTCAGGGATGAAGGCAAGGGGAAAAGCGGCGAGAAATCCTCCGTCATCACCCTCGATCTCGAAATCGATGCGCCCTCGCAAATCTTCGTGCGCGGCCGCGGCATCGATGCCGAGCTCGGAGGCCGCGTGACGATCCGCGGAACGGCGGCAGTGCCCGTCGTCACCGGCGGGTTCACCATGCGCCGCGGCCGGTTGACCATTCTCAACCGCCGTCTGAATTTCTCCGACAAGAGCAGGATCACCTTTGCCGGCGATCTAACGCCGGCGCTCGATATGGAAGCCACCTCCACCTCCGGCACGACGACCCTGACGGTTGATGTGGCCGGCCTCGCCACCGATCCTTCGATCACCTTTTCCTCCTCGCCCCAGCTGCCGCAGGACGAGGTGCTGGCGCAGCTGATCTTCGGCCAGTCGATGTCGAAGCTGTCGCCGGTGCAGATCGCCCAGCTCGCCGATGCCGTCAGCCAGCTGGCCGGCAACCGCTCCACCTCGCTTTTCGAAGGCCTGCGCAACCAACTCGGCGTCGACGATTTCGACGTCAGCACCGACGAGAAGGGCCAGACAAGCGTCAGCGTCGGCCGCTACCTCAATGACCGCACCTATTTCGAACTGCAGCAGGGCGGCGCGGCCGGCGCCAAGGCGATCATCAATCTCGATGTCGGCCGCGGCGTCAAACTGCGGGGTGCTGCCGGCGGCAACGGGGCGGGCGAAGCGGGCATCGTTTATGAGCGGGAATATTAAGCCGGCTTACCTTTGTTTTGCGCAATCCCAGGAAAACCGCTTCGCACTTTTCCTGGGATTGCTCTAAAAACCCGTCTTGCTCGTCTTCAAGAGAATGTTGGTCTCGGTCGAGTTGATACCGTTGATCAGCCGAATGCGGCGTAGCGTCTCGTCGAAGGAGGCAAGGTCGCGATCCTCCAGTTCGGCGACGAAATCCCATTTGCCGTTGGTGCTGTGAAGGGCGCGGACCTGCGGCAGACCCCGCAGCTGATCGGCCACCCTGTCGGCCAGCTTGCCGAGCACCTCGATCATGACGATGGCGCGCACGCCGGCGGATCGCGTCTCGTGACCGGTGCGGATGGTGAAGCCGACAATGGTGCCGCTGGCAACGAGCCGGTCGATGCGGGCGGCGACCGTTGCCCGCGATGCACCGGTCATCGCCGCAAGCGAGGAAACGGAAATCCGGGCATTGTGGCGAAGCGCGCTCAAGAGTTCGGTATCGAGATCGTCCACGCTGATCACTCTGTCAAAATAGCTTTATCAATCTGCGCAATCATAGTCCATTTCTGACACTTTTCCATCTTTTTGCCGGCAGCCCTTTATCCCACTATCGGCCGAAACAGGCCTCAACACGGAGCCCTCGCATGAATATCCAATCGCGATCTGTCACACTCATCGGCGCACCATTGGAAGAAGGCTCCGGCCGCAGAGGTGCTGCCATGGGCCCCGCGGCGCTGCGCATTGCCGGTGTCGACCAGACGCTGATCGATCTTGGCCACGATGTTGCGGACAATGGCGATCTCAGAATCGTGCCGGCAATGGACCTGCCGAATCATCCCAAGGCCCATAATCTGAGGATCGTCGGCGCTTACACCCGCGCGCTCGAAAGCAGCGTCTATGAAGTCGCCGCCTCCGGCCGCTTTCCGCTGATTCTCGGCGGCGACCACAGCCTTTCCATGGGCAGCGTCTCCGGCATGGCCCGCTATGCCGCCGGCAAGGGTCGCCCGCTCTTCGTGCTCTGGCTCGATGCCCATGCCGATTTCAATTCTCCGGCCACTTCCCCCTCCGGCAATATTCACGGCATGCCCGTCGCCTTCTTCTGCGGCGAGGCGGAGTTCGCCGAGATCCTGCCGAAAGGCCGTCCCTTCGTCGATCCGAAGCATGTCTTCCAGGTCGGCATCCGCTCGGTCGATGCGCGCGAGCGCGAGGAGATCCACGAACACGGTGTCAACGTCTTCGATATGCGCGCGATCGACGAACAGGGCATCGGCGCCATCATGCGCCATATTCTCGATGTCGTCGCCAAGGCCGACGGCCTGCTGCATGTCAGTCTCGATCTCGATTTCCTCGATCCCGATATTGCCCCCGGCGTCGGCACGACGGTGCCGGGCGGCGCGACCTTCCGCGAGGCCCATCTTGTCATGGAAATGCTGTCCGACAGCGGTCTCGTCTCGTCGCTCGATCTCGTCGAGCTCAATCCGTTTCTCGACGATCGTGGCAAGAGCGCCCGCATATTGGTGGAACTGACGGCCAGTCTCTTCGGCCGCCGCATCTTCGATCGTCCAACCCGTGCCGCATAGAAGGCACGTGCCGCATAGACCAGGCTTAGAGGGAGAAGCGCCATGACCACTTCGGAAAAATTGATCGCCACGGAACAGCGGCTCGGCGCCAACAATTACAAGCCGCTCGACGTGGTGCTGACGCGCGGCGAAGGCGTGTATGTCTTGGATACCGACGGCAACCGTTATCTCGATTGCCTCTCGGCCTATTCCGCCGTCAACCAGGGCCATTGTCATCCGAAGATCCTCGCCGCCATGGTCGAACAGGCGGGCCGGCTGACCCTCACCTCCCGCGCCTTCCGCAACGACCAGCTCGCCTATCTCTATGAAGAGCTCGCCGCTCTCACCGGCTCGCACAAGATCCTGCCGATGAACTCAGGCGCTGAAGCCGTGGAGACCGCCATCAAGGCGGTGCGCAAATGGGGATACGAGGTCAAGGGCGTGCCGGAAGGCCAGGCGGAGATCATCGTCTGCGCCGACAATTTCCATGGCCGGACGCTGAGCATCATCAGTTTCTCCACAGACCCCGACGCCCGCAACGGCTTCGGCCCCTACACGCCGGGCTTCCGCATCATTCCCTTCGGCGATGCCGAGGCATTCGCCGCCGCCATCAACGACAATACGGTGGCGGCGCTGATCGAGCCGATCCAGGGGGAAGCCGGCGTCATCATTCCGCCGGCCGGTTATTTCACCCGCATCCGCGAGCTCTGCACTGATAACAACGTCACCCTCATCCTTGACGAGATCCAGACCGGCCTCGGCCGCACCGGCAAGCTGCTGGCCGAAGAGCACGAGGGCATCGAGGCCGATGTGACGCTGATCGGCAAGGCGCTGTCCGGCGGCTTCTATCCGGTATCCGCGGTGCTTTCGAATTCCGAGGTTCTGGGGGTGCTGAAGCCCGGCCAGCACGGCTCGACTTTCGGCGGCAACCCGCTCGCCTGCGCGGTGGCGCGCACCGCGCTGAAGGTGTTGACGGAAGAGGGCATGATCGAAAACGCCGCAGCGATGGGCGACTATTTCCTCGAAGGTCTGAGGTCGATGCGCTCGAACATCGTCCGCGATGTGCGCGGCCGCGGCCTGATGATGGCCGTCGAACTGGAGCCCGAAGCCGGCGGGGCACGCCAATATTGCCATGCGCTGAAGGAGCGCGGCCTTCTCGCCAAGGACACCCACGACCATACGATCCGCCTCGCCCCGCCGTTGATCATCTCAAGGGAACAGGTCGACTGGGCAGTCTCGCAGATCGAAAAGACGATCGGCTGACGTAAATCGAGACTGAAACCCGGGTAATCCGGTTTCCGATTTAGATTTGGGCAACACTCTTTCGCTAATGTCGTCGTAACCGTAACGATGCTTCGCCGAATGCAAAGCCATCGCGTGGTGTGAAGGCAAAGCGCGTCAGCGCCAATGGGGGCGCACTCGCTTCTGCTTTGGCTTACGACAGTTGGGAAGAATTCTAATGGCCACGATCAATTCCACTAGCTTCAGCGGCGATACGCTCGAGATCATTGCCTTCCGCCTGCATGATCAGGAATTCTGCGTCAAGACCACGACCATCCGCGAAATCCGCGGCTGGGCGCCGTCGACGCCGATCCCGCATGCGCCGGCCGATGTCATCGGCGTCATGAACCTGCGCGGCTCGGTCATTCCGATTATCGATCTCGCCTACAAGCTCGGCATGAAGAGCACCGTCGCCAACGAGCGCAGCGCCATCGTCGTTGCCGAAGTTCACAGCATGGTCATCGGCATGCTCGTCGACCGCGTCTCGGATATCCTCACCATCTCCTCCAGCCAGGTCCAGCCGGTGCCCGAGGTGACCGCCTCCTTCGACCGCGCCTATTGCGAAGGCATCATCGCGTCGGAAAACGGCATGATCTGCTTCCTGAACCTCTCCAAGATGTTCAAGGAAAACGAAACGGACGACCTGGCAGCCTGATCGGCCAGCAGAATTCGCCCACCGAGAACCGCCCGTCCGGGCGGTTTTTTATTTGCGCACGGCCAATCTTCGGATGCGGCAATACATTCTTGACGCCATCTCCAGCGGGCTCACCGGCGCGGCATCTCGTTTCACGCGTCGTCAGGACGCACGGCGCTGCCGCGGCAGGCACCGAGAGCTGGGAAGAGTTCTGATCCCAAGCTGCATCACGTTGAACGACCCGCATCCTATAAAATCGATTCCGGCAATTACGCCGTAGGACCAAGATAAAGCGCGCCGTCGGATACCGCCTCGGCGCGCTTCGATCGGTTATCCGAACAGCGCGAAGGTCGCCCGCAGCGTCACCCATACACCCCAGAGCAGCGGAATGCCGACGACCGCCCAGGCTAGCGCCGCCTTGGCGTCGAGCCCGCCGGTGCCGATGCCGAAGGAGCCTGTCGGACCGGCATTGACGGCCGCCGACTTTGCCTGCAATGCCGCGACCTCGTCATCCCTCATGAACCACTTGTCCGGGAGCGGCCTGACAAACGCATTGGCGATGAGGCCGAGCGCCAACATGCCGGCGAGGATATACATGGTGCCGGTATAGAGGGTCGGACCGGGTGCGACGCCGGCGACGATCTGCGCTTCGCGGATATAGTTCACGACGACAGGGCCGACGATGCCGGCCGTTGCCCAGGCGGTCAGCAGCCGGCCATGGATGGCGCCGACGAACTGCGTGCCGAAGATATCGGCGAGATAGGCCGGGATGGTCGCAAAGCCGCCGCCATACATCGACAGGATAATGCCGAAGGCGAGAACGAACAGCGCCTTGTTGCCGATGCCGGCGAAGGTCGGCGCCAGCGCATAGAGCACGATGCCGATGATGAAGAAGCTGTAGTAAGTATTTTTGCGGCCGATCTTGTCGGAGAGCGACGCCCAGAAGAACCGTCCGCCGATATTGAAGAGCGACAGCAGGCCGGCGAAACCGGCGGCGATCGTCGCGATCGATGCCTTCTGCCCGGCATCGAGCTGCGCAAAGCCCACGTCAGGCAGGCCGATCAGCGAGCCGGCGAAGATCTCCTGCAGCATCGGCGAGGCCATCCCGATGACGCCGATACCGGCCGAAACGTTGAGGCAAAGCACGGCCCAGATCAGCCAGAACTGCTTGGTCTTGTGGGCGTCGCGCAGATGCACGTGTTTGGTGGTGATCATCGTGCTCTTGGCCGCCGGCGGCGTCCAGCCTTCCGGGCGCCAGCCGGCCGGCGGGATGCGGTAACCGAAGGCGCCGCCCATCATGAAGACAAAATAAATCGCCGCCATGACGATGAAGGTCTGCCAGACGCCAACCGACGTGTCGGTCTTGAAGGCATTCATCAGCAGATTGGCAAGCGGAGCGCCGATCATCGCGCCGCCGCCGAAGCCCATGATCGCCATGCCGGTCGCCATGCCGCGCCGGTCGGGAAACCATTTGATCAGCGTCGAAACCGGAGAGATGTAACCGAGGCCAAGACCGATGCCGCCGATGACGCCGGCGCCGAGCCACATCAACCACAGCTGATGGGTGATGACGCCGACGGCGGCAAGCACAATGCCGCCGCACCAGCAGCAGGCGGAAACGACGCCCGCTTTGCGCGGACCGGCCCGCTCGAGCCAGCCGCCCCAGATGGCGGCCGACGAGCCGAGCAGAACGAAGAACAGCGTATAGATCCAACCGAGGTCAGCAACCCGCCAGTCGCAGGTCGTGGTGAACAACGCCGAGGCGAGCGTCAGATCGGGGCAAGCGGTCGACGCCGTAATCCCCAGCGACTTCGACAGCGGCAGCCAGAACACGCTGAAACCATAGGCCATGCCGATGCAGAGATGGATGGCCAATGCGGCCGGTGGCACCAGCCATCTGTTGAAACCGGGCCTGGCCACGATCCTTTCGCGATCGAGCAGGCCTGAGCCCGCCACCGCTCCATCTGTACGTGTTTCCGCTGCAGTCATGAACAACTCCTCCTTGTTTCAGACCTTGCTGTGATTGGAGCGCCACCTGTCTTTTCAGGAGCGCAAAGGACGCTATAAAACTTTGAATTTCCGCCTGGATTATATTTAAATCGATTTAAATTTTGAGGGTAGTGAATGCGAAAGGCAGCATGCTGCTGCCTCCGCCGGCATAAGCCAGTTGGATTACCGGATCTGGTGTGCTTCCGCCTCCGGTTTGCGGATCATGGGAGCGGCCTGCCGCACGAGCGCATCCAGGCCGTTTTCCTCCTTTTCCAAAATTTCGAACAATTGCCGCCGCATACGCGGCTCCCAGAATTTGTTGATATGATTGGCGACCCCCGCAGCGGCCTCGCTGGCCGGCTGGCTCTTGAAGAAAGTGGCGATCTGGTTTGCCATATAGACGAGTTTGGTCTTGGTATCATGCGACATCGGCGATGCTTCCGGGCGAGATGCGGTGCGGGTGGGTGAAAATCTCGAAGTCCTCGCCGCGCACCAGGGCGACGAGCGTCATGCCGGCTTTTTCGGCCGTGCGGATGGCGAGAGCCGTCGGCGCCGAAATGGCGACAAGCACCGGGCTACCAAGGATTGCCGCCTTCTGCACCATCTCGACCGAAAGCCGGCTGGTGACGACGACGGCGCCGTCATCGCCGCTTTCGCCGCAGCCGATGACGGCGCCGCAAAGCTTGTCCAGCGCATTGTGCCGGCCGACATCTTCGCGCACGGCAATCAGACCTCTGCCGGGAATATAGAAGGCGGCGCCATGCACCGCCCGCGTCTCGCGATGCAGCGGCTGCGCCTCGTTCAGAAGCAAAACGGCGCGAACGATATCGGCATGCGAGAGCGACAGCGGTGACGTCGAGACATCCGGCACCGGCCGCACCGCCTGTTCGATCGATTCGATGCCGCAGAGCCCGCAGCCGACCGGCCCCGCCATGCTGCGGCGCCGCGCCCGCAGCCGATCGGCGACGTCGTCGACAAGGCTGACCTGCACGTCGATCCCCTGCTCGCCCGCAACGACTTCAATGCCCGATATCTCCGCCCGCTCAGCGATGATCCCTTCGGTCAGGCTGAAGCCGACGGCAAAATCTTCGAGATCGGCGGGCGTCGCCATCATCACCGCATGCGAGCTGCCGCCATAGGAAAAGGCGATCGGCACTTCTTCCGGCACGATACGAGAGCCGCTGTGCATCAGGCCGTTGCGGCGGGCGGTTTCGGGGGCGTGGGCGGTGGTGGGGAAAGTCACGATGCGCGCTCCCCCTTCTCCCCAGCGGGGGTCCGAAGGACGGGGCGAGACCCGCGGCTCGACCCCGGGCGATACGCATCGGGGCAGATGAGGGGGTGAGCGACGATAGGAGCGAACGAACGAGCCGCAGCGAGTTCGCATTTGCCTAGCCGCCCCCTCATCCGCCCTTCGGGCACCTTCTCCCCGAGGGGAGAAGGGGAAGCCTCGCCGACGCCAGCCCACTCCCCCATCGTCACTCCGCAGCCTCGAGCTTGCCGGCGATGCGGCGCGATTGCCGTGCCTGCTCGTCATATTCCATCTGCCAGTCGCTCGGCCCGTTGGAAGGCGAGACCTGCACCGCCGTCACCTTGTATTCCGGGCAGTTCGTCGCCCAGTCGGAAAAGTCGGTGGTGATGACGTTCGCCTGCGTATTGGGATGATGGAAGGTCGTATAGACGACGCCGGGCGCCACACGATCGGTGATCAGCGCCCGGAGCGTCGTGTCGCCAGAGCGGCTCATGAGCTTCACCCAGTCGCCGTCGCGGACGCCGCGCTGTTCGGCATCGTGCGGATGAATTTCCAGCCGGTCCTCCGCATGCCAGACGACATTCTCGGTGCGGCGCGTCTGCGCCCCGACATTGTACTGGCTGAGGATGCGGCCGGTGGTGAGCAGCAGCGGGAAGCGCGGACCGGTGCGTTCGTCGGTCGCCACATATTCGGTGCGGATGAACTTGCCCTTGCCGCGCACGAAGCCGCCGACATGCATGATCGGCGAGCCGAGCGGGTTCTTCTCGTTGCAGGGCCACTGCACCGAGCCCAACTTGTCGAGATAATCGTAGGAAACCAGGGCGAAACTCGGTGTCGTCGCCGCGATCTCGTCCATGATCTCCGACGGATGGCTGTAGTTCCAGTCGAGCCCCATGGTCTGGGCGAGCTTCTGCGTCACCTCCCAGTCGCCATAACCGTTGCGCGGCGTCATCACCTTGCGCACGCGATTGATGCGGCGCTCGGCATTGGTGAAGGTGCCGTCCTTCTCGAGGAAGGTCGAGCCCGGCAGAAACACATGGGCGTAATTGGCGGTCTCGTTGAGGAACAGGTCCTGAACGACGACGCATTCCATCGCCGCCAGCCCGGCCGCGACATGTTTGGTGTCGGGATCGGACTGGAGAATATCCTCCCCCTGGACGTAGAGGCCCTTGAAGGAACCATCAACCGCCGCATCCAGCATGTTGGGAATGCGCAGGCCCGGCTCGTTGTCGAGCTTCACACCCCAGAGCTTTTCGAAGATGTCTCGTGTCGCATCGTCGGAAATATGCCGGTAGCCCGGCAGCTCGTGCGGGAAGGAGCCCATGTCGCAGGAGCCTTGCACGTTGTTCTGGCCGCGCAGCGGATTCACGCCGACGCCGGGACGGCCGATATTGCCGGTCGCCATCGCCAGATTGGCGATCGCGATGACCGTGGTCGAACCCTGGCTGTGTTCGGTGACGCCGAGACCGTAATAGATCGCGCCGTTGCCGCCCTTGGCATAGAGCCTTGCCGCGCCGCGCAAATCCGCCGCCGGAACGCCGGTGAAGATCTCGGTCTCTTCGGGGCTGTGCGCCGGTTCGGCGACGAAGGCCGCCCAGTCCTCGAATTCCGACCAGTCGCAGCGCTCGCGGATGAAGGTCTCGTCATAGAGGCCTTCGGTGACGATCACATGTGCCAGCGCCGTCATGACGGCCACATTGGTGCCGGGCTTCAGCGGCAGGTGGTAGGAAGCCTCGATATGCGGCGACCGCACGATATCGGTGCGGCGCGGATCGATGACGATGAGCTTGGCCCCCTGGCGCAGCCGCTTCTTCAGCCGCGAAGCGAACACCGGATGGCCGTCGGTCGGGTTGGCGCCGATGATAACGACGACATCGGACTGTTCGACGCTGTCGAAATTCTGCGTGCCGGCCGAGGTGCCAAATGTCTGGCCGAGGCCGTAGCCGGTCGGCGAGTGGCAGACGCGGGCGCAGGTATCGACATTGTTGTTGCCGAAACCGGCGCGGACCAGCTTCTGCACCAGATAGGTTTCCTCATTGGTGCAGCGCGACGAGGTGATGCCGCCGATCGCCTCGCGGCCATACTGGTACTGGATGCGGCGGAACTCCGACGCCACATGTGCGAAGGCCTCGTCCCAGCTCACCTCGCGCCAGGGATCGCTGACCTTTTCGCGAATCATCGGGTTGAGGATGCGATCCTTATGGTTGGAATAGCCGTAAGCGAAGCGACCCTTGACACAGGAATGGCCGCGATTGGCCTGGCCGTCCTTCCAGGGCACCATGCGCACCAGCTCCTCGCCGCGCATTTCCGCCTTGAAGGAACAGCCGACGCCACAATAGGCGCAGGTGGTGATGGCCGAATGCTCGGGCTGGCCGATCGCAATCACCGACTTCTCGGTCAGCGTCGCCGTCGGGCAGGCCTGGACGCAGGCGCCGCAGGAGACACATTCGGAATCGATGAAGGCTTCATGCGCACCCGATGACACCTTGGAGCCGAAACCGCGCCCCTCGATCGTCAGCGCGAAGGTGCCTTGCACCTCCTCGCAGGCGCGCACACAGCGCGAACAGACGATGCACTTGGAGGGGTCAAAGGTGAAATAGGGATTGGACTCGTCCTTCGGCGTCCATTTCAGATTGATCTCGCCATTGTTGCGCGCCCTGACATGGTTGTCGCCGTCATAGCCGTAGCGCACGTCGCGCAGGCCGACGGCGCCCGCCATGTCCTGCAATTCGCAATCGCCGTTGGCAGCACAGGTCAGACAGTCGAGCGGGTGGTCGGAAATATAGAGTTCCATCACGCCGCGGCGGACGTCCTTCAGCCGATCCGTCTGCGTGCGTACCACCATGTTGGCCGCCACCGGCGTCGTGCAGGAGGCCGGCAGGCCGGCCCGGCCCTCGATCTCGACGAGACAGAGCCGGCAGGAACCGAAGGCATCGATCATGTCGGTGGCGCAGAGCTTCGGCACCTCGATGCCGGCCTCCATCGAGGCGCGCATGATCGACGTGCCCTCCGGCACGCTGATCTGCTGCCCGTCGATGGTCAGCGTCACCATGGTTTCCGATTTCGAAGCGGGAGTGCCGTAGTCGATTTCATGGATGAGAGACATGGTCGGCCTCCTGTATGGACGTGGAAATGAGCAATTGGGAGGAAGTTAACAGGTGGAAAGTCATCACTCAGCCGCCTCCGCAATCGGCGCCGGCGAAAAATCCTCCGGGAAATGCGTCATCGCGCTCATGACGGGATAGGGCATGAATCCGCCGAGGGCGCAGAGCGAGCCGAATTTCATCGTATTGCAGAGATCGGCCAGCAGCGCCCGGTTCTTCTCCGGCTCGATGCCATGGGCGATCTTGTCGGCCGTCTCGACGCCGCGCGTCGAGCCGATGCGGCAAGGCGTGCACTTGCCGCAGCTTTCGACGGCGCAGAACTCCATGGCGAAACGCGCCTGCTTCAGCATATCGGCGGTGTCGTCGAAGACGACGATGCCGGCATGGCCGATCAGCCCGTCCCGGGCGGCGAAGGATTCGTAATCGAACGGCGTGTCGAACAGGGCCCGCGGGAAATAGGCCCCAAGCGGCCCGCCGACCTGCACGGCCTTGACCGGCCGTCCCGTCGCCGTACCGCCGCCGATCCTGTCGACGATATCGCCGAGCGAAAGACCGAAGGCTGTTTCGTAAAGACCGCCATATCTGATATTGCCGGCGATCTGCAGCGGGATGGTGCCGCGCGAGCGGCCCATGCCGAAATCGCGATAGAAGGCGGCGCCCTTCTCCATGATCACGGGCACGGAAGCGAGCGAGATCACGTTGTTGATGACGGTCGGACAGTCGAACAGTCCCTTATGCGCCGGCAGCGGCGGCTTGGCGCGCACGACGCCGCGCTTGCCTTCGAGGCTGTTCAAAAGGGCCGTCTCCTCGCCGCAGACATAGGCGCCGGCGCCGGTGCGCACTTCGATATCGAAGGCGCGGCCCGAGCCGAGCACCGACGGGCCGAGGATCCCGGCCTGTCGCGCGATGGCGACGGCCTCGCTCATCGCAGCGATCGCATGCGGATATTCCGACCGCGTGTAGACGAAGCCCTTCGTGGCGCCGGTCGCAAGTCCTGATATCGCCATGCCTTCGATCAGCACGAAGGGATCGCCCTCCATGATCATCCGGTCGGCAAAGGTGCCGCTGTCGCCCTCATCGGCATTGCAGACGATATATTTGCGGTCGCCGGCCGCATCGAGAACGGTCTTCCATTTGATGCCCGTGGGGAAACCTGCGCCGCCGCGTCCACGCAGGCCGGAATCGGTGACTTCCTTGACGATTTCGGCGGGCGCCATCGAAACGGCGCGGCGGAGGCCGGCAAGGCCGCCATGCGCCTCGTAATCCGAAAGCGAGAGCGGATCGATGACGCCGCAGCGGGCGAAGGTCAGGCGGGTCTGTTGCTTCAGGAACGGGAGGTCTTCAACCTCCCCGAGACAGAGCGGGTGATCGCCGCCATTGGCAATGCCGGCGTCGAAAAGACCGGACACATCCTTTGCCTTCACCGGTCCGTAGCCGATGCGCTTGCCGGCAAGCTCGACCTCGACCAGCGGCTCCAGCCAGAACATTCCGCGCGAGCCGTTGCGCACGATCTCGGCATCGAGGCCGCGGGCGACGATCTCCTGGGCAATCGCCTTTGCCACCTTTTCGGCCCCGAGCGCCAGCGCAGCGGCATCGCGCGGAACATATATCTTGACTGTCATCGGCGCGCCTCCGCAACGAGTTCCGTCGCCATCTGATCGTCGACCCGGCCATACACCTCGCCATCGAGCATCGCCGACGGGCCGCAGGCGCAGAGCCCGAGGCAGTAGACCGCCTCCAGCGTCACGCTGCCGTCGAGCGTCGTCTGGTGAAAATCGATGCCGAGCAGCGCCTTGATGCGCTCGGCCAGCGCGTCGCCGCCCATCGACTGACAGGCCTCGGCGCGACAGAGCTTCAGCACATGCCGCCCGGCGGGGTGGTCGCGATAATCGTGATAAAAGCTCATCACGCCATGCACCTCGGCGCGCGAAAGGTTCAGTTCCTCCGCGATCACGGGCAGGGCTTGCTGCGGCACATAACCGAATTCCTGCTGAACTTGATGCAGAATGGGAAGCAGCGGCCCTTCAAGGAAGCGAAGGTCGGCGACAATGGAACGCGTGCGTGCTGCGATATCGCCTTCGGCGATATGAATGGTCATAAGGCAGCCCTCCCAGCCGCTGGCTCGTTGCGGAATGGCGCCCTCCCCAGCGAGGCCATCCCACACGCAGCATCTCAAGGAAGCCGGCGACGATCAATAAAGCTATCTTGTGGATTGATAGGTTTTTCCTATCAGAGCTCTTCATCCTGCACGAGCACTCGCGCTTCATGCAGCAAGGCCGACACGAGCGGCGTGAAGGGCTCGCGATAGGGCGCGACGAGGCCGACCAGATGGTGGGCCTCCGGTTCAACGATCGGAATCATGCGGATTTCTATTGGGAATCCAAATGATTTCGCGACATTGCGCGGCATGATGCTTGCCCAGCGCCCGGTTCTGACATGCGAGAACAGCACGATCATCGAATTGGATTCGAGGGTTGGATGCACCGTCGCGCCGGCTTCCGTCAGGTGCCGATTGATGATGCGTCGGTTCTGCATGTCGGCGGTCAATAGACAAAGCCGAAGATCGCCGACCTCCTTCCAGGTCACCTTGTCGCGATCAGACAGCGGGCTGCCCGCAGCCGTGATCAGATGATAGCGCTCGGCATAGAGGGGAACACTGGTGACACGGCCGAGCGGCTCATTTTCAAGGTAGGTGATACCGGCGTCGATCTCGAGATTTTCGAGCATGCTCAGCACCTGCAGCGAATTGCGCGAGACGATCGAGAAGGTCACGCCCGGATGTCGTTCCTGAAAGGGCGTGGTGATGCGCGACAGCATGGCGAGCGCCGTCGGAATGGCGGCGAGGCGAATGTGGCCGGAAAGACCGCGCCGCGCCGCGCGCATTTCCTCGCGCATGGTGCGGGCATCGCCGACGATGCGCCGCGCCCATTCGAGCACGCGCTGCCCCTCCGGCGTCAGCCCCTGAAACCGCGACCCGCGCTGCACCAGCATGACGCCGAGCTGATCCTCCAGCTGGCGGATGGCGGCCGAGAGCGTCGGCTGCGAAATCCCGCATTCCTCCGCAGCGCGGCCGAAATGCTTTTCATTGGCAAGGGCGATGAAGAATTCCAGCTTGTCGATCATCCGGTCTCCCGACCCGGCATGATATCATCCGGATCCAGCCCATCTTCTGCGCGGCAGCCGCCGCGCGACCCGACATGCTTTAACCGCTTTCGGCAGCCGGAAAAAGATCGAACAGCGATTCGAGGAAGGCAAGCACGCTGAGATTGCCGATGCTGTAATAGACCAGCCTGCCCTGACGGCGCGTATTGACCAGCCCTTCGAGCCTCAGACGCGCGAGTTGCTGCGAGACCATTGCCTGTTGTATGCCGAGAATATTCTCGATTTCACCCACTGTCCGCTCCTCATTCGCGAGGATGCAGAGGATGAGAAGTCGGCTCTGATGCGCCAGCGCCTTCAGCAGATCGCTCGCTTCATGGGCTTTTGCAGCGAGTTTGTGCAATTCCTGGCCGGTCATCCCCGGCTCCGGTATAGGCAACGGCATTCGGCATCTCGGAAGGGAAGCAAAAGGTAGATCAGCACAATAGCATATTCGCACAAGCGAATTCGTCAAATGTGATGAAATGCCAAAAAAGGTCCAAGTAAATCAGCAGATAAGCTGACCGCCGTTGATCTCGAGGACTTGGCCCGTAATGTATCCGGAGAGCGAAGAAGACGCCAGGAACAGATAGGCGGGAGCGCAATCCTCGGCCGTGCCGAGCCGTTGCAGGGGAATGGATTTTCGCGTCTGCTCCAGCTTTTCGCGGGAGGAATAGCGCTCATGGAAATCCGTCTCGATCGTTCCCGGCGAGACGCAATTGACCCGGATGCCATCCGGCGCCAGCTCACGGGCAAGCGCCTTGGAATAGGTGGAAACGAAGGCTTTCGAGGCCGAATAGACCGAAGAACCGGGACTGCCGCCAGTCAGCGCTGAAATCGAAACCGTGTTGACGATAGCCGCGCCTTCGGCCGCCTTCAATGCCGGCAACAGCGCCCGGGTCAGCGCCACCACCGACGTCTGGTTCAGCCGCACGATCGCTTCATAATCCGCGTCGGTCAGCGTCGCGGCCGGAAAACGGCCGAGCATGGTGCCGGCATTGTTGACGAGCACATGCACCTTGTCGAAGAAGGCGAGAGCGTCCTCTGCAAATTGCGCAGCGCCGCCGACCGCGGTGAAATCGGCGTTGAGCAACAGCGCCCGTCTTTCCGATTCAGCCGTCAGCAGGAAATCCGGCAGATCCCGTCCCGGTTTGCGCCCGGTATGGACGATCACCTTCGCGCCGCAGTCCAGGAACTGCCGGGCCACCTCGAGGCCGATGCCCCGCCCGGCGCCGGTGACGACGACATTGCGATTTTCGAATAGTCTCGGATGGAACACGAAGCCGTCCTCCTCGCGGACGATGCCGCCGGTTGCGTCATTCGCCCTTAACATATGCGCGCGCCGGCCGAAAGAAAGGCACGCATCGATCTTTCCGCGCAGGAGAGAGCTCCGGGAGGCTCAGCTTTCGTTCCCGCTCTCCAGAAGCCGCGCACCCGGCCCTTCCTCGCCAAGCCGATCGCAGGGATTGCGCAAGGGGCAGCTGTCGATCGACAGACAGCCGCAGCCGATGCAGCCGGTCAGACGGTCTCGCAGCAGGCTGAGCCGTCTGATTCGCTCGTCGAGTTCATTCTTCCAGCGCGCCGACAGCGTCTGCCAGTCAGCAACCGTCGGCGTGCGCCCCTGCGGCAGGGAGGCAAACGCCGTCTGGATTTCCGAAAGCGGAATGCCGACACGTTGCGCCACCTTGATGATGCCGAGCCGGCGAAGCACGTCACGTCCGTAACGCCGCTGATTGCCGCGCGTGCGGATGCTGGAGATCAGCCCCTTGGCCTCATAGAAATGCAATGCCGAGACGGCAAGACCGCTGCGTTCCGCCACTTCGCCGACCGTCAAAAGCCTGCCGAGCGGCGTAACGGTGATCGTATCCATCGCCTCTTGACCTCAATATTAGTTGAGGTTTTATAACGCCTGCTCCCCCGGGCGTAAAGCCCAGGTGCAGGAAGGAGCGACAGTCAGATCACCCGGTCGATAGCGGACTGAAATCATGGCGCCGGCATTTGCCACCCTCGCCACGGCCGCGTCCTGCCGATATATCCGCCTGAGACGAGCTCGGGTTCCGTTCCCGGCAGGTACGGAACCTCGGAAAACACCCGGGCAGGACTCCGCCCGGGTGTTTTTTCGCGTCCGCGGTTCCGTTCCGACCCGGCGGACGGATGTGTGATTTTGCGGTTGCGGTAAGAAAACCCCGATGATAGTTTTCGCTGAAATAACAGGGGAGCTCCGTGTCGCCGGGGCTGAGATGAGAAGCGCAAGCCTCCGGACCCTTCAAAGCTGATCTGGGTAATGCCAGCGGAGCGAGGTTCAGATGTTTTCCGGCGCACAAGTGTCACCCTTTCCGATATCCGGCAGGCTGGCCGGCACCATTCCCGATGTCTTCGACAGGTTTGCGCATCTGCGGCGCCGCGCGACTTTTCAAGCGCGCCAAGGGCGCCGCGGCACTTTGAATCGCTGCATGATTTTGTCCTTGGATCGATTCCGACCTGAAGAATCATGCAGCCGGACGAAAGCCTGAAATCGACGCTGATGACATCGCCACCACCATCGGATTCGCGCCTTGCCGCGCTCGGTGCCGCCCTCTACCGGGCGACCCCCGCCCTGCTCGCCGGTTTTGCTTTTCTGGCCGCATGGGAACTTTATGTCGATCTCTCCGGCATCAAACCGTCCATCCTGCCGGCGCCTTCGCGCATCCTGACCCAGGGCTGGCTGAACCGCGAAGCGTTGATATCAAACACTTGGCCGACGCTCGGCGCCACACTCGGCGGCTTCGCCCTGTCGCTCGCCTTCGCTTTCGTCTCGTCGATCCTGATGGATTTCATGCCCTTCATGCGCCGGGCATTGCTGCCGATCTTCATTGCGAGCCAGACCCTGCCGCTGGTGGCGATCGCGCCCCTCGTCGTCCTCTGGTTCGGTTTCGGCCTGTTGCCGAAGATATTGCTGGTTGCGCTCGTCACCTTCTTCCCGCTGCTCGTCGCTTTGCTGCAGGGTTATGAGGCAACCGACCGCGACATCGCTGAACTCTTGAACTCGATGAAGGCAAGCCGCTGGCGCATTTTCCGCCTGGCCCGGCTTCCCTCCTCGCTGCCCTATTTCTTCGCCGGCCTCAGGATCTCGATCACCTATGCCGTCGTCGGCGCGATCTTTGCCGAATATGCGGGAGCCGCACGCGGCCTCGGCATCTATATCCTCAACGCCAAGAACAATTTCCGGCCGGATCTCGTCCTCGCCGCCGTCGTCGTCAGCGCCGTACTGACACTCTGCCTCTTCGGAGTGACGCTGATGATCGAGCGCCTCGTCATGCCCTGGCAACCGTCCGGGGAGCGCCGCCGATGACCGATGAACTGGTCGAACTGCGCAAGATTTCGAAATCCTTCGACGGCATGCAGGTGCTCGGCGACATTTCGCTCGCTGTCGCAAGCGGCGAGTTCGTCTCGATCGTCGGCCCCTCCGGCTCCGGAAAGTCGACGGTACTCCGACTGCTGACCCAGGCGCTTCGACCCGATTCAGGCGCCTTGCTCTTCAAGGGCGCCCCGCTGGAACAGGCACCGCATTCCTTTGCCTTCATGCCGCAACGCGACGCGCTGATGCCCTGGCGCCGGATCATCGACAATGCCGCACTCGGCCTGGAGGTGGGCGGCATGAGCCGTCGCGCCGCCCGCGCCACCGTGGCGCCGCTGTTCGAGCATTTCGGCCTTGCCGGCTTCGAACACCATTATCCCGCCGAGCTCTCCGGCGGCATGCGCCAGCGCGCCGCGCTGTTGCGCACCGTCGTCCAGAGCCAGGACATGCTGCTGCTCGACGAGCCTTTCGGCGCGCTGGACGCGCTGACGCGCACGCAGATCCAGGAATGGCTGCAGGGCATGTGGACGCAACATCGCTGGACGGCCTTGTTGATCACCCACGACGTTCGCGAGGCGGTGTTCCTCTCCGACCGGATCTACGTGCTATCGGCGCGCCCGGCGCGTATCATCCGCCAATTCCGCGTTCCCCTGCCCCGCCCGAGAAGCATCGCCGATCTCGGCTCGCCGGCGGCCCAGGCGATCGAGACCGAAATCCTGCAAACCCTGCTTCATCCGCTAGAACAGGATGATTTTAGGCCGGTCGGCCTAAATCAGAATCCTGTTCCAATTTAAAGAGTTAGAGCATGATGTCGTCCGAAAACCGCTCACACTTTTCGGCATCATGCTCTAGAGACCTGAGGAGGTCACCATGCTGCTTCTCACCCGTCGACAGACGATCCTCGCCGCCCTGGCGACAAGCCTCGCCGGCCGCACCGCCTTCGCCCAGTCAGCGCCGGCAAAGGTTCGCATTGCGCTCGACTGGACGCCCAACACCAACCATATCGGCATCTATGTCGCCAAGGCGAAGGGCTTCTATGCCGCCGCCGGTCTCGACGTCGAAATTCTACCCTTTACCGACACCAGCGCCGGCACGCTGGTGTCGAACGGGGTCGCCGATTTCGGCATCAGCAGCGAGATCGAGGCCATGACGCAGCGCGCCGGCGGCGGTGACGTGAAGATGGTCTACGGCGTCGTCCAGACCGAAACCGCGCGTCTGATCTATAAGGCCGGACGCGACGACATCAAAAGCCCTAAAGATCTCGACGGCAAGACCTATGGCGGCTTTGGCGGCACCTGGGAGAGCGCTCTGATCTCCGCGATGATCCGCAATGACGGCGGCACGGGCGACGTCAAGACCGTCACCCTCGGCACTTCCGCCTACGAGGCGCTGGACAATGGCTCGGTCGATTTCACGCTGGAGATCTACACCTGGGAAGGCATCGCCGCCGAGCTGGAAAACCGCAAGCTCGGCCGCTTCCACTATTCCGATTATGGCATTCCCGACGAGCAGACGACCGTCATCGTTTCCAGCGACGCCTATCTTGCGGTGAGTCGGGAACACGCCCGCGCCTTCATCCAGGCCACGCGCCAGGGTTATGCCTATTCCGTCGACCATCCTGACGAAGCCTGCGACCTGCTGATTTCCAACAGCAATGGCGCACTGATGAATACGGAACTGGTAAAAGCGTCCCAGAAGGCATTGATCGACGGGCATTTCCTCAAATCCGAGGCCGGCGTGATCGGCACAATCGACCCGGCGAAGGCCGATGCCATCGGCGCCTTCCTGCTCGAGAACGGCATCCTGGTCGATGCGAATGGCGCAGCACTCAAGGAGAAGCCGGACTTTTCCACCTATTATACCAACGAACTCCTCGGCTGAACGCCGCCCCGGCCTTGCCCGCGGCGGCGTTCCGCGGCAAGTTTCGGATCGGGACAGTTTGAGCCGGATCGGGCAGGGTGGGGAATAACATGCGACCACAGGAGAGACTGGCCGGAGCGGACTTTCTGCGCGCGACGGCCTGCCTGCTGGTGCTTGCTCATCATCTCGCGCTCCGGCTGGATATGCGCCGAATTCCCGATGAATTGGCGTCGACGGCGCACATCCTCCGCTTCGGCAATTTCGGCGTCGCCATTTTCTTCGTGCTCAGCGGCTTTCTTCTGGCCCGTCCCTTCTGGCGCGCGCTCGATGACGGCAGCGACATGCCGAGCCTCGGGACCTACGCCATCCGCAGGGCGGCGCGCATCGCCCCCGGCTTCTGGGTCGCCGCCACCGTCAGCTTCGTTGTCAGCCTGACGCTGCTTGCCGCGCCGCTGACACCGGAGCTTGCGCTTCGCTACATCTCCGGAATGCTGTTCATGAGCCAATGGCATTGGCGCACGTTTTTCCCTGTCGAAGCCAACGGACCGCTCTGGTCCATCCCCTTCGAGGTCACCAGCTATGTGCTCCTGCCCGCCTGCTTTCTCCTGCTGTTTCCCCTGCCGCGGCTGCGGCAGCGCCGGTTGCTGGCCCGTTCCGCCTGGCTCTGCGTCATTGCCGTCGTCCTCATTGCCCATCTGGCAATCCTGAGGCTCTTCGCGCTCGACGACATCGAGCGCGGCTGGGCCTATGGCCTGCAGGGCGGGGCGAAGGAATGGATGCCCAATTACAATCCGATCGGCTTCTTCGCGGTCTTCGCGCTCGGCGCGCTTGCCGCCGGCATCGACGTCATGCTGCCTGCAAGGCGCTCCTTCTGGTTCGATGCCGCAGCGCTTCTCGCTTTTGCCATTGCCGGCTACCGCCTCGCCATATCGCCCGGCGGTTCGGCCGAGGCTTACGGCTGGCTCGACATACCTTACGGATTTCCGGTTTTTCCGCTGGCGATCGCAGCCGCGCTCGTATCGCTCTGCCATTCGCATCGCCTGGGCAGGCTGCTCGACAACGCTCCCGTCCGCTACGTCGCCAAGATCTCGTTCGGCATTTATATCTGGCAGGAGATCATCCTGACATTGATCCAGAGACTCGATCCCGGTTCGTTCGGCGCCTCCTCGGACAATGTCGTCACCGGCTGGCTGCAATCCTGCGGGCTGACGGTGGCGCTCGTCCTTCTGGTGGCAAGTCTCAGCTATCACCTGCTTGAACGACCGGCGATCGACTTGGGAAACCGTCTGACATCGCACTCACCCGATCGGGCTACTCCTTTTAAAGTATAATTTCGTTTCCACTTCAACTACAGGCATTAAGGTTAACAGGGAATACTCCCATTTTTGGTGTCTTTAGGGTTAGCAATTTCCTATTTATCCCGATGACAAACCTTACGTGAGCATGTATTTGTCTCCCTACAGTTCAGTATTGCATCTAAACTTACGGGCCTTGCGTAATGAATGCTTTTACTTCGAAGACGAATTCACGCTTCGATCCGTCTCAGCGTCAGATCAAAATCAGGACCCTGGTCATCGCGAACTCCAACATTCGCCAGCCGGAGAGCTTTTCCAATGGCGAAGGAAAGGCGGCGCTGCGACTGGCCGTGAAACGGCTGATCGACATCGTCATCTCGGCCAACGCCCTCCTCGTGCTGGCGCCGCTTTTTCTGGCGATCGCTCTTTTCATCAAGCTCGACGATGGCGGTCCGGTGTTCTTCCGCCAGATCCGCTGGGGGCTGAACGGCCGGAAGATCAACGTCTTCAAATTCCGCTCGATGCGGGCGGAAGCTTGCGATCCCAGCGGCGTCCAGCAGACCGTCAAGGGCGACGCCAGGATGACCGGCATCGGCGCAATGCTCCGCAGGACCAATATCGACGAACTGCCGCAACTGCTGAACGTCCTCAGGGGCGAGATGTCGCTGGTCGGCCCACGCTGCCATGCTATCAACATGCGCGCAGCCGGCAGGCTCTACGAGGAAGTGGTGCCGAACTACCACCATCGACACATCATGCGCCCCGGCATCACCGGCCTCGCGCAAACACGCGGCTGGCGCGGCCCGACGACACGGCCGCTGGAAGCCCGGGCCCGCATCGCCTGTGATATCTATTATGTCAGGAATTTCAGCCTGCTGCTCGACCTGAAGATCCTGTTCAAGACACTGATCATCGAGCTGCGCGGCGGCACCGGCTTCTGAGACGCTGCGGCAAAACAGCGGCTGCATAATCCGTCAGCAGCGCAGGCCGCTCCGAAAGATTGTGGCGCGCTTTTGAAGTTTTCCCTGATCTGATTGAAGCCGTCTGTTTTCTCAACCGAAACAGCCGGCCGCGTTCGTTTGAAGCCGCACGACAACGCTGTTTTCCGTATCCAAGGAAGACGACAGACACAAAAAAAGCGGCCATTGAGGCCGCCTTTCAATGAAGCTGTCGTTACCCGGTCAGTCCTGCTGGACGATGCCGCGCAGATGCGTCAGTTCCATGATGAAATGCTCGAGCTTCGACTTGTGCTCGTGCAGCTCGGCATGTTCGAGCTCCTTGCGGGCGGCCTCGATACGACGGGTCAGCTCGTCCTTGTGGAGTTCCTCGACCGGAACGGCGGATTCGGCAAGCAAAGTGCAGCCTGTCGGCAGGATATCGGCAAACCCGCCGAACACGACATAATCCTGCTTCTTGCCGGAAGCCGAACGTACGCTCACCACACCCGGCTTGATCGTCGTCATCGTCGGCGCGTGGTGCGCCATGACGGTCATTTCGCCCTCGGTCGCGGGAATGACGACCTCTGTCACCATCTCCGACAGCAGCAGACGCTCCGGCGAAACGAGCTCAAAGTTGAAATTGTCAGCCATCAGTGACTTACCTTCTCGGCTATGGCTTTTGCATCTTGCAATTTGGTCCCGCAGAACGGGCAGTGCATTATCGCCTGGTCGAGATATCCGAGGCCTTCCTCGGTCTGAACCAACCCCACGACCATCATGATCACGCCGTTGTCGGCACGGTAGACGGTAGGTGCTGCCGGTTCCGGAAGTTCCGCCACGACCCCTTTCAGGGAGTCGCAGCAGAATATCTCGTCCTGAGCATCGCTCATCAGGCAGCAGCGAGCTTCTTGGCCTTCTCGACAGCTTCGTCCATCGATCCGACCATGTAGAAGGCGGCTTCCGGCAGGTGGTCGTATTCGCCGTTGACGAGACCCTTGAAGCCCTTGATCGTGTCTTCGAGGGCGACGAGCTTGCCCGGCGAACCGGTGAAGACTTCGGCGACGAAGAACGGCTGCGACAGGAAGCGCTCGATCTTGCGGGCGCGGGCAACGGCGATCTTGTCCTCTTCGGATAGTTCGTCCATGCCGAGGATGGCGATGATGTCCTGCAGGGCCTTGTAGCGCTGCAGCGTCGACTGAACCTTACGGGCCACTTCGTAATGCTCTTCGCCGACAACCATCGGGTCGAGCATGCGCGAGGTGGAGTCGAGCGGATCGACGGCCGGGTAGATGCCCTTTTCAGCGATCGAACGCGACAGAACCGTCGTTGCGTCAAGGTGGGCGAACGAGGTTGCCGGCGCCGGGTCGGTCAAGTCGTCGGCCGGAACGTAAATGGCCTGGACCGAGGTGATCGAGCCGGTTGTCGTCGTGGTGATGCGCTCCTGCATCTGGCCCATGTCGGTTGCGAGCGTCGGCTGATAGCCGACCGCCGACGGGATACGGCCGAGCAGAGCCGACACTTCGGAACCGGCCTGCGTGAAGCGGAAGATGTTGTCGACGAAGAACAGAACGTCCTGGCCCTGGTCGCGGAAGTGTTCGGCGACCGTCAGGCCGGTCAGGGCGACGCGGGCGCGCGCACCCGGCGGCTCGTTCATCTGACCGTAAACGAGCGCAGCCTTCGAGCCTTCGCCACCGCCATGCTTGTTGACGTTCGATTCGATCATTTCATGGTAAAGGTCGTTGCCTTCGCGGGTGCGTTCACCGACGCCTGCGAAAACCGAGTAACCACCATGCGCCTTGGCGACGTTGTTGATCAGTTCCATGATCAGAACGGTCTTGCCGACGCCGGCACCGCCGAAGAGGCCGATCTTGCCACCGCGTGCATACGGGGCGAGAAGGTCGACGACCTTGATGCCGGTAACGAGGATCTGCGCTTCCGTCGACTGGTCGACATAGGCAGGCGCATCCTGGTGGATGGCGCGCTTGTGAGCGGTGACCAGCGGACCTGCTTCGTCGACCGGCTCGCCGATGACGTTCATGATACGGCCGAGCGTCTCGTTGCCGACGGGAACCATGATCGGAGCGCCGGTATCGGTAACCAACTGGCCGCGAACGAGACCTTCGCTCGAGTCCATGGCGATCGTGCGAACTTCGTTTTCACCCAGATGCTGGGCGACTTCGAGAACCAGACGGTTGCCGTTATTGTCGGTTTCGAGCGCGTTCAAAATCGCCGGCAGTTCGCCTTCGAAAGCAACGTCGACGACGGCGCCGATAACCTGGGTGACTTTGCCGACAGAGCGGGTAGCTGCCTCAGCCATATTCTTACCCTCTTTCCCTAACTCAGAGCGCTTCCGCGCCCGAAATGATTTCAATCAGTTCCTTGGTGATCTGAGCCTGACGCTGACGGTTGTAGCTAAGCGTCAGCTTGTTGATCATCTCACCGGCATTGCGCGTCGCATTGTCCATGGCGCTCATCTTGGCGCCCATCTCGCCCGCGACGTTCTCAAGGAGAGCACGGAAGATCTGGACGGAGATGTTGCGCGGGATCAGATCGTCGAGGATCGACGCCGGATCCGGCTCGTATTCGTAGACGGCGCCGGCATGGGCGGCATCTTCGGCAGCGGCTTCCGGAGCCTTGGCCGGGATGAGCTGCTGCGCGGTCGGAACCTGGCTGATCACCGACTTGAACTCGGAGTAGAACAGCGTGCAGACGTCGAACTCGCCGGCCGAAAACATCTCGATGATGCGCTTGCCGATCTGGTCGGCATTTTCGAAACCGATCTTCTTGACGTCGCGCAGCTCCTTGCGCTCGATGATCAGCGGCGCAAATTCGCGGCGAAGGATGTCGTAACCCTTCTTGCCGACGGTGAAGATCTTCACCGTCTTGCCCTCGGCAAGCAGTTTGCGGACATGATCGCGCGCAAAGCGGGCGATCTGCGAGTTGAAGCCGCCGCAAAGACCGCGCTCGGCCGTGCAGACCACCAGCAGATGGACCTTGTCCTGGCCGGTGCCGGTCATCAGCGCCGGTGCGCCATCCGCATCGGTGACGGCCTTGGCGATGTTCGCCAGAACCGCACCCATGCGCTGCGAATAGGGCCGGGCGGCCTCGGCCGCCTCCTGCGCACGCCGAAGCTTCGCCGCGGCGACCATTTTCATCGCCTTGGTGATCTTCTGCGTCGCCTTGACGGAGGCGATCCGGTTTTTCAGATCCTTAAGTGAAGGCATCCGTGATCCGTCCTAACTTAGGGCCTGATTACGAGAAAGACTTTGCGAAGCTATCGAGAGCAGCGGTGAGCTTGCCCTTGGTATCGTCGCTGATTGCCTTTTCCGTGCGGATCGCGTCGAGGATGGCGGAGCCTTCCGAACGCAGATAGGAGAGGAAGCCCTGCTCGAACTTGCCGACCGAAGCGACCGGCAGCTTGTCGAGATAGCCGTTGACGCCGGCGAAGATCACCGCGACCTGCTCTTCCGTCTTCAGCGGCGAGAACTGCGGCTGCTTCAGGAGTTCGGTCAGGCGTGCGCCGCGGTTCAAGAGGCGCTGCGTCGCAGCGTCGAGGTCCGAACCGAACTGGGCGAAGGCGGCCATTTCGCGATACTGGGCGAGTTCGCCCTTGATCGAGCCGGCAACCTGCTTCATCGCCTTGATCTGCGCCGACGAACCGACGCGGGAAACCGAGAGACCAACGTTCACGGCCGGGCGGATGCCCTGATAGAACAGGTCGGTTTCAAGGAAGATCTGACCGTCGGTGATCGAGATCACGTTGGTCGGAATGAAGGCCGACACGTCGTTGCCCTGCGTTTCGATGACCGGCAGAGCCGTCAGCGAGCCGGCGCCCTTGTCGTCGTTCATCTTCGCAGCACGCTCGAGCAGGCGCGAATGCAGGTAGAAAACGTCGCCCGGATAAGCTTCGCGGCCCGGCGGGCGGCGCAGCAGCAGCGACATCTGGCGGTAGGACACGGCCTGCTTGGACAGGTCGTCATAGCCGATCAGCGCATGCATGCCGTTGTCGCGGAAATATTCGCCCATGGCGCAGCCGGCAAACGGAGCCAGGAACTGCATCGGCGCCGGGTCGGAAGCCGTGGCGGCAACGATGATCGAGTACTTCAGTGCGCCGCGCTCTTCGAGAACCTTGACGAACTGGGCAACGGTCGAGCGCTTCTGGCCGACGGCGACGTAGACGCAGTAAAGCTTCTCACCTTCCGGACCGCTCTCGTGAATGGCCTTCTGGTTGAGGAAGGCATCGAGCAGGATGGCGGTCTTGCCGGTCTGGCGGTCGCCGATGACGAGCTCGCGCTGGCCGCGGCCGACCGGGATCAGCGCGTCGATGGCCTTGAGGCCGGTCGACATCGGCTCATGAACCGATTTGCGCGGAATGATGCCGGGCGCCTTGACGTCGACGCGCGAACGGCGGGTCGCATTGATCGGGCCCTTGCCGTCGATCGGATTGCCGAGCGCGTCGACGACGCGGCCGAGCAGTTCCGGACCGACCGGAACGTCGACGATGGCGCCGGTCCGCTTGACGGTGTCGCCTTCCTTGATGTCGCGGTCGGAGCCGAAAATAACGACACCGACGTTGTCGGATTCAAGGTTCAGGGCCATGCCGCGGATGCCGCCGGGGAACTCGACCATTTCACCAGCCTGGACATTGTCCAGACCGTAAACGCGAGCGATACCGTCACCGACGGAGAGAACCTGGCCGACTTCCGAGACTTCTGCCTCTTTGCCGAAATTTTTGATCTGGTCTTTGAGAATTGCGGAAATTTCCGCGGCGCGGATATCCATCAGCCAACCTCTTTCAATGCGAGCTTAAGGGTAGAGAGTTTGGTACGAAGAGACGTATCAATCTGACGGGACCCGACCTTCACGATCAGACCACCAAGAATTGACGGATCAACCGTGACTGAAATCGTCACGTCTTTGCCGGTGACGCTCTTGAGTGCCGCCTTCAATTCGGTTTCCTGCGCCTGGGAGAGCGCATGCGCCGAGGTGACCTCGGCGGAGATTTCACCGCGATGATTCGCGGCGATGAGGCGGAAGGCCCTGATCATGCCCGGCAGGGCAAACAGGCGGCGATTGCGCGCCACGACCTTCAGAAAATTGGCGAAGAAGCCGCTGATGCCAGCTCTCTCGCTGATGGCGACAATCGCCTTCAGCTGGTCTTCAGCGGAAAAAACCGGGCTTGCGACGAAGCGCTTCAGTTCGGCGCTCTCATCCAGCATCGCCTGGAAACGGTCGAGATCGGCGGTGACGCTGTCGACGGCGCCCTGTTCGAGCGCCAGCTCGAAAAGCGACGAGGCATAGCGCTCGGCAACACCAGAAGTAAGCTGGGACGTGTCTGCCACTGGCACAAATTTCCCTGATTTCAATCCAAAATCCGGCTCTCGGCGGGCGCCGAACCTATGATCTTGAATTCGTTTTGATTTCCCCCAGAAATCACAAGAGAAGCCTCTTGCTTCTTCCGAAATTCGGGGTCCGTCTAACATAGGATGTTCGGACTCGCAACACGCGTAATGCCCGAATACGCCTTTCACATGAATTTCTGTTCGCAAAATTGCGCAATGGCCTGAAAGCGGGCCGCGCAAGCCGCCGCCGGCGGCGAAAATTATGCCTGGAAGAAGCCGAAAACATACAGCAGCGGCAATGCCGCGATAATCGCCTGCACAACCAGAAGTAAATAGTTGAGGTAAGTACTCCCCTTATCTGACAGGATGGAGACGATGCGGGCAAACGCGGCCATGGCGAACGCTGCGCCGAAGGCGGTATAAATCATCGGCTGAGCCAGCATGATAGCAGCGAGGCCAAGACCGAGATAGAAGCCGCCCATCGATCGGACCTCGCTGAAACCTTCAGGCCGCTCGCCGCGCGGCGCCAGACCGAAGACCCTCATCGCAAGGCCGGGCGCAAACATGATGACGAAGCCGGCAAAGGCCGTGAAGGCGGCTGCGCCGAAGGCAAGCTGCTCGCCAAATTCCGTCGGAAACTCAAATTCCATGCCTCGACCCCAAATCACCCGCTGATTCTGTGTTTATGCCATGATCGGCCGGATCCGGAAACGCGGCGTGCGGAACGATCTACAGAAAGCTCTGCGGATCGATATCGAGCTGCACCTGCACCGATCCGCGCTCCTTCGGCGATTGCGACAGCATCGCCCGCAGGAAGCCCTGCATGTCGGAGTTGCGCCGACCGTGCACCAGAAGCCGGAAGCGATGGCGGCCGCGCACCAGCGCCAGCGGCGCCTCCGCCGGGCCGAGCACCGAGATTCCGGACACCTGGGGTGCGGCGTTGCGCATGCCGCGTGCATGGTTTTCGGCGTCGTGGCGGGTTTCGGCCGAGACGATGATCGAGGCCAGCCGGCCGAAGGGCGGCAGGGCGGCGCGTTCGCGCTCGGTGATCTCGCGCTCGTAAAAAGCATCGGAATCGCCGGATACGATCGCTTGCATCACGGGATGCTGCGGCTGGTAGGTCTGCAGCAGCCCATGGCTCTTGAGCCCGGTGCGCCCGGCCCGGCCGGTCACCTGCGACAGAAGCTGGAAGGTGCGCTCGGCCGCGCGCGGATCGCCATTGGCGAGGCCAAGATCGGCGTCGATGATGCCGACCAGCGTCATCAGCGGAAAATTGTGGCCCTTGGCGACGAGCTGGGTGCCGATCACGATATCGGCCTCGCCCTTGGCGATGGCATCGAGCTCCAGCCGCAGCCGCTTCACCCCACCCATGATATCCGAGGAAAGAACGATCGTCCGCGCCTCGGGGAAATGCCGCTCCACCTCTTCGGCGATGCGCTCGACGCCAGGCCCGCAGGCAACCAGATGGTCGAGCGTGCCGCATTCCGGGCATGCTTCCGGCGTGCGCTCGGCATGGCCGCATTGATGGCACTGCAACTGCTTGCGGAAACGATGCTCGACCAGCCAGCTCGAACATTGCGGGCATTGGAAGCGGTGGCCGCAGACCCGGCAGAGCGTCAGCGGCGCATAACCGCGCCGGTTGAGAAAGAGCAGCGCCTGTTCGCGCCGCTCCACCGTCTTGCCGATCGCCCGGATCAGCACCGGCGACAGGAAGCCGCCCCGCTCCGGCGCGTGCCTGCGCATATCGATGAGATGCAGGTCGGGCAGCGCCGCATCGCCGAAGCGCGTCGGCAGATGCACGGTGCTGTAGCGCCCGTTCTGGCCGTTGACCTGGCTTTCGACCGATGGCGTCGCCGACACCAGGACAACCGGGAAATCGCCGATACGGCCGCGCACCACGGCCATGTCGCGGGCATTGTAGAAGACCCGATCCTCCTGTTTGTAGGCGGGATCGTGCTCCTCGTCGACGATGATGAGGCCGAGATCCTCGAAAGGCAGGAAGAGCGCCGAGCGGGCGCCCGCCACGACACGGACTTCGCCGGTCACCGCCTGGCGCCAGACTTTTTCGCGCATGCGCGGGGCGAGGTCGGAATGCCATTCGGCGGGCTTTGCCCCGAAGCGATCCTGAAAACGCTCCATGAAACTGGCCGTCAGCGCGATCTCCGGCAGCAGGATCAGCACCTGCCTGCCACGTTTCAGCGTCTCGGCGATCGCCTCGAAATAGACCTCGGTCTTGCCGGAACCGGTGACGCCGTCGATCAGCGATACGGTAAATTCGCCCTTGCGAACGTCGGAGACGATCTCCGCGGCCGCCTCTTTCTGCGGCCCTTCGAGGCGCGCGGCGGCAAATTCGGGATCCGGCATCGCCACGACCGGCGGCGGCGGCAGGAAGATCGTTTCGAAGATGCCGAGCGTGATCAGCCCGTCGACGACGCTGGTCGAAACACCCGCCGCATGCGCCAGGCCGCTGCGCGTCCAGGACAAGCCGTCCGAAGCGGTCTCGAGCACCCGGACGCGCGCCGGCGTCAGCCGCTCCGGCTCGCCGCCGACGAACTTCAGCCCCTCGACCATCGGCTCGGGCTCGAAGGCGTTCGGCGCCCTCAGCGCCATGCGCGCGACGAGGCCGGGTGGCGAGAGTGTATAGGCCGCCACCCAGTCGATGAAATCCCGCATCTCCCTGGAAAGCGGCGGGCAGTCGAAGACATGGCTGATCGGACGGAGCTTCTTCGGATCGACGCCATCCTCGCCGCCGTCCCAGACGACGCCGATCACCTGTCGCGGCCCAAGCGGCACCTGCACGACCGAGCCGGGCTCGACCGCCATGCCCTCCGGCACCGAGTAGGAATAGGGTTTCGGCGCCGGCATCGGCACCAGCACCGGAACCGTTCGGTTCAGGGGCGGTGCTTCGAACAGCGCGCCAAAGAGATCGGACGAATCTGTGCTCATCGGGCGAGACCATGCCCGCAAATCGATGCAATTGGAACCGCAAAGACGGGAGTGCATCGCGCGGGGAATCTGAACCACGACCCGTTTTTGGCGAGATCGCCCGTGCTCATACGAAAAAGTTGCGGGGCGAGCGATTGGCCGCATAGATTGCCGGCAAGATTGTTCGAAATGCCGGAGCCCGCTCTTCGGCCACTGAATGGGAGAACACCAATGGCCAGACTGACCGAGAATGCCAGGGGCGTCTATGTGATCGCCGTAACCCCGTTCACCGACGACGGCGCGGTCGATCTCGACAGCATCGACAGCATGATCGACTTCTATGAGGGCGCCGGCGTCACCGGACTGACGGTGCTCGGCCAGCTCGGCGAGGCCCCGAAGCTGACCGCCGAGGAATCGCGGATCGTGGTCGAACGGGTGCTGAAGCGCCTCAACGGGCGCCTTCCCGTCGTCGTCGGCGTCTCGGCGCCCGGACTTGCGCCGATGCGCGAACTCGCCGAAGCCGTCATGGGCGAAGGTGCGGCCGGCGTCATGGTCGCGCCGCCCTGGACCGTCAAGACCGACGACCAGGCCTTCGCCTTCTACCAGTCGGTCGGCGAGACCCTGGGCGATACGCCCTTCGTGCTGCAGGATTATCCGCTCACCACCAATGTGACGATCGCGCCCAAGGTTATCGAGCGCATCGTCAACGACGTGCCGAATTGCGTCATGCTCAAGCATGAGGACTGGCCGGGCCTTGCCAAGATATCAGCGCTCCGCGCCGCCAGCGACAAGGGTGCCATGCGGCGCATCTCCATTCTTTGCGGCAATGGCGGGCTCTTCCTGCCCGAAGAGATGGGCCGGGGCGCCGATGGCGCCATGACTGGCTTCTGTTATCCCGAGATGATGGTCGGCGTCGTCGAAGCCTATGCGGCCGGCAATCCCGATCGCGCCCATGCGATCTTCGATGCCTATCTGCCGCTTGCCCGCTACGAACAGCAGCAGGGCATCGGCCTTGCCTGCCGCAAATATGTGCTTGCCAAGCGCGGCGTCATCAAGTCCGCCATCCTGCGCAAACCGGGCGCCAGGCTTTCGGCACTCGATATTGCCGATGTCGAGCGGCTGCTGGCCCGCCAGGCCATTCGTCTCAAGGAGATCGGCGCCTGAGGATGGGGCTTGAGGGCGACAGGATCGACGGCAGCAGATATGATTGCCGGCGGCTATGGACGGCGAAACAACGACGATTCGCCGTCAGGGCAGCCTGACCCATCGAGCTCGAGAACATGGCTATAACGGTCCCGCTCGCGCGGCTGAAACCCGAGCGACTCCCAGAATTCTGCCGCAGCATCATTTCCCGCATGAACGGTGACGGTGCTGCAGCAGGGCCGCGCATGATCGAGCAGAGAAAGGGCGAGCATCCGGCCGATGCCGCGCCGGCGCATTGCGGGACGAATATAGAATCGCCGCATCCGCAACGCCCCTGACAGGGTGGGCTCGATGGTCATGCCCCCGATGCCCGCAAGCCCCTCCGCAACATAGGCGCCCAGCAACCTTTCGCCGTCACCCTCGAACCTGACGACACCGACCGACCAATCGCCGATGAGGCGAGTGATATGGAGATGGCCCTCCCGGCGGGCCTCGTTTTCGAGATCTGCGATCTCCTGCGGCAATCGATCGCGGATCATGCGGATATCGATCGTCATGGCACGACGATCTATCTAGATTGCCGAAACGGCAAGCTCGCGAGGCATCGGCGCGGCCTGGAGGCCGACCGGCACGAAGGTTGCGTCGCCATCGCCAGCCATGTCGTGCACCGTATGTTTCTCCAGCGCCTTCGTCACCTCGTTAAGGTCGCCGTCCAGCTGTTCGGCCGGAATGAGATTGCCGATCACGAAATCGAAACGGTCGCCGCGCTTGTTCAGCAGTTCATGAAAGACCGTCATGTCGCGCAGTTCCGTCGACCATTTCGCCAGCCAGTAGAACAGGCCGGAATTGCGCGCCGTCATGTGGACGGGAAGGATCGGCAGATTGTATTTGCGCGCCAGCCCGACCGCCGACGTCTTCCATGGGCGCTCGTTCAGCCGGCCGTTCGCCCAATAGGCGATACGGCCTGATGGAAAGAGCACCGTCGCCTTGCCTTCCCTCACCGCGTGGTTGGTCAATTGCAGCGTCTCACGCGCCTTGAGCTTGCTCTTATGCTCCTCCCGCCACTCGACCGGGATGACCATCTCGGCAAAACGCGGATTGACGCGGATCGCATCGCGATTGGCAAAGAACATCATGTCGGGCCGGCGCGTTTTCAGGAGGTCGAATACGGCGACACCGTCGGCAATGCCGGTCGGATGGTTGCTGACGAGGATGAAGCCGCCTGTATCGGGGATGCGCTCGCCGTTGGCGATGCCGATGTCGAGCTTCAGCACGCCGCTCAGATATTCGAACGACTGGAAGCCCGTCATCTTGGCAACCGCGTTGGCGAATTCGATCGCCTTGTTGTAGCGCAGAAGCGTGTAGAGGAACGGCCGCATGACGGGCCAGAGCGGATTTTTGACGATCCTCTGGCCGCGTTCGGCAATCAGCGTGTCGACGATATGACCGGGCTTTCCCTGTGAAACAAGAGCGATCGCTTCCGCGAGTTGTCCGAAAGCCGTCATGGAATCGCGCCGTGCCATGAAAGATCCTGTCTATGGGGTATAAAGCTATCGCAGTAGAATATGATCTAGGGATGACAAGGTTTGGCCGGCATTAGCAATTCCATAACCGTTCCTGCTTCAAATTGGCGGACTTAAAGGCAAATTCAAGGCCAGCGACGTGAATGAACTGCTTGTTATCGCCGACCCGCGCCTGATGGCGGAACGCGCCGCGTGGCTGGAAAACCTCGCTCGTGAACGCCGTCTTTCCGAGCATACGCTCGATGCTTATGAGCGCGACACCCGCCAGTTTCTGACCTTCCTGACCGGCCATCTCGCCGGCCCGGTGACGCTGAGCGACATCCGGGAATTGCGCCCCGCCGACTTTCGCGCCTTCCTTGCCGCGCGGCGCAAGCAGGGCTCCGGCGCCCGTTCGCTCGGGCGCAACCTGGCCGGCCTTCGCTCACTGTTGCGCCATCTCGAAAAGAAGGGCCTGGTCAATGCCGCCGGTGCTGCCGCGATCCGCTCGCCGAAACAGCCGAAGTCGCTTCCCAAGCCGCTGTCGGACACGCAGGCGATCACCGTCGTCAGCAACGAAGCCCAGCTGCATGACGAGCCTTGGATCGCCGCGCGCGATGCGGCGGTCATGACGCTGCTTTACGGCTGCGGCCTGCGCATCTCCGAGGCGCTGGATCTCGTTCCTGCCGACCTGCCGACGGGGGCGGCGACGCTCCGCATCACCGGCAAGGGCAACAAGACGCGACTGGTTCCGCTGCTGCCCGTGGTATTCGACGCGGTCGAGAGATATCGCGCGCTCTGCCCCTATCATCTCGAAAGCGACGCGCCGCTGTTTCGCGGCGCCCGCGGCGGCAAGCTGCAGGCGGCGATCATCCAGCGCGCCATGCAGAAGCTGCGCAGCGCCTTCGGCCTGCCGGAGACGGCAACACCGCATGCGCTTCGCCACTCCTTCGCCACCCACCTGCTTGCCGGCGGCGGCGATCTGCGCACCATCCAGGAACTGCTCGGCCATGCCAGCCTCTCGACGACGCAGGTCTATACCGGCGTCGATGCATCGCGGCTGCTGGAGGTGTATGATCGAGCCCATCCGCGCGCTTGATGCATGGTTGTGACAGCGGCACGCCGCCTATCGGCAAGCTCAGCGCCCATGAATCCGACGTAATGCGATGCGCTAAGTTTTCGTTAACGCATTCTCTTAAAGGATTATGCGCAAGCCGAGCGTAGAGCATGAAGCATAAGGCATGTGACCGGAACATCATCATGACGACATCAATCGGCCGCCGGACCTCTTTCCTCGCAGCATCCGGCAACCTGCTGCTCTGGTTGATTGCAGCCTTCCACATGCTGCTTCTTGCGGCGCTGTTCGTCGCCTTCCTGGCGGCACGGCCGGCGTCGGCCGAAGACGGTGCCTGCACCGGCCGCAATCTGATGATCGATCTGCAGCAGAGCGACCCCGCCCGCTACGCCGAGGCGGTCAAGGAAGCCGAGGCCGTGCCGAACGGCAAGGGCATCTTCTGGAAGATCGAAAAAGCAGGGCTTGCGCCGTCATGGCTGCTTGGCAGCATGCATGTCACCGATCCGCGCGTGCTGGCTCTGCCGCCGCGCGCCAAGACAGCCCACGACGCCGCCGATACGATCATCATCGAATCCGACGAGATCCTCGATCAACGCAAGGCGACCGCCGCCCTGCTTGCGCGGCCGGAGCTGACGATGTTCACCGACGGCACGACGATCGACAAGCTGCTGTCTGCCGAGGACTACAAGCGGCTGGAAGCCGGCCTGAAGAAGCGCGGCATCCCCCTCAGCGCCGTCTCCCGCATGCGGCCATGGATGATCTCGAGCGCCGTCGCGCTTCCGGCCTGCGAACTCGCCCGCAAGGCCAGGGGCGTGCAGTTCCTCGACCAGAAGATCGCCACCGACGCCGTTGCTCAGGGCAAGCAGGTCAAGGGGCTGGAGACCCTTGCCGAACAGATCCAGGCCATGGCCGACCTGCCGGTCGAATTCCATATGAAGTCGCTGATCGAGACGCTGGAACTCGGCGACAAGATGAGCGACGTCGTCGAAACGATGACCGATCTCTACCTCTCCGGCGATATCGGCATGACAATGCCGATGCTGAAGACAGTGACGCAGGCGAATGCAGACGAGGCCGGCGATTACGCCGCCTTCGAACAGCGCGTCATCCTCGATCGCAACAAGGTGATGGCCGAGCGCGCCGCTCCCATTCTCGACGGCGGCAACGTCTTCATGGCCGTCGGCGCCCTGCACCTGCCCGGCCAGAGCGGCGTCATCGAACTGCTGCGCAGGCAGGGTTTTACGGTGACTGCGGTGAACTGAAGCATGTTGCCCGAATAGTCAGCCGCAATGGCAGCTCGTCGAGATTGACAACCTCAGTTTGCATACGTCACATGGCGGCATTTGCAGCCTTTTCTCCCAAGAAGAAGAGTTTTCAATGCCCAGGCACAATATGCTTTTCACCTCGAGAGCGTTCGCGAACGGCCCGCTGCTCATCATGGCGGCGGTGCTGACGATATTTTCCTTTTCGCATGCCCTGGCGGATGACGAGCTGGCCTGCTCGGGCAAGAACCTTTTCGCCCAATTGAAAAGGGAAGATCCGGTTCGTTTCGAAAAAGCCATTGAGAGAGCCGAGACGATACCGAACGGCAACGCGATTTTCTGGAAAATCGAAAAATCAGGTGTCGAGCCTTCCTGGCTGCTCGGCACGATGCATGTGAGCGATCCCCGTGTGTTGGATATGCCGGTAGGATTTTACCAGGCCTATGGTGCCGTCGACACTCTGACCGTCGAGCTGGCGGAAGTCGCAGAGCCAGAAAAACTTGCGATCGAAATTTTGAAGCATCCCGAACTGACGACGCTTCAGGGCGACCAAACGCTCGATCATATCCTGCCCCCTGATGCAACCAGTGACGTCGCTGCCGGCTTGAAGAAAAGGGGGATCAATATGAACCTGATGGCGAAGATGCGGCCATGGTTCATCTATATGGGTCTGCAGACACGAGGTTGCGATATCAGGCGCAGCGCAAAGGGCTTTAAGGTCCTGGACGAGGCTCTTGCCCTCGACGCGCTCAATGATGGTATCCGTCTGGTCGGCCTGGAAACGCCGGCCGAGCAATTTGAAGCCATGTCAGATGTCCCGGACAATTTCATGCTTCAAAATCTGCGGGAGTTGCTGGCACTTCCCAATGGTATGGATGACATAACCGAGACGATGATCGACCTATACGACCAAGGCAAAGTCGGAATGATCTTCTCGCTGATCGAGTTCGTTTCGACAGATCAGGCTGCCGCAAAAGCACTCGAGAGCCGGTTGATAACCGATCGAAACAAGGTCATGGCGGAACGGGCAAAGCCTTATCTCGACAACGGGCGCACAATGATCGCGGTGGGAGCAGCGCACCTGCCGGGCGGCGAGGGTTTGGTCGAATTGTTGCGCAAGCAGGGCTTCACCGTCACCGCGGTGAACTGAGGGGGCAGGCGCTCAGCCGAGTGTCATCGGTCGCAGCACAATAATTTCCCAATAGAACTGATGGGCAAGCGCGCCTAAATTTAGCGATCCGCCACAATCAAAACAGCCGCCTGCCTCGCGGCAAGCGGCTGAACGCCTCGTTACGAATATAAGATTACATGTGGATCGGCTTGAAGAAGGTCGCGAGCGCAGCTTCTTTGACCGCTTCCGACATCGTCGGATGGGCGTGGCAGCTGCGGCCGAGGTCTTCCGACGAACCGCCGAACTCCATCAGCACGGCAATCTCGTGGATCATCTCGCCGGCGCCGAAGCCGACGATATGGCCGCCAAGCACCCGGTCGGTGTCCTTGTCGGCGAGGATCTTGACGAAGCCGTCGGTCGCCAGCATCGCGCGGGCGCGGCCGTTCGCCGTGAACGGGAACTTGCCGACCTTGTAGGCGATACCCGCCGCCTTCAGCTCTTCCTCGGTCTTGCCGACCGAGGCGATCTCGGGCTGCGTGTAGACGACGCTCGGAATGACATCGTAGTTCACATGGCCATGCTGCCCGGCGAGGATTTCGGCAAGCGCCACGCCCTCGTCTTCCGCCTTGTGCGCCAGCATCGGACCCTTGACCACATCGCCGATCGCATAGATGCCGGCGACATTGGTCTTGAAGCGACCGTCGATCTCGACACGGGCGCGATTGTCGAGCGCAACGCCGGCCTCTTCGAGGCCGAGACCTGCCGTATAAGGCTTGCGGCCGGTCGCGATCAAAACGACCTCGGCGTCGAGCGTCACCTTATCGCCGCCCTTGACCGGCTCGAAGGTGACCTTGGCGCCCGTATCGCCCTTTTCGACGCCGGTGACCTTGGCGCCGAGATGGAAATCGATGCCCTGCTTGGCAAGCATGCGCTGGAACTGTTTGGAGACCTCGCCGTCCATGCCGCCGAGGATGGTGTCGAGATATTCGACGACCGTGACCTTGGCGCCAAGGCGCGACCAGACCGAGCCCAACTCGAGGCCGATGACGCCGCCGCCGACGACGATCAGCGTTTCCGGCACCTTTTCCAGCGCGATGCCGCCGGTGGAGGAAATGATGGTCTTCTCATCGATCTCGACCTGCACGCCGGGAATGCCGGCGACATCGGAGCCGGTGGCGATGACGATGTTCTTGCCTTCGATCTCCTGCACCTGGCCGTCCTCGGCGGTGACGGCAACCTTGCCGGCCGAGACGATCTTGCCGGTGCCCTGGAAGGCATCGATCTTGTTCTTCTTGAAGAGGAAGGCGACGCCGTCGACATTCGACTTCACTGTCGCATCCTTGTGCGCCATCATATTGGCGAGGTTGAGCGTCGGCGCCGGAATGTCGATGCCGAGCGCGCTCATGCCGTGACCGGCCTGATGGAACATTTCGGAGGCATGCAGCAAAGCCTTCGACGGGATGCAGCCGACGTTCAGGCAGGTGCCGCCATAGGTCGCGCGCTTTTCGACGACGGCGACCTTGAGGCCGAGTTGGGCTGCCTTGACGGCGCAGACATAGCCGCCCGGGCCGGTTCCGATAACGATCACATCGTAAGACATTGCTTCTTTCCCTTTGGATTTTTCAATTAGTCGGCGGCGCGCGACAGCGCGAGGCGGGAGACGGCCATCAGGCCGAGGAATTCGAAGATGTAGGTCATGTTGATTTCGCCCTGTCTTTCTAACGGCCGCCGCTCACATTGAGGATCGAGCCGGTGACATAGGACGCCGACGGTGACAGCAGATAGAGGATTGCATCCGCCACCTCCTCCGGCATGCCGGCCCGCTGCATCGGGACCGATGGCGCCAATTCGCGCGCCCGGTCCGGCAACCCACCGGATGCATGGAGATCGGTTTCGATGATGCCGGGCCTGACGGCATTGACGCGAATTCCTTCCGCGGCGACCTCGCGCGCAAGCCCGATGGTGAAGGTGTCGATCGCCGCTTTCGAGGCCGCGTAATCGACATACTGCGTCGCCGAACCGAGGACTGCCGCCATCGACGAGACGTTGACGATCGCCCCACCCTGCCCACCATATCGGCGCGACATGCGGCGCACGGCCTCGGCGGCGCAGAGGATCGAGCCGGTCACATTGACGCGCAGCATGCGCTCGATCCGCTCGACCGACATCTCGTCGACCCGCTGCGGATAGTCGACGATGCCGGCACTGTTGACCAGTCCGTCGAGCCGTCCGAACTGACGATCAAGCGCCGAAAACATCGCGGCGATATCGGCAGCATTGCCGACATCACCCGGGATCGCCACGGCTTCGCCACCACTTTCGGTGATCGCGGCAACGACGGCATCCGCCGCTTCGCGGTTGGCGGCATAATTCACCCCGACACGCCAGCCCTGGCGTGCGGCAAGGCGGCAGACGGCCGCGCCTATGCCCCGGCTTCCGCCGGTGACGAGAACAACAGGTGTATCGCTCATGTCGCACACTCCTTGAATGTCAGCACATCCCAAGGCGCCACCGAAGCCTTGCCCTCGCCCCAGGCGCTGGATTCGCGAATGGCGGGACCAAGCCCGGGGAGCACCAGCTTTTCGGCGGCCGCAGCGCCCTCCGGCTGCAGATTGTCCATCTCGCCCTTGGCATCCATGCCGTAGACGGCGCCCTGCCAGACCGTGCAGGCGTCGAGATCGGCGCCGGTCACATCGCCCTCGGGACAGTTGAACATCAGGATGCCGATGGCGCGCACCGGATCCTCCGACGGCATGACATAGCCTTCCATGACGACCGATATGTTGACCGCGCTCACCTTGAACTGGTTGCTGGCGGCTGCCGAGGAAGAATTCAGCGGCGCGAAGCGCAGTTCATAGGCGCCGTCACGGTCGGTGTAGACGGCCTGCTCCTGTTTGCAATCAATAGCGAACGCGGCAACCGGAATAGCGAAAAATGCGGCGGCTGCAATCGTAGCCACGCCTTTCCGTCCTGCCATGATCCCGATCGTCCCGCTCATTGCACCTTCGGCTCTCGCCGTCCGTCAGCATTCTCGATCACACCAAAATCCGTCAACAGCGCCAGCGGGCGGCCATCCTTGTCGAGGCCCCAGAAGACAGGATAGAAACCATCGCCCCAGCCGCTCCAGAACACCGCGACATTGCCCCTCTTGCCGGCCATCGGCCGGTGCAATGCATAATGGCCCTTGTTGGCATCGAGATCCGCAGCCAGTACGTCATCGTAATAATTGATGTCGGCGTCGTCGTCCTTCAGCGTCGCCAGATCTTGTCCGGGCAGGACGGCGAGTTCCCAATGATCCGGCTTACCCTCGGCAAACCGCATGCCGGCGGCGGCGATCCGCCCGAAAGCCTGGTAGAGCGTCACCGGATAGTCGCCCGGTGCAACCGTTCTTGCGAGTGCCGGCCGATCGGGTTGGGCGAGCGGATCGGCGGCGACGATGCGCCCCGAGGTCAGCTCGACATTGCCCATATGGATCACGCCGATCGATCGTCCGGAAAGCTCGGCGTCACCGAGCGTCACCAGCTCGAAATTGCTGCTGGCCTTGCTAACGTCCCAGCCGGCCGCCGATGCGGAAACCGGGGCATGCGCGGCGGCAGCGCAAAGAACAAGGCGCGCCGCTCGCATCATCCGGTTCCGCATGGGAAAGCTCCTTAGAGATCGAGAACCAGGCGTTCCGGATCTTCCAGGCTTTCCTTGACGCGCACGAGGAAGGTGACCGCTTCCTTGCCGTCGACGATGCGGTGATCGTAGGAAAGCGCCAGATACATCATCGGACGGATGACCACCTGGCCGCCGATCGCAACCGGCCGCTCCTGGATCTTGTGCATGCCGAGAATGCCGGACTGCGGTGCGTTGAGGATCGGCGAGGACATCAGCGAGCCGTAAACGCCGCCATTGGTGATGGTGAAGGTGCCGCCCTGCATGTCGGCCATGGAGAGCGAGCCGTCACGGGCTGCCTTGGCAAGACGGCCGAGGTCCTTCTCGATTTCGGCGATCGACATCTGGTCGGCATCGCGGATGACAGGAACAACGAGGCCCTTGTCGGTACCGACGGCCATGCCGACATGGCAGTAATTCTTGTAGATGACGTCGGTGCCGTCGATCTCGGCATTGACCGCCGGCAGTTCCTTCAGGGCATGCGTCACCGCCTTGGTGAAGAAGCCCATGAAGCCGAGCTTGACGCCGTGCTTCTTCTCGAAGATGTCCTTGTACTTGTTGCGCAGGTCCATGACCGCCTTCATGTCCACCTCGTTATAGGTGGTCAGCATGGCGGCGGTGTTCTGCGCATCCTTGAGGCGCTTGGCGATCGTCTGGCGCAGGCGCGTCATCTTCACGCGCTCTTCGCGCGATGCATCCTCGACCGTCGACGGGCCGCGCGCTGCGGCGGGCGCTGCCGCCGGGGCTGCCGGAGCGGAAATGCCCTTGGCGACGGCGGCAATGACATCACCCTTCAGCACCTGGCCGCGCTTGCCGCTGCCGTCGATCTGGTCGGCGGAGAGATTGCTTTCGGCCAGCATCTTGGCAGCCGCCGGGGCCGGCGGCATGCTGGAGACGGAAGCGCTCGACGACGCTGCAGCCGCAGCGGCAACCGGTGCCGGCTGAGCAGGAGCAGCCGGCGCTGGCTGGGCAGGAGCGGCGGCCGGTGCAGCAGCAGCCGGCGCGGCGGCAGCGACGGCACCTTCGGCGATCTGGCCGAGCAGCGCGCCGAGGCCGACGGTTTCGCCGGCGGCAGCGACGATTTCCGAAAGCGTGCCGGAGACCGGTGCCGGAACTTCGATGGTCACCTTGTCGGTTTCAAGCTCGAGAATCGGCTCGTCGGCCTTGATGGCGTCGCCGACCTTCTTGAACCAGGTGCCGACGGTTGCCTCGCTGACGGATTCACCGAGAGTTGGAACGCGGATTTCTGTGGCCATTGTTCAGATCCTGATTTCGTGTGTGTTCGTTTTAAGCGTTTCAGACGGCGGGCGGCCGCAAGATGATCGAGGGCATTGGCAGGATATCGAAACGGAAACCGAAACCGGAAGCGATGATCGGGTCGCCGTCGGCAAGAGCCTGCGCCGCCGCCTGATCCTCGACTTCGACGACCGCCATGCCGAAGGCGCCTTCGCCCTCGAACACGGGACCGACGACGATTGCCGATCCCGCAAAGGCCTGACGATGCCAGTATTCGACATGACGCTTCATCGCCGCCATTTCCTCCGCCGTCCCGTCATGCGGGAAAGTGGGGCGCGGCGGCAGCAGTCTCAGAAAGAAGTAAGCCATCGCGCCCCCCTTGATTTAACCGCCCAAGGCATCCTCGAGGAATGCGGCGAGCTGTGACAGATGCTTCGACATCAGGCCGGTCGCCGGCGAGGCGGCGGCCGGACGGCCGGTATAGCGGACGCGCTGGTACTTCGCATCGATATGGGCAAGCACCCATTCGAGGAAGGGGTCGATGAACGACCATGCGCCCATGTTCTTCGGTTCTTCCTGGCACCACACCATTTCGGCGTTGCGGAAGCGGGACAGCTCGTTGATGAGCGCCTTTGCCGGGAACGGGTAAAGCTGTTCGACGCGCAGCAGGTAGATATCGTCGATACCGCGCTTTTCACGTTCTTCGAGAAGATCGTAATAGACCTTGCCGGAGCACATGACGACGCGGCGGATCTTATTGTCCTTCTGCAGCTTGATCGGGCCGTCCTTGATCACCTCCGCATCGTCCCAGAGCAGGCGATGGAAAGCCGATTCGCCGGCCAGTTCGGCGAGCGTCGAAACCGCCCGCTTGTGGCGCAGCAGCGACTTCGGCGTCATCAGGATCAGCGGCTTGCGGAAGTCGCGCTTCACCTGCCGGCGCAGGATATGGAAGTAGTTCGCCGGCGTCGTGACATTGGCGACCTGCATATTGTCTTCCGCGCAGAGTTGCAGGAAGCGCTCCAGGCGAGCCGAGGAGTGCTCCGGACCCTGGCCTTCATAGCCGTGCGGCAGCAGGCAGACGAGGCCCGACATGCGCAGCCACTTGCGCTCGCCCGACGAGATGAACTGGTCGAAGACCACCTGCGCGCCGTTGGCGAAATCGCCGAACTGCGCTTCCCACAGCGTCAACGCATTCGGGCGAGCGAGCGAGTAGCCGTATTCGAAGCCGAGCACGGCCTCTTCCGACAGCATAGAGTTGATGACTTCGTAGCGGGCCTGCGTCGGCGAAAGATTGGCGAGCGGAATGTAACGTTCCTCGGTCTCCTGATCGTAGAGAACCGAGTGGCGCTGCGAGAAGGTGCCACGCTCGCAATCCTGGCCGGACAGGCGGATCTTGTGGCCTTCGAGGCAGAGCGCGCCGAAGGAGAGCGCTTCGGCCATCGCCCAGTCGATGCCCTCGCCGGTGGCGATCATGTTGGCCCGGTTTTCCATGAAGCGCTGGATCGTGCGGTGCGCATTGAAGCCGGCCGGGATCTCCGACAGCTTGCGGCCGATCTCCTTCAGCGTCTTCATCGGCATCGCCGTCTTGCCGCGGCGCTGCTCGTCGGCATTGTCGGCGGTGCGCAGCCCCGACCACTCGCCGTCCAGCCAGTCGGCCTTGTTCGGCTTGTAGTGTTGGCCGGCCTCGAACTCCTGCTCGAGATGCGCACGCCAGTCGGCCTTCATCTTTTCGACTTCGCCATCCGTGAGCAGGCCTTCGCGAACGAGACGCTCTGCATAAAGCTGCAGCACCGTCTTGTGGGCGCGGATGACCTTGTACATCTTCGGCTGGGTGAAGGACGGCTCATCGCCTTCGTTATGGCCGTAGCGGCGATAGCAGAACATGTCGACCACAACCGGCTTGTGGAACTTCATGCGGAATTCGGTCGCAACCTTGGCGGCGTAGACCACGGCTTCCGGATCGTCGCCATTGACGTGCAGGATCGGCGCCTCGATCATCTTGGCGACATCAGACGGATAGGGCGACGAGCGCGAAAAGGCCGGGTTCGTGGTGAAGCCGATCTGGTTGTTGATGATGACGTGCATGGTGCCGGCGACACGGTGGCCGCGCAGACCGGACAGGCCGAGTATTTCGGCAATGACGCCCTGGCCGGCGAAGGCCGCGTCGCCGTGGATCAGCAGCGGCAGCACCTTGGAGCGTTCGGACAGCGGAATGATGTCGCCTTCCCATACCGTCGCGCTCATGTCCTGCTTGGCACGAGCCTTGCCCATGACGACAGGGTCGACGATTTCGAGATGCGACGGATTTGCCGTCAGCGAGACGTGCACCTTGTTGCCGTCGAATTCGCGGTCGGAGGAAGCGCCCAGATGGTACTTCACGTCGCCGGAACCTTCGACTTCGTCGGGCGCATAGGAACCGCCCTTGAACTCGTGGAAGATGGCGCGATGCGGCTTGCCCATCACCTGGGAGAGCACGTTCAGACGGCCGCGATGGGCCATGCCGAACACCGCTTCCTTGAGGCCGAGATGGCCGCCGCGCTTCAGGATCTGTTCCAGTGCGGGGATCAGCGATTCACCGCCGTCGAGACCGAAGCGCTTGGTGCCCTTGAACTTGACGTCGAGGAACTGCTCGTACCCTTCGGCTTCGATGAGCTTGGCAAGGATCGCCTTCTTGCCTTCGGCCGAGAAGGCCACGCCCTTGTCAGGCCCTTCGATGCGCTCCTGGATCCAGGCCTTCTCCTCCGGATTGGAGATGTGCATGAATTCGACGCCGAGCGTCGAGCAGTAGGTGCGCTCGAGGATCTCGATCATCTCGCGGATGGTCGCGTATTCCAGGCCGAGCACGTTGTCGATGAAGATCTTGCGATCGTAATCCGCTGACGTGAAGCCGTAATTTTCCGGCGACAGCTCATGATAGTCGTCGACGGCAGCGGCGATGCCGAGCGGATCGAGCTTGGCGTGCAGATGGCCACGCATGCGATAGGCGCGGATCATCATGATGGCGCGCACCGAATCGCGGGTCGCCTGCAGCACGTCGGTGGTATCAGTGGGCTTGCCCGCGGCTTCGGCCTTCGCCTTCACCTTGGTTTCGATCGCCTTCTCGACGATGCCCCAATTGCCGTCGAGCGCCGACACCAGATCGCCGCCGGCCGGCAGCGGCCAGTTCTTCTTGCGCCAGGAGGCTCCCTTGGCCGCCTTCTTCACATCAGCAGGATCCTCTTCCAGCGCCTTGAAGAAGGCGCGCCACTGGTCGTCGACCGATGCCGGATCCTCTTCGTAGCGCGCATAGAGCTGCTCGATATAGGCCGCGTTGGCGCCATCCAGAAACGAGGTGATCTGAAACTGCTCGTTGGCTTCTTGCCGTGCCATGGTGATATGCGGACGCTTCCGTCCGCCTCCTGACTTTGATGAATTTGCCGGCTTCGTCACCGGCTGCCGCATTCCGATTGCCGCCTGTCCGCGGCGCATCTGCTGGTCTCGTGCTTGTCATACCGGGCGGAAACGCAGATGCCGTTCTTCCGCCCGGTCTATATGGCTGGCTTAGCCCTTGAGGACTTCCACCAAGGTCTTGCCGAGGCGGGCCGGAGACGGCGAGACGCGAATGCCTGCCGATTCCATCGCCGCGATCTTCGATTCCGCATCGCCCTTGCCGCCGGATACCACGGCGCCGGCATGGCCCATGGTGCGGCCCTTCGGCGCCGTGCGGCCGGCGATGAAGCCGGCCATCGGCTTCTTGCGGCCCTTCTTGGCTTCGTCCTTGAGGAACTGCGCAGCGTCTTCTTCTGCCGAGCCGCCGATTTCACCGATCATGATGATCGACTGGGTGGCTTCGTCGGCGAGGAACATCTCAAGCACGTCGATGAACTCGGTGCCCTTGACCGGGTCGCCGCCGATGCCGACGGCCGTCGTCTGGCCGAGGCCTTCGTTGGAGGTCTGGAACACCGCTTCATAGGTCAGCGTGCCCGAACGGGAGACGATGCCGACCGAACCCTTGCGGAAGATCGAACCCGGCATGATGCCGATCTTGCATTCTTCCGGCGTCATGATGCCCGGGCAGTTGGGGCCGAGTAGGCGCGACTTGGAGCGGTCGAGGCGCGCCTTGACTCGCACCATGTCCATGACGGGAATGCCTTCGGTGATGCAGGTGATGAACGGGATTTCGGCGTCGATCGCCTCGATGATGGCGTCGGCCGCACCGGCCGGCGGAACATAGATGACGGTCGCGTCGGCGCCGGTCTTTTCCTTGCCTTCGGCAACGGTTGCGAAAATCGGCAGGCTTTCGCCCTTTGCGCCGGTCCAGGTTTCGCCGCCCTTCTTCGGGTGGATGCCGCCGACCATCTGCGTGCCGTAATAGGCAAGCGCCTGTTCGGTGTGGAAGGTTCCGGTCTTGCCGGTCAGACCCTGAACGAGGATCTTGGTGTCTTTATTGACGAGAATAGACATTCTTTCCGATCCTTCAAATTAGCCGTTGATCGCCGCGACGATCTTCTTGGCCGCATCGTCCAAGTCGTCAGCCGCCGTGATCGCGAGACCCGACTCGTTCAGGATCTTCTTGCCGAGCTCGACATTGGTGCCTTCAAGGCGCACGACGAGCGGAACCTTGAGGCCGACTTCCTTGACCGCGGCAATAACGCCCTCGGCGATGACATCGCACTTCATGATGCCGCCGAAGATGTTGACGAGAATGCCCTCGACCTTGGGATCGGCAGTGATGATCTTGAAGGCCGCAGCGACCTTCTCCTTGCCGGCGCCGCCGCCGACGTCGCAGAAGTTGGCCGGCTCCTTGCCGTAGAGCTTGATGATGTCCATCGTCGCCATGGCAAGGCCTGCGCCGTTGACCATGCAGCCGATATTGCCGTCGAGCGCGACATAAGCGAGGTCCCACTTGGAGGCCTCGATTTCCTTGGCGTCCTCTTCGGTCTCGTCGCGCAGCGTCCTGACGTCGTCGTGGCGGAAGAGCGCATTGCCGTCGAACGACATCTTGGCGTCGAGAACGCGCAGATGGCCATCCTTCATGACGATCAGCGGATTGACCTCGAGCAGCGCCATATCCTTCTCGTTGAAGGCCTTGTAGAGCGCCGGGAAGAGCGACTTGGCGTCTTCTGCAGCGGCACCCTCGAGCGCCAGCGCCTTGGAGATCGCTGCGACGTCGGCAGCCGTCACGCCGGCTTCCGGATCGATGGCGATCGTCTGAATCTTTTCGGGCGTGTCATGGGCGACAGCTTCGATGTCCATGCCGCCTTCGGTGGAAACGACGAAGGCGACGCGACCAACCGAGCGGTCGACCAGCAGCGAGCAATAAAGCTCGCGAGCGATGTCGGCGCCGTCTTCGATGTAGAGACGGTTGACCTGCTTGCCGGCTTCGCCGGTCTGCGCCGTCACCAGCGTATTGCCGAGCATTTCCTTGGCGTGGGCAACCACTTCGTCGATCGACTTGGCGAGACGCACGCCGCCTTTGGCTTCCGGCGACAGTTCCTTGAACTTGCCCTTGCCGCGGCCACCGGCATGGATCTGGCTCTTGACCACATAGAGCGGGCCGGGAAGCGACTTGGCGGCAGCCTCGGCCTCTTCGACCTTGAGGACAGCCACACCCTCAGCAACCGGTGCGCCATAGCCCTTCAGCAGAGCCTTGGCCTGATATTCATGAATGTTCATGGGTTTATCCCTGTTTCGATGACTTCAGCGCCGATTACTTGAGGGCAGGCGCGATGTTGATGCAGGCTTCGCAAAGACCGGCGACGGCGCCGACGGACTTGTCGAAGGCTTCCTTCTCGGTCTTGTTGAGGTCGATCTCGATGACGCGCTCGACGCCGCCGGCGCCGATGACGGTGGGAACGCCGACATACATGTCCTTGACGCCGTACTGGCCGGTGAGATGGGCAGCGCAGGGCAGAACGCGCTTCTTGTCCTTGAGGTAGGATTCGGCCATCTCGATCGCCGAGGCGGCCGGCGCGTAATAGGCCGAGCCGGTCTTCAGCAGGCCGACGATTTCGGCGCCGCCGTCACGGGTGCGCTGGATGATCTCTTCCAGGCGCTCCTTGGTGACCCAGCCCATGGTGACGAGGTCGGTGAGCGGAATGCCGCCGACCGTCGAATAGCGGGCGAGCGGCACCATCGTGTCGCCGTGGCCGCCGAGAACGAAGGCCGTCACGTCCTGAACGGAGACGTTGAATTCCTTGGCGAGGAAGAGGCGGAAACGCGAAGAGTCGAGAACGCCGGCCATGCCGACAACCTTGTTGGCCGGAAGGCCGGAAAACTTCTGCAGCGCCCAGACCATGGCGTCGAGCGGGTTGGTGATGCAGATGACGAAGGCATTCGGCGCATACTTCTTGATGCCGGCGCCGACCTGCTCCATGACCTTGAGGTTGATGCCGAGAAGATCGTCGCGGCTCATGCCCGGCTTGCGCGGAACGCCGGCAGTGACGATGCAGACGTCAGCGCCTTCGATGGCGGAATAGTCGCTGGCGCCGGTCAGATTGGCGTCGAAGCCTTCGACCGGGGAGGACTGTGCGATATCGAGGCCCTTGCCCTGGGGAATGCCGTCGGCAATGTCGAAGAGGACGATATCGCCCAGTTCCTTCAGGCCGGCGAGATGCGCCAGCGTGCCACCAATCATGCCAGAACCAATGAGTGCGATCTTGTTACGCGCCATTTCGCTGTTTCCTTTGCGATCAAATTCGTCGAACGACGCTGAGGCACCGCTCAATGACGCAATCGCATAGACCCAAAGCCCAAAAATGGCAATCCATTAATTTTGATGTAGCGTTTTCAATCGTTTAGATACTAAAATTCTTACGTAAACGTAAGAATATTTGTCACTTGATTGTTACTCGGCGGCGCGTTTGTCATGGTGCAGCGCAAGATATTCGGCGCTGCGCATTTCGAAGAGACGCGACGCCGTGCGGTCGAATTCGAAGCCTTCGGTGCCCCGGCGGCCGACGAGCAGGCCCTCCGGCATCGCCGCCGCCGATATATAAAGCCGTACGGCGTGATCGTAGAACGTATCGACCAGAATGATGAAGCGCTTGATCTGGTTCCGTTTTTCTGGTCCGAGCAGGGGAACGTGATCGACGAAGACGATATCGAAGCGTTTGGCGATGGCCAGGAAGTCGGCCGCACCGAGCGGCTTCTCGCAAAGATCGGCGAAAGAGAACCGCGCCATGCGGTCGGCGGCGAGCGGCACATGGATGGCGCGCCCCTTCATCGGAATATCGAGCGGCTGCGCCTTGCGCCCATGCAGCGCCTGCGTCCAGGACGCCTCCATCGCCATGTCGTTATGTTCGTTGATCGGTACCAGATAGACCGGCTGGCTGTTCAGCTTCTCCATCCGGTAATCGGTCGGCGAATCCAGGGTGACGACATCGACATGCTGCCTGAGCAACGCGACGAAGGGCAGGAACAGGCCGCGGTTGAGACCGTCCTTGTAGAGATTGTCCGGCTCGACATTCGACGTCGCGACCAGCACGCATCCCCGCGCGAAGAGTTCGGAAAACAGCCGCGACAGGATCATCGCGTCGGCAATGTCGGTGACCGTGAATTCATCGAAGCAGAGCAGTTCTGCTTCCTCGTAAAGGGCTGCGGCCACCGGCGGTATCGGATCGGCCTGCTTCGTCTCGCCATTCTTGAGCTTCAGCCGGTGCGCGGCGATACGATTGTGCACATCCGCCATGAATTCATGGAAATGCGCCCGCCGCTTCTTCCGGCACGGCGCCATCGAGAAGAACATGTCCATCAGCATGGTCTTGCCGCGTCCGACGCTGCCGTGGATATAAAGCCCCTTGATGCCGCCGACGGCTTTCTTCTTCGAGGCGAACAGCCAGCCGAGCGCGCTCGATTTCGCCGCCGGTCGCTGCTGCTTCAGCCCGGCGAGCACCCGATCCAGGCTTTTGGCCACATCCATCTGGGCGGAATCGACCTGCAAAGCACCCGAAAGCGTCAGCGATTTAAGCTGTTCGCAGACGCTGAGCGCATAATCTGGCATTGGCTGCATAAGGGCATGTCCGCCTGTCGGTCATCGGCGGGGCGCCGCCGGATCGTTTACCGCGCCGGTTTGATTACCGCGCCGGTTAATTACCGGCTGAGGCTGATCGGCTGACCGGTATTCGTCTGGCCCTGGAAGCGGTTGTCGGCCGTCTTGTAGACGCTCCCGATCTGGTTGCCCGAACGGTCCTTGAGCAGCACCTGCTTGCCTGCGACTTCCCAGGAGCCCATCGCCGTCAATTCGCCGACGCAGCCGCGCGTGCCGCCGCGCGACCCGCTGCCGAGATTGGTCAACGTCAGGAACATGTCGCAGCTGCCGTTGACGCGCCAGTTTCCGACCATCGATTCCTTCGTGACGTCGAGCGCACTCGCGGCGACCGCGCCCGGCTGGGCACCCGGCATCGGCGATGTCGACGCCGGCGCCGCCGGGAACTGCGAGCTGCCGGTCGGCGGCGGAAGCTGTCCGCCCTGCACGGAGGGAACCGGCTGCGCCGTCAGCGGCGCCGGCGCGGCGCTGGGAGAGTTGGAGCTGTAATCATATGCCGTACGCTGACAACCGGCTAGCGCGAGAGCCACCACCAGACCTGTCATCGCATATCGCAACTGCATCATCATACTCCTGAAATTCGGCTGTCGCCGCAGAGAAACGGGCTTGAGACAAGATCCGATTATCGTAATTCGCTTTGGTTAATCAAGTCGGGCGGCATAAATTGCCCGTGACAACAACTAACCGAAAAACGATACAGTTCAACTGTCCCGCTGCAAAACTTCCTGCACATAGAATTTGTCAGCAAGGTGTTGCGCGCGCTGATCTCTGTCCGGATCCTTGTCGAACTCCCGCAATATCTGCGAATAACGCTCGAACGAACTCTCCAGAAAGGATCGCACCAGCACTGGCGGCTGACCTTCCCCCATTTCGCGCGTCTGTTTCTTGACATGCACGAGATCAAGTATCGCCGTTCGAACATCGGGAGCGATCGAGATCGCCTCGAGGCACTCCAGCATATTCATCGGCGGCAGCGCGCGAAACGAACGCTGCCGCATCCATTCGAGCGCGACGGCCGGGCGCACGGTGTAAAGCAGCTTCTTCAGCTTAATCGCCCCCTCGCCCTGGCTCTGAAAATGCTGCCGCATGAGCCCGACATAATGGGCAGCGACCTTTTCCGGCACCATGATGAGATCAAGCAGCGCACCGAGACGCGAGCGAAAACCCGCTTCCTCTTCATAAGCGATCGGCGATTTCAGCCATTCGACCACCACTGCGTTTCCCTTGAGGGCAAGCAGCAGCGCCTTTCGCAGATCCCAGCCGCCGGTATCGATATCGCCAACGATCGGAAACTCGATGACATCGCGCACCGAAGCAAGCGCGAGATGATGTTCGACGGGACGGATATAGACGAAACGGCAGTCATAATCGCTGTCGGGAGATGGAAACCCCCAGGCGCGGCTGCCGCTTTCGATCGCAAAACCGATACGGATGCCCTGCTCGCGGACCGAGGCGAGCCGTGACCTGATCTCTCTGACGGCTTCTGGATCGAAGCCGTCTATTCCGCCATCGGCATGCACGGCGATCAGACCCGGCGCTCGACCATCATCTTCTTGATTTCGGCGATTGCCTTGGCCGGATTGAGGCCCTTGGGGCAGGTCTGCGCGCAATTCATGATCGTGTGGCAGCGATAAAGGCGGAACGGATCCTCGAGATTGTCGAGGCGTTCGCCGGTCGCCTCGTCTCTGGAATCGATCAGCCAGCGATAGGCCTGCAGCAGGACGGCCGGGCCGAGATAACGGTCGCCGTTCCACCAGTAGCTCGGACAGGAGGTCGAGCAGCAGGCGCAAAGGATGCATTCATAGAGGCCGTCGAGCTTCTGCCGGTCCTCATGGCTCTGCTTCCACTCCTTGGCCGGCGCCGGCGACACCGTCTTCAGCCAGGGCTCGATCGAACGATGCTGGGCGTAGAAGTTAGTGAGATCCGGAACCAGATCCTTGACGACCGGCAAATGCGGCAGCGGATAGATTTTCACCGCGCCCTTGATATCGTCGAGACCCTTGGTGCAGGCCAGCGTGTTCGTGCCGTCGATATTCATCGCGCAGGAGCCGCAGATGCCCTCGCGACAGGACCGACGCAGCGTCAGCGTCGGGTCGATCTTGTTCTTGATGTAGAGCAGGCCGTCGAGCACCATCGGGCCGCAATCGTCGACATCGATGTAAAAGGTGTCGATCGACGGGTTCTGGCCGTCATCCGGGCTCCAGCGGTAGACGCGGAACTCGCGGGTGTTCGTCGCACCCGCCGGCTTCGGCCAGACCTTGCCTTCGCGCATCTGAGAATTCTTGGGGAGAGCGAGTTCAACCATACCAGGTTCCTCTTGAAATCAGTAGACGCGGGCTTTCGGCTCGATCTTGTGCGGATCGATGCCTTCCGCGATCAGGTCGGTGTGAACCGGGCGGTAATCGAGCTTGACGTCGCCTGCCTCGGTGACCCAGGCAAGCGTATGCTTGCGCCAGTTGACGTCGTCGCGGCCGGCGAATGCACCCTCGGTATAATCCTCGCGGGCATGCGAGCCGCGGCTCTCCTTGCGGGCCTCGGCGCCGTAGATCGTCGTGATGGCGTTGGCCATCAGGTTCTGCAGCTCCAGCGTCTCCACCAGATCCGAGTTCCAGACCATCGAGCGGTCGGTGACCTTGATGTCGCGCATTTCCTGCCAGATCGCCGAGATGCGCCGGCAACCGGATTCCAGCGATTCCTGGGTGCGGAAGACGGCGGCGTCTTCCTGCATGGCGCGCTGCATCTTCTCGCGCAGGTTAGCCGTCGGCGTGCCACCGCCGGCGTAGCGCAGACCGTCGAAGCGGTCCATGATCTTATCGCAGGCGGCGACATTGAGATGCGGGATCGGCGCTGCGCGGTCGATGACCTCGCCGGCGCGGATCGCAGCGGCGCGGCCGAAGACCACGAGGTCGATCAGCGAGTTGGAGCCGAGACGGTTGGCGCCGTGCACCGAGGCGCAGCCTGCCTCACCCACCGCCATCAGGCCGGGGATGATCCGCTCCGGATTGGCGCCGTCGGCATTCAGCACTTCGCCCCAATAATTCGTCGGAATACCGCCCATATTGTAGTGGACGGTCGGCAGGACCGGGATCGGCTCGCGCGTGACGTCGACGCCGGCGAAGATCTTGGCGCTCTCGGAAATGCCCGGCAGCCGCTCGTGCAGCACGGCCGGATCGAGATGGTCGAGGTGCAGGAAGATGTGATCCTTGTTCTTGCCGACGCCGCGGCCTTCGCGGATCTCGAGCGTCATGCAGCGTGAAACCACGTCGCGCGAGGCAAGGTCCTTGGCCGACGGCGCGTAACGCTCCATGAAGCGTTCGCCCTCGGAATTGACGAGGTAGCCGCCTTCGCCGCGTGCGCCCTCGGTGATCAGACAGCCCGAACCGTAAATGCCGGTCGGGTGGAACTGCACGAATTCCATGTCCTGCAGCGGCAGACCGGCGCGCGCCACCATACCGCCGCCGTCGCCGGTGCAGGTATGGGCAGAGGTCGCCGAGAAATAGGCGCGGCCGTAGCCGCCGGTCGCCAGCACCACCATCTTGGCGGCGAAGCGATGGATCGTGCCGTCATCGAGGCACCAGGCGACGACGCCGGTGCAGCGGCTGCCGTCTTCCGACATGATCAGGTCGAGCGCGAAATACTCGATGAAGAATTCGGCATTGTGGCGCAGCGACTGGCCGTAGAGCGTGTGCAGGATGGCGTGGCCGGTCCGGTCGGCGACGGCGCAGGTGCGCTGCACCGGCGGGCCTTCGCCGTAATTCTGCATATGACCGCCGAACGGGCGCTGGTAGATCTTGCCTTCCTCGTTGCGCGAGAACGGCACGCCGTAATGTTCGAGCTCATAGACCGCCTTCGGCGCTTCCATGGTCAGATACTGCATGGCGTCGACGTCGCCGAGCCAGTCGGAGCCCTTGACGGTGTCGTAGAGGTGCCATTGCCAGCTGTCGGGGGTCATGTTGCGCAGCGAGGCGGCGATACCGCCCTGTGCCGCAACCGTGTGCGAGCGGGTCGGGAACACCTTGGTGATGCAGGCGGTGCGGAAACCCTGCTCGGCCATGCCGAGCGTGGCGCGCAAGCCGGCGCCGCCGGCGCCGACGACGATCACGTCATAGGAGTGGTCGACATAATTGTAGGCCTTGCCGTTCTGGGCGGGTGAAGTCGGTGCCATATCGAGCTTATCCTACGAATGCGATTTTCAGAATGGCGAAGAGACAGAGGCCGGCAATCACGATCGCAAAGAACGTGTTCAGCATCAGCAGAGCGATCTTGCCGAACTCGCCATGCACGTAATCTTCGATGATGACCTGCATGCCGAGCTTCATATGGATGACGCCCGAGATCACCATCAAGCCCATGACGACGGCAACGAAGGGGTTCGACAGGGCGCGAACCACATCCGCATAGGGGGCGCCGGCATAGGCGATCATGAAGATGACGAAGAACAGGATCAGCGGAATATTGGCGACGGCGGTCAGCCGCTGACGCCAGAAATGGCTGGTGCCTTCCTTGGCGGAGCCGAGCCCGCGAACCTTGCCGAGGGGGGTGCGCATATCCATGAGAGGACCTTCAGAAGCGAATGAGGAAGCCGATCACCCAGACCAGCACGGTCAGACAGAGCGACCCGATGATGTTGGCGATGGCAAGCTTGGTCGAGACTTCCTTCTCGAAGCCGTAACCGAGATCCCACATGAGGTGGCGGAAACCGCCGAGCATGTGGTGCAGCAATGCCCAGGTGTAGCCGAGCAGCACGAGCTTGCCGAGAAGGCTGCCGAGCACCCAGTTGGCCCAGTCGTAGGAACTCTGGCCGCTTGCCGCCGCGATCAGCCACCAGGCGACGAGCAGCGTGCCGACATAGAGCGCCCCACCGGTAATGCGGTGGACGATGGACATGACCATGGTGGGAATAAGTTTGTAGACTTGCAAATGCGGCGACAAGGGCCGGTTATTTGTCACGTTCGCCATCAGAACCTCGCGGCGGCTTCTCTGCGCTCCCGGATTTCGGAGCATGCTCAGTCAACCACACGAATGACAAAATTCTCTGTGTGCGTTGCATCAATTGCGACGTTTACTCACCGGAAAGCCCGACGACAAGCACAATCGCTGTCTGCTTTTAATTTAATCGATTCGGGTTACCGGGAAGTTTGCGGGCTAGCGAAACTGGGCTTTCGCGCTCAATATTTACGCCGCGCCTCCCCTTTGATTGGACAAGCCGCGGCTTTTGGCGCAATCTGGCGTTAACGATTTGTTAACGATTGGATTTTGGGAGTTCGGCGCCATGTTCCGCAGTCTGTCCCCAGTCATCCTGCTTGCGCTCGCCGCGCTTGCCGCATTCCCGGCCACAGCAGGCGAGCGCCGCCATGACTATCGCTTTGCCGGCCACCGCCACGTGTTCCATGGCGGAATGTTTCTCGGTGAACGTGCGACCTGGCGCGATGAACGTGCGAACTGGCGCGATCGCGGCATCCGTTTCGACCATGCTTACGGCCGCCGGCCCGGCAGGATCAGGATGCCGATACTGACGCGGCTCTCGTCAGCGGCGACACATCGCACGGTGCACGACAGCCTCGTCATCCTCGCGCCGCAGGCGCCGGGCTGGGATAGCGGCGGCACCTATTCCGGCTCCGCCTACGTCTATCAAGCCGATGGCGGAACCTATGTCGGCGGCGACGGCTACGGGTTCTATCCGAACGTGCGGCTGGAGCCGCTGACCCCGAAGGCGAAAATCATCGACGTCGCCGTGCAGGACGATCCCTGCTCATACGAAGCCAATGTCTGCGTCATCCGGCCTTGAGAGCTGACGCGAAGCGCCACACCGTCGTCTTCTTGATGTCGCTGTCCTCCAGCGCCCGCGTCACCGGCACCTGATAGGCTGCGCAGAATTCCAGCCGGTCCCGAGGCAGATAGCTGCGCCCGGGGTCGCCGACCATCACCGGTTTTCCCTCGCCAGCCAGCCTCGCGAACCAGGGAATAAGTGCGTCGGCGAAGCCGCGGTCGTAAAATACATCGCCGGCAAGCACGATATCCGCCTCGACGCTCGCACCGACGAGGTCGGCGCCGGTGAATCCGAGCGCGACATGATTGGCCTCTGCATTCAGCCGGATCGCCGTCTGCGCCCAGGGATCGATATCGGCTGCCATCACCTCCCGGGCGCCGGCCATGACAGCCGCAATGCCGACGAGGCCGGAGCCGCTGGCAAAATCCAGCACGCGCTTGCCGCGCACCATATCAGGATGATCGAGGATGTAGCGCGCCAATCCCTGCCCGCCCGCCCAGGCAAAAGCCCAGAAGGGCGGCGGCAGGCCGATGGCTTCCAGCTCCTCCTCCGTCTTCAGCCAGAGCTCATGCGCCTCGCTTGCCAGATGGAGCGAAATCTCCGGCACATGCGGCGGCGCCATCAGACTGGTATTGGCGCGGATGAAGGCTTCCGGATCGGTTTTCAAAGGTCGTCAGCGCGGCGGATTGTCGAGCCCGCCCATGCGGCAGACCTCGGCCCATTCGTCGTCGGTCACCGGCTGCACGGAAAGACGCATGGAGGTGACGAGCGACATCTTGGCAAGCTTCTCGCTCGCCTTGACGTCCTTCAGCGTCACCGGCTTCGGCATGTCCATGACGGCGCGGATGTCGACGCAATCCCACTTCGGATCGCCCTTGGCGGTAGAATCGGGATGCGACAGGGCACAGACTTCGACGATGCCGACGATCTCCAGCCCGTCATTGGAATGGTAGAAGAAGCCCTTGTCGCCGATCTGCATCGCCCGCATATTGTTGCGCGCCAGATAATTGCGCACGCCCGTCCATTCCGTGCCCTTATCGCCGGCGGCCTTCTGCTGCTCCCAGGACCAGGAGGCAGGTTCGGACTTATAGAGCCAATGCGCCATGCTTTAAGCCTCCGGCTTGTTGAAGACCCAGTTGAAGGGCTTGATCTCAACGCTTTCGAACAGCCCGGCCTGGGCGTAGGGGTCGGCATCGGCGAGCGCCTTTGCCTCCTGCGCCGTCTCCGCCTTGACGAGCACCAGACTGCCGCAGGCCTTGCCCTCGTCGTCGAGGAAGGGGCCGGCCATCGAGAGCTTGCCTTCGGCATTGAGCTTGTCGAGATAAGCAAGATGCGTCGGCCGCGTCTCCATGCGGACGTTCAGATGTCCCGGCTTGTCCTTGCAGAGCAGGGCGAAAAGCATGTCTGTTCTCCTATTCGGTGGTGATGGGACGCGTCATCAACTGCTCGATGGCGTCCGAAATATCGAGCCTGCCGTCGATGATGGCGGAAACGGCGTCGGTGATCGGCATGCTGATCGAAAGCTCCGCGGCAAGCCGCGAGGCGACCGAGGCGGCGAGCGCCCCTTCCACCAGCGCGCCCTGCAGCGGGTCGGCCTTTTCGCCGCGCCCGAGCGCGATGCCGAAGCGCAGATTGCGCGATTGATGGCTCGTCGCCGTCAGCACCAGATCGCCGAGGCCGGAGAGCCCGCGCACCGTATCCGCCTGGCCGCCTTTGGCGACGACGAAGCGCGACATTTCCGCGAGGCCACGGGCAATCAACGCCGCACGGGCGGATTCGCCGATGCCGCGGCCCTCGACGATGCCGCAGGCGATCGCCAGCACATTCTTCAGCGCACCGCCGAGCTGCACGCCGATGCGGTCGCTGGAGGCGTAGAGCCGGAAGGTCCGGCCTGATATCGCCTGGGCGAGCCGCTCGGCAGTCTCCATATCCGCCGCCGCGATCGCCATCGCCGTCGGCAGGCCTTTGGCGATATCGGCGGCAAAACCGGGACCGGAGAGCACCGCCACCGGATGGTCCGGCAGTTCCCGCTCCAGCATGTCGGTCAACAGATTGCCCGTCGCCCGCTCGATGCCCTTGGCGCAGGTGACGACGACGGCATCCTTCGACAGATAGGGGCCATATTGCCGCGCCGCATCGGCCTGCGCCTGCGACGGCATCGCAAAAAGCACGATGGAGGCACCGGCGATCGCCTCCGCCTCGGCGGAAAATTCGAGCGATTCCGGCAGGACAATGCCGGGCAGCACCGCATCATGCAGACGCTCGGCCTTGAGATCGGCCATCAGTGACGGATTGCGTCCGACAAGTATCACCGCGCTGCGGCCGGCAAGGGTGATGACGGCGGCAAGCGCCGTTCCGAAAGCGCCCGATCCGATGACGGCGATTTTTTCGCTCATGCCTTGGCTCCTCTCTTTCCGAAGCCGATCAGCCTTTCGGCATTGGCATCGAGCGGCCAGCGCGAACGCGGCTGCACGTCGAGCGGATCGGGCGCGATACCTATGGCCATCCGCTCCAGGCCTGCCCAGGCGATCATCACCGCATTGTCGGTGCAGAGGCTCAGCGGCGGCGCGATGAAGCGGAAGCGGTTCTTGTCGCAAAGCCCCTGCAGCGTCGCCCGCAGCTCGAGATTGGCGGCGACACCGCCGGCAACGACCAGCGCCGGCGTCTCTCCGGTCGCCGGGAACTCCGTCTTGAACCGCTGCAGACCGCGGCCGATGCGGTCCTTCAGCGTGCGCGAAATCGCCCGCTGGAACGACGCGCAGATATCCGCCACGTCCTGATCGCTGAGCGGCGCGATCTCCTGCGCCGCCTGCCGCACGGCCGTCTTCAGGCCGGAGAAGGAGAAGTCGAGCCTTGCCTCGCCGACCAGCGGCCGCGGAAAATCGAAGCGGCCGGCATTGCCGTGCCGCGCCATGCGTTCCACCGCCGGGCCGCCGGGATAGGGCAGGCCGAGCAGTTTCGCCGTCTTGTCGAAGGCTTCGCCGAGCGCATCGTCGATCGTCGTGCCCCAGCGCTCGTAATCTCCGACGCCGCGCACCAGGATGAGCTGGGTATGACCGCCGGAGACGAGCAGCATCAGATAGGGAAAGGAAAGCCCGTCGGTCAGCCGCGCCGTCAGCGCATGGCCTTCGAGATGGTTGACCGCATAGAGCGGCTTGCCCGCGGCCTTGGCGATCGCCTTGCCGGTCATCAATCCCACCAGCAGCCCGCCGATCAGCCCCGGCCCCGACGTCGCGGCGATGGCGTCGACATCGGCCAGCGACACATTGGCGCGCTTCAGCGCCGCCTCGATCAGCTCGTCCAGCGCCTCGACATGGGCGCGCGCGGCGATCTCCGGCACGACGCCGCCATAGGCGCTGTGCTCATCGAGCTGGGAAAGCACCACGTCGGAGAGTATTCTGGAATGCCCCTCCGCATCGCGCTCGACGACCGCCGCGGCGGTCTCGTCGCAGCTCGTCTCGATGCCAAGGATGCGCAGAAAGGGAACCATAAGGCCTGTTCATTCATTGCGATGGGGCCGAAACCCGGTTACGAGAACTCCGGTAACAACGGAACAGAGCGGATGCAAATAAAACCTTTCCGGATCGGCACGCGGGGCAGCCCGCTGGCGCTTGCCCAGGCCCATGAAGCCCGCGACAGGCTGATGGCGGCGCATGGCCTGCCTGAAGAGATGTTCGAGATCGTCGTGCTGTCGACCAAGGGCGACCGCATCACCGACCGGTCGCTGGCCGAGATCGGCGGCAAAGGCCTCTTCACCGAGGAGCTCGAACAGAAGCTTGTCTCGGGCGAGCTGGATTTCGCCGTGCACTCCACCAAGGACATGCCGACGCACCTGCCGGACGGCCTTCATCTCTCCGCCTATCTGCCGCGCGAGGATATCCGCGACGCCGTCGTCGGCCGCACCGCGCCCAAGCTGATCGACCTGCCGCATGGCGCCACCGTCGGCTCCTCGTCACTGCGCCGCCAGGCACTGATCCGCCGCATGCGGCCCGACATCAACGTCATAACCTTCCGCGGTTCGGTCGAAACCCGGCTGCGCAAGCTCGAAGAAGGTCAGGTGGATGCGACGCTGCTGGCGCTTGCCGGCCTCAAACGTCTCGGCAAGGTCGAGGTGCTGACCGATATCCTCGATCCCGACAGCTTCCCGCCGGCGCCGGCCCAGGGAGCGATCTGCATCGAAAGCCGCGTCGGCGATACGGGGATCGACGACCTGTTGGCGGCGGTCAACGACGCCGCGACCTTCGACACCGTCTCCTGCGAACGTGCTTTCCTCGCCGCCCTCGACGGTTCCTGCCGCACGCCGATCGGCGGCTATGCCGTCTGCGAGGGCGACCTCATCCGCTTCTCCGGCCTGATCATCACACCCGACGGCCGCAGCCAGCATGCCGTGACGACCGACGGACATCGCCGCGATGCCGCCGCCCTCGGCACCCGCGCCGGCCAGGACGTGCGCGCAAGGGCCGGCAGCGCCTTCTTCGACGACTGGCACTGAAGCGGCCATGCGCGTGCTCGTCACCCGCCCCGCGCATTCGGCCGAGACAACCGCACAACGTCTGCGCGACATGGGCCACGAGCCGCTGCTGCTGCCGCTGCGTCGGCCACAACATGACAGTGCCGCAGCCGCCGGCGCGCTTGCCGCCACCAGCTGCGCGATCGCGGTGACCAGCGCCGAAGCCATGAGGGTCCTGTCAGCTCTCGGCGAGACACTTGGTCCGCACCTAGATCGCCCGATTTTTGCGGTCGGCGAGATGACGGCGCAAGCGGCGCGGCGCCTTGGCTTCCGGTCCGTCACCGCCTCTTCGGGCAACGGCCGCGATCTCGCCGATCTCGTCGCCGCGCAGAAAACGGAGGCATTGCTCTATCTCGCCGGCCTGCCGCGCGCCGAAACCTTCGAAGGCAGACTGCGTGAACTCGGCATCCGCTTTTCCGTCGCCGAATGTTATCGCATGCAGCCGGTCGCTCCCGGCCCGGCCGACATCGAGGCGATTTTTTTGGGCCATCGCCCGGATGCCGTTCTGTTCTATTCCCGGCAGACGGCCGAGGATTTCTTTCAGGTGGCAGAGCTGCGATCAGCTCTGTTGGAACAGGGCGGAATCCGCCTCCTCTGCCTCAGCGAGGCAGTGGCGCAGGCCATTCCGACCTTCCTGAAGGGAAGCGTGACGATTTCGCCGATGCCGGATGAGATAAGCCTTTTGTCGCTGCTTTGAATGCCCTAGCCGCCCAAATTTGATCTAACCTCTTCCCTTAATTGGCATCACTGTCTAGTTTCGTTGCAATGCAGGATAAAGAGGACCTCATGGTATCGGGAAACCCGCCACGCCATTCGAAGAGCGCCGACGAGCCGGTCACGATCGACCTTGAAGCACAGGATTTCGCCTCTGCAGCCGATACCGAAAAGCCGGTGGAAAATGATGTCGGCGATACCGACAACAGCCCCGCCGAGGCCGGCGTGACGCCCGAAACCGAAGCCGCGTCGCTGACCGAGCATGAACGCGCCGAACAGGAACAGCCGAAATTCGAAGGCCAGCCCGGGACGGATGCGCGAGAAGAGGAGCCGGCAGCGCCGGAACCTTCCTTCACGCCCGCTCCAGAACAGCAGGCGCCGCGGAGCGCCGGCACCTCCGCTCTCATCGCTGCCGGCATCTTCGGCGGCCTCGTGGCGCTGCTTGGCGCAGGCGCCATTCAATATGCCGGATACCTTCCGGGCTCCTCGGCGCCGCAGACGGCATCGCCTGACATCGCCGATCTTTCCGGTGAGATCGACGGCCTGAAACAGACCGTCGCCAACCTGGCCGCCAATCCCGCAGGCACGGGCGACGGCGCGCTTGAGACACGCCTAGCGGCGCTGGAAGCGGCTGCGAAAAACCCCGCAGCGGCGACGCCGGCCGATTCGGCAAATGTCGAGGCGCTCAACCAGAAGATTGCCGAGCTCAGCGGCCAGGTCGATCAGCTGCGCGCCACACTTGCCCAGTCCTCCGAGCAGCAGACGAGCAATGGCGCCGATATCGCCAAGCGCCTCGAGGAGGCCGAAAAGAAGCTGAACGAACCGCGCCAGGATGTCGCCGTCGCACGGGCGATCGCGGCAGCCGCCCTCAAGGCGGCGATCGATCGCGGCGGCCCGTTCCTCGCTGAACTCGAGACCTTCGCCGGCGTCGCGCCCGACGATCCCGCCGTCGCCGACCTGCGTAGCTTTGCCGAGACCGGCATTCCGTCGCGCACCGAGCTCGTGCGTCAGGTTCCCGACGTTGCGACCGCGATCGTCGAAGCCGTCAACCAGCCGGATCCGAACCAGAGCTGGTCGGATCGGCTGATGGCGAGCGCAAAATCGCTGGTGACCGTCCGCCCCGTCGGCAATATCGAGGGCGAAAGCGTCGAAGCGATCGCCGCCCGCATGGAGGATAAGGTGAAGAACGGCGACCTGCCCGGTGCTTCCGCCGAATGGAATGCTCTGCCGGCTCCCGGAAAGCAGGCGTCCGCTGCCTTCAAGCAGTCGCTGGAGGCGCGCATCCGCGTCGAGGAACTGGTCGGCGGGGCGCTGTCGAAAGCGGTCAGCGGCGCCGGCAAGGAGGGCTGAGACATGGTCCGACTCGTCGTCTTCGCCCTGCTCGTATTGCTTCTCGCCTATGGCTTCTCCTGGTTCGCCGATCGTCCCGGCGATCTCTCGCTGATCTGGGAAGGCCAGATCTACCAGACGAAGCTGATCGTCGCAGTGAGCGCGATCATCGCTCTGATCGCCGCCGTGATGATCGTCTGGTGGTTCGTTCGCCTGATCTGGACCTCGCCGCATTCGGTGACGCGTTATTTCCGCGCCCGCAAGCGCGACCGCGGCTATCAGGCGCTGTCGACCGGCCTGATCGCCGCCGGCGCCGGCAATGCGCTCCTTGCCCGCAAGATGGCGGCCCGCTCGCGCGGCCTCATCCGCGCCGATCAGGAGCCGCTGATCAACCTGCTCGAAGCCCAGGCCGCGCTGATCGAAGGCCGCCACGACGAGGCGCGCGCCAAGTTCGAGGCCATGGCCAACGACCCGGAAACGCGCGAGCTCGGCCTGCGTGGCCTCTATCTCGAAGCCCGCCGTCTCGGCGCCAACGAGGCCGCCCGCCAATATGCCGAAAAGGCTGCCGACAACGCGCCTTATCTGCCCTGGGCCGCCCAGGCGACACTCGAATATCGCAGCCAGGCCGGTCGCTGGGACGATGCGATCCGGCTGCTCGAACAGCAGAAGGCCGCCCGCGTCGTCGAAAAGACCGAAGCCAACCGGCTGCACGCGGTGCTGCTGACGGCGCGCGCCACCGAGAAGCTGGAAGGTAACCCGGCCGGCGCCCGCGACGACGCGTTGCAGGCGCTGAAGCTCGCCGCTGACTTCGTCCCGGCCGCCCTCATCGCCGCCAAGGCCTTGTTCCGCGAAGGCGGCCTGCGCAAGGCCGCTTCGATCCTCGAACAGGCATGGAAATCGGCGCCGCATCCCGAAATCGGCCAGACCTATGTCAGAGCCCGCAGCGGTGATTCCACGCTCGACCGGCTGAAGCGCGCCGAGCGGCTGGAGGCGTTGCGCCCGAACAATGTCGAATCCCTGCTCGTCGTCGCCCAGGCCGCGCTCGACGCGCAGGAATTCGCCAAGGCCCGCACCAAGGCGGAAGCGGCGGCGCGCATCGAGCCGCGAGAAGCCGCCTTCCTGCTGCTCGCCGACATCGAGGAGGCTGAGACCGGCGATCAGGGCCGCGTGCGCCACTGGCTGGCCCAGGCGCTGAAAGCCCCGCGCGATCCGGCCTGGGTGGCGGACGGCTTCGTCTCCGACAAATGGCTGCCGGTGTCACCCGTCACCGGACGTCTCGATGCCTTCGAATGGAAGGCGCCTTTCGGTCAGATCGAGGGTCCGCTCGAAGACGGTTCGGCGCCCGCCGCGATCGAAACTGCCCTGAAGACCCTGCCGCCGCTGCGTGACGTCAGGCCGGAAAGCCCGGTCAACGATCACCGCATCATCGAGCTGGAACGCGCCGCGACGATCGCCGAGGCCGTGCGCCCCGCGCCGGCGCCGGCAAAGCCGAAGCCCGTCGAACCGGTCGCCGGTGATAAAGCGCCGCTGCCGAACGAAGCAAAGCCCTTCTTTGGCGGGCTGCCGGATGATCCCGGCGTTCGCGATTCCAGGGCGGAACCGGAACCCAAGACACGGCTTCGCCTTTTCTGAAATGGAACGAAAACCGCATGTTCGAACGCTTTCAGGCATTCTTTCAGAAGCTCACCGCCGACCACCCCAGGAAGGGTTTCGCCCCGGATGATCCTCGCATCGCGGTGGCGGCGCTGTGCATGCAGGTCATGGAGGCCGACGGGCAGATCAAGGCCAGCGAGAAGAAGCGACTGCGCAAGCTCCTGAAGGAACAGTACGCGCTCGACGGCAAACAGCTCGACGCCCTGATGGCCGCCGGCCTCGAGGCCGAAAGCTCCGCCGTCGACTATTATCGCTTCACATCCGACCTGAAGCGGCACCTGAACACCGAGCAACGGCTGGAGCTGATTGGCATCCTCTGGGACATCGTCTATGCCGATGGCGAACGCAGCGAGATGGAAGATCATGTGATCTGGCGTATCGCCGATCTGCTGGGCGTTTCCGCGCGCGAGCGCATCCAGAAACGGCAGGAGGCCGCCGCCAGGGTGACGGATGTCCGGGTTTTGCAAGATGATTCCGACTGAGCGAATTCAGCACCGCGACGAGCGTCCGATCCTCATCGTCCTGCATCAGGAGCGATCGAGCCCCGGCCGCGTCGGTCAGCTGCTCGCCGAAAAGGGCTACCGCCTCGACATCCGCCGACCGGTGCTCGGCGAGCCGCTTCCGGCAACGCTCGAAGATTATGCCGGCGCCGTCGTCTTCGGCGGGCCGATGAGCGCCAATGATCCTGATGACTTCATCAAGAAGGAGATCGACTGGATCAATATTCCGCTGCGGGAAAAACGTCCCTTTCTCGGCATCTGCCTCGGTGCGCAGATGCTGGTGCATCAGCTCGGTGGCAAGGTGCAGGCGAATACCGACGGCTCGACGGAAATCGGCTGGTATCCGCTGCGCCCAACCGAGAAGGGCCGGCTGCTGATGCATTGGCCGAAGATGGTCTATCATTTCCACCGCGAGGGTTTCGAGCTGCCGCATGGCGCCGATCTCCTGGCCGAAGGCGATGCCTATCCGAACCAGGCCTTCCGCTACGACGGCAACGCCTGGGGCCTGCAATTCCATGCCGAACTCACCCGGGTGATGATGCATCGCTGGGTCGTGCACGGCGCCCATCGCTTCATCCTGCCGAACGCCCAGCAGGGCCGCGAACATCTGGAAGGCCGCATGCTGTTCGACGCGCCGCTGAGAGCCTGGCTGACCGAATTCCTCGATCTCGTCTTCGAGGGAAAGACCGCAAAAGCGGCGCACCCTATCACGCTTCCCGCATAGGAGCGCGCCTCCGCAGGATGCGACCTTCTCACGCTAAAGCCCTTTGTTATTATGCATGTCGTTGTCCCGGAACCGCTGCACACTTCCGGGCGACATGCATTAAGCAGGCGCGTCGAGCGTGTCGATCCTGCGCAGTTTCGGGAAGCTCGAAGCCCAGATCGCTGCGACGACCAGGGTTCCGATGCCGCCGATGACGACAGCCGGCACTGCGCCGAAGATCGAGGCCATCGTGCCCGCCCTGAATTCCCCGAGCTCGTTCGAGGCGCCGACGAAGACCATGTTGACCGCATTGACGCGGCCGCGCAGCTGATCCGGCGTCCACAGTGCAATCAGGCTCTCGCGCACATAGACCGACACCATATCCGCCGCCCCCATCAGCGCCAGTGCGGCGATCGAGACTTCGGTGTTGGTCGAGACCCCGAAGACGATGGTTCCGAGGCCGAACAGGGCGACGCCGATGAACATGTAGATGCCGGCGCGGTGCTTCAGCGGATAGGCGGCCAGGAAAATCGCCATGACGATGGCGCCAAGCCCCGGTGCTGCGCGCAACAGTCCGAGGCCCCAGGGGCCAAGCGTCAGGATATCACGGGCGAAGATCGGCATCAGCGCGGTGGCGCCACCGAGCAGCACGGCAAAAAGATCAAGCGAAATCGCGCCGAGCACCACCTTTTCGGCGCGGATGAAACTGAAGCCGCCGAGGATCATCGCCCAGCTTTTGGCCTCCCCCACCGTCTTCTGCTCCGGCTTCGGGATCAGGAAGAGAAGGCCCGCGCCGAGAATGGAAAAGATCACCGCCACCGTATAGGCGGTCGTCGCGCTGACACCATAGAGCAGGCCGCCCATCACCGGCCCGGTGATCGCCGCAAGCTGCCAGGACGATGAATTCCAGGCGATCGCGTTCGAAAGTGCATGCTCCGGCACGAGATTGGGCGCGAGGGACTGCACCGCCGGCAACATGAAGGCGCGTTCGATGCCGAAGATCAGCAGCACCGCAAACACCGGCCAGGGCGCGAAGGTGTCGGTCGCCGTCATGACGAGCAGCGCCAGCGTGCAGAGCGCGCTCACCAGCGAGCACAACGCTGCGATGGCTCGGCGGTTGTGCCGGTCGGCCACCGAACCGGTGACGAGAATGAGCAGCAGCGACGGCAGGAACTGCACGAGGCCGATCAGGCCGAGATAGATCGCCTTGCCCGTCTGGTCGTACATCTGCCAGCCGACGGCGACGCTGACGATCTGCTGCGAGAAGGAGAGCAGAAAGCGGGCGAAGAAGAAGCGGGTGTAAGACGAATGCCGGAACGCGGCAAAACGGTCTCCGGTGGGCGAAAACGACATGAGCCTTGTCCGAGGAAGCGGGCGCCGGAATGGTTGCGAGGCCGCCCGTTAAACATGATTTGCCCTGCGTTCCCACACGGCACTTGCTCGTTTAGTTGCCAATGTCTACATGTCTGTCAACAACCAATTGGAGACGACGATGTTTGCCTTGTTTCAAACCATTGATTTGGTTTTGAATATTTATACGTGGATCCTGATTGCCAGCGCCGTTTTCTCCTGGCTCTATGCGTTCAACGTCATCAATTCCAGCAACCACTTCGTCAATTCGGTCGGCATGTTCCTCTACAATGTCACCGAGCCGGTACTGAAGCCGATCCGTCGTCGGCTGCCGAACCTCGGCGGCATCGACATTTCACCGATCATCCTGCTGGTGATTATCTTCTTCCTGCGCACCTTCCTTTGGACCACAGTCTATCCGCTGGTGTCTTGAGCCCTCCCTGGAGGCTCTTCGCGGATCATCTGCGCCTGACTGTTCGGCTGACGCCGAATGGCGGGCGAGACGCGTTCGACGGCATTGAGACGGACAGCCAAGGCGAGACCTATCTGAAGGCGCGCGTCACCGCCGTTCCGGAAAAGGGAAAGGCTAATAAGGCCCTGATCGCGCTCGTTTCCAAATCGCTCGGCGTTGCCAAATCCAGCGTCAGCCTCGTTTCCGGCGAAACCGCGCGCAAAAAAATCCTCCGGATCGAGGGTGACCCGGAGGATTTGGCAAAAAAGCTCGAAACACTTTCAGGCTGAACGATCAGCCTTTCGTCTTCTTGGCACGCTCGATGGCCTCGAGGATCAGGGCGCCGGCTTCGCCGGAATCGCCCCAGCCGAAGATCTTCACCCACTTGCCGGGCTCCAGATCCTTGTAATGCTCGAAGAAATGCTCGATCTGCTTCAGCGTGATCTCGGGAAGATCGGTATAATCCTTCACCTTCTCATAGCGCAGCGTCAGCTTCGGCGACGGCACGGCAATGATCTTCTCGTCCTTGCCCGAGTTGTCTTCCATCTTCAGGACGCCGATCGGGCGCACGTTGATGACGCAGCCGGGAACGAGCGGGCGGGTGCTGGCGATCAGCACGTCGATCGGGTCGCCGTCCTCAGACAGCGTGTGCGGCACGAAACCGTAATTGCCCGGATAGGTCATCGGCGTATAGAGGAAACGATCGACGACCAGCGTGCCGGCGTCCTTGTCCATTTCATACTTGATCGGATGACCGCCGACCGGAACCTCGACAATAACGTTGACGTCTTCAGGGGGATTATTACCGATGGAAACGGCGTCGATGCGCATACGAAACTCCTGCGAGGTTGAATTGCTCGCAGCCAGATAATCAGTTTCATGCGGCAACGCAACATTGGAGATCACCAATGCGTGATGGCGTCGGCACCCAACCACATCAAAATTCTAGCAGGAGATGAGCGAACTGCAGGCTGGACGGCTCAGTTCCAGATGAAGCCGATTTTCTTCAACTGCTTGTGGTCGAAATTTTCCATGCCTTCGCAGAAATCGATCCCGCCGTGATGGCGGTAGAAGCGGCTGGCGGTCTCGTTTTCCTCGAGGCACCAGACGACCAGCCCGTTGCAGCCGAGTGACTTCAACAGCCGGCGCGCCTCGCCGAACAGCATACGGCCGAGACCGATGCCCTGATATTCGGGACGAAGGTAGAGCTCGTAGATCTCGCCTTCCTGCGGCAAAGCGCGGGCGCGGTTGAGCCCGAGCGTCGCATAACCGGCGACCGTTCCGGCGACATCGAGAACCAGCAATGTCGCAGGTCCGCGCGTTGCCTTGCGCCACCAGTTTTCGCCGCGTCGCTCGATCATCTGCGTCAGGGCGCGATGCGGAATGATGCCTGCGTAAGTGTGCTGCCAGGCGAGCCTATGGGTTTCCGAAATGGCTCGGGCATCGTGCGGTTCAGCCCGCCGGACATCGATCGACAACGTCTTCATAACGTTTACTCTGGTCCTGCCGGAGGCAATTAACCATACGCGATGACGCATTCGGCTCGATTGCCCACAGACTTGATATGTGGACGACGAATAAATTTTAACGCTTTTTTAACGATTGTCACAAGTCGGAATCAGCGCAGCGCACAATAAAAAAACCCCGGCTCTAAGGCCGGGGTTCTCAAGGGTATCTCCGAATTCTCAGAGAGCCGCTTTCGACTTTTCGAACCGCTTGCGGTCGTTTGCGTCGAGATACATCTTGCGCAGACGAATATTCTTCGGCGTCACTTCCATCAGCTCGTCGTCCTGGATCCAGGAGAGCGCGCGATCGAGCGTCATGCGGATCGGCGGCGTCAGCTTCACCGCTTCATCCTTGCCGGCGGCGCGGATGTTGGTGAGCTGCTTGCCCTTCAGGACGTTGACTTCAAGGTCGTTGTCGCGCGAATGGATGCCGATGATCATGCCGGCATAGACCTTTTCGCCCGGCTCGATGATCATCGGGCCGCGATCTTCCAGGTTGAACATCGCATAGGCGACGGCTTCGCCGGCTGCGTTGGCGAGCAGCACGCCATTGACGCGGCCGCCGATCGCACCCTTATAGGGCTGGTAGTCGTGGAACAGCCGGTTCATGATCGCCGTGCCGCGCGTATCCGTCAGCAGCTCTGACTGGTAGCCGATCAGGCCGCGGGTCGGTGCATAGAAACGCAGGCGAAGACGATTGCCGCCCGACGGACGCAGCTCGACCATTTCGGCCTTGCGCTCCGACATCTTCTGCACGACGACACCGGAATGTTCTTCGTCGACGTCGACAACGACTTCCTCGATCGGCTCCAGCAGCTGGCCGCTTTCATCCTTGTGCATGACGACGCGCGGACGCGACACGGCAAGCTCGAAGCCTTCGCGACGCATGGTTTCGATGAGAACGGCGAGCTGAAGTTCGCCGCGGCCGGAGACGTAGAACGAATCCTTGCCTTCGGCTTCTTCGATCTTCAGGGCGACGTTGCCTTCCGCTTCCTTGAAGAGACGGTCGCGGATGACGCGTGAAGTCACCTTGTCGCCCTCGGTGCCTGCCAGCGGGCTGTCGTTGACGATGAAGGACATGGTCACCGTCGGCGGGTCGATCGGCTGCGCCTTCATGGCTTCCGAAACGGCCGGATCGCAGAAGGTGTCGGCAACGGTACCCTTGGAGAGGCCGGCGATCGCGACGATGTCGCCCGCATGCGCTTCATCAATTGCCGTGCGCTCGATGCCACGGAAGGCGAGGATCTTGGAAATTCGGCCGGTTTCGATCAGCTTGCCGTCCTGGCCGAGAACCTTGACGGCCTGGTTCGGCTTGATCGAGCCCGATGCGATGCGGCCGGTGATGATACGACCGAGGAAGGGGTTGGCTTCGAGGATCGTGCCGATCATGCGGAACGGGCCTTCCTCGACGGTCGGCTCCGGAACATGCTTGAGCACCAGGTCGAGAAGCGGCGCAAGACCCTGATCCTTCGGTCCCTCAGGATTGACGTTCATCCAGCCGTCGCGGCCCGAACCGTAGAGGATCGGGAAGTCGAGCTGTTCGTCGGTCGCGTCGAGATTGGCGAAGAGGTCGAAGACTTCGTTGATGACTTCTTCATGGCGGCCGTCCGGACGGTCGATCTTGTTGATCGCGACGATCGGACGAAGGCCGACCTTCAGCGCCTTGCCGACGACGAACTTGGTCTGCGGCATCGGGCCTTCGGAGGCATCGACGAGAACGATCGCACCATCCACCATCGACAGAATGCGCTCGACTTCACCGCCGAAGTCGGCGTGGCCGGGGGTATCGACGATGTTGATGCGGACACCCTTCCACTCGACCGAGGTCGCCTTGGCGAGAATGGTGATGCCGCGTTCTTTTTCGAGATCGTTCGAGTCCATCACGCGTTCGGCTACGCGCTGATTTTCGCGGAACGAGCCGGACTGCTTGAGAAGCTCATCCACCAGGGTCGTCTTGCCATGGTCAACGTGCGCGATGATCGCGATATTGCGAAGTGCCATATGTGAAATCTCTGAGGCTGGGGCGCTACGCTCATGAGGACGCGCCTATTAGTTTGGGGCGTCCATACAGTTTTTTTTGCGCTTGCGAAAGGGGGAAACGCGCAAAAGCTGCGGCAAGGCCGTCGCCCCGCCGCATCACAGATTGTCATCAAATTGTCTTAGGCGTCGCTGCCTGTCAATTCCTCGAAGGTCGAAAGTCCCTTTTTGATCAGCATCGCATCCGGGCTCGGCAGCTTGCCGCGGAAGGCCTTGTAGGCATCTTCCGGATCGACCGAGCCGCCGACGGAATAGATGTTTTCCTTGAGCTTTTTCGCCATCTCGCCGTTGAAGGCGTCGCCCGTCTCCTCGAAGGCGGCAAAGGCATCGGCGTCGAGCACCTCGGACCACATGTAGGAATAATAGCCGGCCGAATAGCCGCCGGAGAAGACGTGCTGGAAGTGCGGCGTGGCGTGGCGCATGACGATCGATTTCGGCATGCCGATCTCGGCCAGCACCTCCGCCTGCACCGCCATCGGGTCGGCGACCGCCTCGCGCGTATGGAAGGCCATGTCGACCAGCGCCGACGAGGTGAACTCGACGGTGTTGAAGCCGGCATTGAAGGTGCGGGCCGCCAGCACCTTGTCGAGCAGCGCCTGCGGCATCGGTTCGCCGGTTTCGAAATGCACGGCATAGCGCTTCAGGATATCGGGCACGGTCAGCCAGTGCTCGTAGAGCTGCGACGGCAGCTCGACGAAATCGCGCGAGACGCCGGTGCCGGAGACCGAGGGATAGGTGACATTCGAAAGCATGCCATGCAGCGCATGGCCGAATTCGTGGAACAGCGTGCGGGCATCGTCGAGCGACAGCAGCGCCGGCTTGCCCTCGGCCGGCTTGGCGAAATTGCAGACATTGTAGATGATCGGCAATTCGCCGTGGCGGCCGTTTCTCAGTTCGAGCTTGTGCTGCGATTGCAGCGAGCTCATCCAGGCGCCGGACCGTTTCGAACCGCGGGCGAAATAGTCGCCGAGGAACAGGGCGACCAGCCTGTCTTCGCGGTCCCTGATTTCGAACACTCTGACGTCAGGGTGATAGGCGGCGACGCCCTTCTTCTCGACCGCACGGATGCCGAACAGCCGGCCGGCGACGTCGAAGCAGGCCTCGATGATCTTCTCGAGCTGCAAATAGGGCTTGAGCTCGGCCTCGGAGAAATCGAACTTCCGGGCCCGGATCTTTTCGGAATAGTGGCGCCAGTCCCACGGCATCACCTCGTGGTTCCGGCCCTCTTCGGCGATCAGCGCCGCGATATCGATCTCCTCCTCGCCGGCGCGTTTCACCGCCCGCGCCCAGACCGCTTTCAGCAGGCCGTTCACCGCTTCCGCCGTCTTCGCCATGGTGTTGTCGAGCTTCAGCTCGGCGAAATTGCCGTAGCCGAGCAAGCTCGCCACCTGATGGCGCAGCGCCAGCGTTTCCCGGATGACGGCGCGATTGTCCGTCTCTCCGCCGTTTTCGCCGCGGGCCACCCAGGCCTTGAAGGCCTGCTCGCGCAAATCCCGGCGCTCCGAGAAGGTGAGGAACGGCTCGATGATCGAACGTGACAGTGTCACCGCAAATCTGCCCTCCTCGCCGCGCTCGCGCGCCGCCGCAGCCATCGCGTCGCGCAGGAACTCCGGCAACCCGTCGAGCTCGGGCCCATCGGAAAGCACCAAGGCCCAGGCCTTTTCGTCGGCCAGAACGTTCTGGCCGAATTGCGTCCCGAGGCCGGCAAGCCTTTCGTTGATTTCGGCAAGCCTCTCCTGCTCGGCCTTCTCAAGCTTGGCGCCCGACTTGACGAAGCCCTTCCAATGGCGTTCCAGCACCCGCGTCTGTTCCAGCGTCAGGCCGAGGCTCTCGCGCTTCTCCCAGAGCGTGTCGATGCGGGCAAAAAGCGCGGCATTCATGCCGATCTTCGAATAGTGGCGCGACATCTTCGGCGAGATTTCCCGCTCCAGCGCCTGGATCACATCATTGGTATGCGCACCCGCCTTGTTCCAGAACAGCGCCGAAACGCGCGACAGCGCATCGCCGGCAATCTCCAGCGCCGTGACCGTGTTGTCGAAGGTCGGCGCATCGCTGTTCCCGGCGATCTCGTCGATTTCTTGTTCATGCGCGGCCAGCGCCGCATCGAAGGCGGCAGCAAAATCGCCGTCATCGATGGCGTCGAAACGCGGCAGGCCGTGCAGGCCGTCCCAGTTGGTGAGCGCCGGATTGAAATCATGGGGAGAAGGCATGGGAGAATTCCTTTTGGTATGCGACTGGATGGATCAATATAGGAGGGCCGCCATGGAATTGGTATGTTTCGGCAGCCAGGCTTTTGTCTCGCGCCTAGCGATCTGATGCACGTCAGCCAAATTGGTGGACAAGCTTGGTCACGTGCAAATTAACCATTTGTTAACGATTGACGCGAATCACGCGCAAGCGCTAGTTTCCGGGTGATCTTCCTGCCAGGGGACATGCGCCATGGAAATTTTTTCCCTGCGGTCTTCTCAGAGTTTGCTATTTAAAAACAACCCTAATAACGCAAAAAATTCGAAGACTGCCGATATTCACATCGAGATCAAGGCTCCGGCCCCCGTCTCGTTCCAGATCGAAGACAATCCCGACGAGGGGCCCGATTTTACTGCCGTCAGCCCCGGAGAGCTGCGCACCTACGCGCGCCAAAGCTTCGACAGCGGCGTGATCGATCAGAACACCTACGCCGCGATCTCCGAGCCTCTGCCGATGCACGCAATCGATCCGCTCGGCAACATCATCGACCTCTCCGGCGTCACCGACGGCACGAGCTTCAATTTCCTCGATTATTACAGGAACCAGCTGCAGGTCGCCATGTCGATCGGCGATTCCAACGACGTTCAGACGCTGAAATCGATCGTCAATTTCCTGGATGGCTGAATCAGGCCTTGCGCCAGCCGATGAGGCCGGGCGTCGCGTGCCATAGCGCCTGGGCGGCAAAACCCATGAAGAGGACGCCGGAGCAGCGCACGATCAGCCGTTCATGGGCGCGATAGAAGCGCCGCACGGCGCCTGCGCCGATAATGCCGATCAGGATGACGTCGGCCGTCACGAATCCCAGGAAGGACACGCCGAGAAGCACCGGCAGCGCCTCGAAATCGAGCGCGCCGGCAGAGCCGGCGACCAGGGCGGTGAAGGTGGCGAGCGCCACCGGATAACCCTTCGGATTGGTGACGCCGAAGATCAGGCCGCGGCGAAACGGCCGCTCGACCATGACAAGCGCCTGCCCATCCGCTTTCGGCTTGGCATTGACCGCGCTCCAGCCGATCCAGGCGAGATAGAAACCGCAGGCGAGACCGAGCAGATCAAAGACGAAGGTCCCGATCGTCTTCGCGCCGACAATCGCGATCAGCGCCAGCGACGACCAGATCAGATCCCCGACCAGATGCCCCATCATGAAGAAGGCCCCAGCCTTGCGCCCCTGCCCGGCGCCGATGCCGAGCAGCTGCAGGAAGGCGGGTCCGGGAATGAGCACATAGAAGAGCGCCGCCAGGAAGGCGCCGAACAGCAGGGACTGCGTCATGGAAATGCTCCGAGGGTGATTGGGGCAGACTATGCGATCATGGCCGCCCGTCAAGGGACTGCAGCGTCTCGCCCGCGGCCGATATTTTTCACCATGCTCGTTCCCACGATCCGATGGGTGGCGACTGATGCACTCAAATTCTTCGGTCGAACACGGCAACCGGCGTCTTCAGCCGATAGAGCGTCGTCGGTCGTCGGACCCGCTCAGTCTGCCGTTTTTCGCCCTCGACCACCTCGAGCAGATCCAGATCGTTGATCTTGCGGCGAAAGGCACTTTGATCCAGCCGTTCGCCCATCACTGTTTCATAGATTGCCTGCAGTTCCGACATCGTAAAGACGGCGGGAAGCAGCCTTGCCGGAATGGTCGAATAGGCGCCTTTGCCGCGCAGCCGCTCCAACGCAGCGTCCACGATTTCATTATGGTCGAAGGGCAGCTTGCCTGCAGCCTCGACTGGCCGCAACTCCAGCAGACTGGCGCCACCTGCCAAAGCTCCCCGCGGGACCAGCGCAAAATACGCGATCGATACCGACCAGTCGCGAGGATCTCGTCGCGCCGACGCGAAGGTCCGGAGCTGCTCGAAGAATATGCCCTCGACCCCTGCCTTGGAAAGAAGGATGCGCCGGACCGCCGCCTCCGCGTCGGCGTCCTCGTCCGTATGCACATAGCCGCCGATCAGCGCCGGATCGCCGACAAACGGCTCGGCGGGACGCTCAAGCAACGCCACGCATAGCTTTCCTTCGTGTAGCGTCAGTAAGACGATGTCGACCGTCACGATCGGTCGTGCGAACTCAGCCTCTGCCATCAGAATGTTCCTGCCGCCCTTCGTAGCCTCATAGCGGCCAATCGGGGAAAAAACAATTTGCAAATAGCAACTTGCAAAGTGCAATTTGCAAGTCTATATAGTTTGCTATGACGACGGCGGGCGGGGCGCCTAAGCCGGATCGCCAAGACAGCCAGCAAAGGAGTAATGCCATGGGTATGGGACGTTTCAGCACCGCCGACTGGGCGGCCTACAATGCACGCCATGTGGACGGCCGCAGCCGGTCGGAAATATTCGGCGCCACCGGCATCGATCCGCGGTTCGATCCGGCGCGCTTTTCCACCCGCGAGAGCCGCGACAGCGCCTACAATCCGCAATCGACTCCGATCATTCTGGCTTCGGATGTGACCGGCTCGATGGGCATGATCGCCCACGAGCTTATGCGCGGCGGGCTCATCACCCTGACATCGGAGATCTACGACCGCCGTCCGGTATCCGATCCGCACATCATGGTGGCGGCGGTCGGAGATGCGTTCACCGATGCCGCACCCCTGCAGGCCACCCAGTTCGAGGCCGATATCTCGCTTGCCAGCCAGATCCGCGCCTTGTGGCTGGAAGGCAATGGCGGTGGCAATAACGGCGAGAGCTACAGCGCCGCCCACCTTCTGGCAGCCCTCAAAACCTCGACCGACGCCTTCGAAAGACGCGGCCGCAAGGGGTATCTCTTCACCATCGGTGACGAGCCGGTTCACAACGGCCTGTCCGCCGACCAGATCGCCCGCATCTTCGGCATCGAACCACCGCGCGGCCTGAGCGCCCGGGAATGCCTCGCGATGGCGCAGAGATCCTACGAGGTCTTCCACATCGTCATCCGCGAAGGCTATGCAGCCACGGGACTTGACCGGGTGCTGCGGAGCTGGCAGCCGCTGCTGCCCGGCCGCACCTTCGTGCTCGATGACTACAGGCGCATTGCCGAATTGGTGGTTTCGATCATCGAAATCACCGAGGGCCGGGATGCCGGCGAGGTGGCCGCCAGCTGGCCGGATGCGGCGGCGGCAGTCGTGGCCAAGGCCATTGGCGAACGCCATAACCGGCGCCTGCTACCCCTCTTCTAAGTGAGATATTTTGAAAGGCCCCGGCGCGATCGCTCCGGGCGCCGTCGAGGAGCAGAATGATGAGTATCCCAGCAAAGGCCGTGATCGGCGCGCTTTACGGCGACGAAGGCAAGGGACTGATGGTCGATCGCCTTGCCGCAGTCACGCCAGGAGCCGTAGTGGTTCGCAGCAATGGCGGCGCTCAAGCCGGCCATACCGTGGTCGATCCCGCCGGCATCCGCCACGTCTTCCACCATATCGGCTCGGGCAGCTTTGCCGGAGCTGCCACCCACTTCAGTCGCTTCTTCGTCGCTCACCCGATGCTGTTTCTCGACGAGTTGGCCGCCCTTAATGAGCGGGGTGCGAAGCCTCAAACCAGCAGCGACCCGCGCGCCCTGATCACCACACCTTTCGACGTCCTGATCAACCAGGCCGTGGAGTTGGCGCGGGGCACTGCCCGCCACGGAAGCTGCGGCCTCGGCTTCGGCGAGACTATCGAGCGCAATCTGCACTCCGACTTCGCCCTTTCGACAAAGGACCTGTTTCGCCCTGATCTGCACGCCCGCCTTGTTTCGATCCGCGACGGCTGGGTGCCTCGACGGCTCGCCGCGCTCGGCATCACCGCCTTACCCGAAGAACTGGCTGCCGTACTGGCTGACGACATCACCATCGCCGGCTTCGAAGCTGATTGCGCCGCCTATCTCGACCACGTCACGCTGTGGCCCGACCGACGGCTGTGCGAACGCGGCACCGTCATCTTCGAGGCGGCACAAGGCCTATGCCTCGATCAAAACCGTGGCGCATTTCCTCACGTCACCCGTTCGAATACCGGGCTAGCAAATATACGCGCGATCGCCGCCGAGGCCGGCGTCACAGAGTTGGACGCGATATATGCGACGCGCTGCTACACCACTCGCCACGGCGCCGGCCCCCTCAAGGGAGAGGTTCCCACACTTCCTGGCGTCAATGTCGTCGACCCCACCAACGCACCGAACGAATGGCAAGGTAGCCTAAGGCTCGCCCCGCTCGATCTCTTCATGCTCCGCAAGGCCATCGCAGATGATCTGACCTCGGATCGCGGCGGTATTGCGGTCAAAGCCGGGCTGGCGGTAACCTGTCTCGATCAGACGGAAGACGGCTTTGCCGTCACCGATCAAGAGGAAGTAATCCGGCTTGATCCTGTCAAGGCCGCGCCTGATATAGCCGATTTCGTCGGCCTGCCGCTCTGGGCCGAGAGCTGGGGACCGCGGCGGCGTGACGTCAGGCTCTATGTCGAAGCAGCCGTCGCCTAATTCACGCAGCAATAAAAGCCCGCTCGGCATTTGCCGGCGGGTCCAATATCGTCGCTTAGTCCTGGCGCGACTGCTTGATTTCGACAGGCGTCCTCATGATGATTTCCCGGTGCGGGAACGGGATCGACACCCCGGCTTCCTTGAACGCGTCCCAAAGCGCCATCAGCACCTGGCCCCTGACATTCGTCAGACCATTTGCGGGATCGGAGATCCAGAAGCGGAGCCGGAAATCAAGCGACGAAGCGCCAAAGCAGGTAAGCCAGCATACCGGCGCCCTGTAATCGTTGGCAACGCGATCCACCGTAGAGGCAGTCGCGATTGCGATTCTGGCGACTTCATGGGGATCGCTGTCATAAGCCGTGCCGAAGTCGACATCGATCCTGACGTAGTCACTGGAGAACGACCAGTTGACGACCTGTTGGGAAATGAAATCCTCGTTCGGGATCAGGTATTCTTTGCCGTCACGCGTGATGACCGAGACGAACCGCGAGCGCAAATCGCGGATCGAACCGAAAGTATCGCCGAGCGTGATCGTGTCGCCTGGCTTGATGGATTTATCGAGCAGGATGATGATGCCCGAGATGAAGTTCGATACGACTTTCTGAAGGCCGAAGCCTATTCCGACGCCGACTGCGCCGGAAAAAACGGTCAATGCGGTAAGGTCGATGCCGGTCGCTGACAAGGCAATTGCGCCGGCGATCATGATCAGGCCGATTTTTATGAACTTGCTGATCAGGACCTTAATCGATGGCGAAAGATCGCCCGACCTCTGCACCCAACGAGACAGGACATTGCCGACGAGAACCGCCACCCAGATGAGCGCGACAGCCAAGACGACCGCTTTCAGCACAAGAAGGAGTGAAAGCCGCACCGCCCCCAGATTGACAGCCAGGCCATCGAGCGCGGAAAGCACCGGACCGTCAAGCCGGAGCGCGTACAACGCGACGTAGCTCCAACTGACGATTGCGACCGTACGCGACAAGGTGGGATTATGGATAATCTTGGTCAGCACGGAGATGATGAACCACGCCGCCGTCAGCGTCAGGGCAGTCGCCACGAGCCACCGTTGCGACGGCCAGGTGTTTTGCGTGAGAGCGACGTTTGCAAGCCACAGCCAGACCGCCAGAAAGAGCCACTTCAAGCGCCGCATGAAGGCGATTATGACGCGCAGGAGGTCCGGATTACCTTTGATGCGTCTGGCTCTCGCTTCCAACGCAGGTTCAGTGCGTGATGCCAGGAACGACGCTGCGACATAACCGACAGCGATAATCCCGAATTGGTAGAGCGTCCATTCGCTGAAGACAAACGTTCGGAACCACTGTTCGAACGCGTCGATTGTCTGCCTGACATCCATGGTTCCGGCCTTTGTAGCCCTTCAAGGCAGATAAAGGCGTCGACACCATTTTTGTTCAATTTACTGCACGATCACCGGTGATCCCATTCACGCTTTTTGACATCGTTGCCGCCAATTTCGTGGAGCGCGACCACGACAGGCGTCGACGTGCCGGACCGGCCCTTTCCTTTTTGCGCGGCCTTCATATCTAAGTCGGCGGAAACGGCGCGCAGGAGAGAAATTCTTGAACATCATCGGGGCGACAAGTGGAGTGATCGATAGAAAGACTGTCGTTCCTCTGAGAACCTGCGTCTGCCGACGTGCCGCGCTGTCCCCGGCTCAATGAGGATAAATATCATGTCGCGTCCGTCATTTGCCGGTGTCGCAGCGCTATCGCTTGTGATGACTGCCTCCTTGCCCTCTTCCGTGTGGGCGCAATCTCACTCCGCCCCGGCGGGCATCGAAAACCCGTCACCGGCATCCTTGCCGAAGATCGCCGCCAGCCGCACTGGTTTTGACGTGAAGATGCTCGAACCGGTCAACGGCATCGACTACCGGACCTACGGCCACATCACTTATGCGATGTTCCTCGATCCGGACGGTGATCACGAGGCGATCTTTAAGAAGTTCGGGACGGACAGGGCCGGTTATGAGGCGGCTGGCGCCACCTTTAGCGAGCGCATGAAAGAGGATCAGACCTTCGCGATGGTCGAGATGTTCGGCGCTTATTTTGCCGAGGAGGCGCAAGGCACCTATGCGGCGCTCGGCCGCGATGTCGCCCAGTCGGTGCTGAACCAGGCGCCGCTTCGGGAGACCGAGCCGATGCCTGAGGAAAAATTCCGGGAGATACAGGTCTATTACGGCCGCAAGGTTTCGGTCGCCGGCACGGCACTCGCGCAGCAGGATGAGATCCTCAAGCCGTATCACATCACCTTCAACGACTTTAACATCGTCGGCGCCTGGTTCTCGCGCCGGCTGGCGTTGCAGACGGCCGATCTCTCGACACCCCAGGAAAGCCCGCCGGCGCGCGCCGAAGGCACGCCGACGGAGCGACCGGAATGGGGAGGCCTCTGGCGCTTCACCTGGAAGACCCTTCAGCATACCGATACGGAAATGAAAGTGGTGGACGCCAGCCGCGACATCTGCGTCAAGAACGACATGACCGCGGATACCCTGCCGCTGATGCCCAAACCCTCGGGCGTCAAATGCGTGCTGATCGACAAGATCCACTTCTACGACAGCGGTGTTCAGATGAGCGCGCAATGCGACCACGGCGGCATCGGGACGTCATGGGGGCTCTACCTCCAACCGGAAAATGGCGGCGAAAGCTTCAGCGGCCAGATCTCCTATAACGAGGTCTACGAGGGCGATTCCGACATGCCGCAGCCGACCACGGATGTTCAGGTCAAGCGGATTGGCGAGTGCCAATGAGGAGAGCGAAAACCATGATGCGCTGTGTTCTTGCCGCCGCATTCGTGCTGAGCCCGGCCGCCGCCTTCGCAGAGGAGAGCGGCCTTCCCACGGGCCTCTGGCAAGTGAGGATCTTTACTCCGGTTCCCACGCCCGAGCTGAAGAACGATGAGCAGGTCTTCAAAATTTGCTACGACAAGACGGCCGTAAAAAGCCACATGAACCCGGTTCTGCCGAAAGCGCAGGCCGCCAAATGCAAGCTGGATTTCACCGACATGGGTGACTTGGCCTATGACGCGAGCTGCAAGGACGGCGATCACCGGCTGCGCATTTCGGAAGCTGCTGACGGCTTGTGGCGCGGGACCTACCGTTTCGTCGGAAAGAAGGATGACGTCACTCTGGAGCCTGCAGTCGAACTGAAGAGGATCGCCGATACCTGCGACTAGATTTTGCGACTACCCCGCACGCGGAATGTCGGGCATCCGATCATTTTAAACGTTCTGAGATTAGGGACGCTTGCTACCGCTTCCACGAAAACGCCCGCGCGGCAAAGCCGGCGGGCGCATATCCGGTTCGAAGGCGAAGCGTGATTACTTCGCGAGGTTGCGCTTGCCGAGCGTGCGCAGGCGCAGCGCGTTGAGCTTGATGAAGCCGGCTGCGTCCTTCTGGTCGTAGGCGCCCTGGTCGTCCTCGAAAGTGACGAGCTTGTCGGAATAGAGTGACTTCTCGCTTTCACGGCCGATGACCATGACATTGCCCTTGTAGAGCTTCAGCGTCACTTCGCCTTCGACATGCTCCTGGCTCTTGTCGATCAGCGCCTGCAACATCTCACGCTCGGGCGAGAACCAGAAACCATAATAGATCAGCTCGGCGTAACGCGGCATGATCTCATCCTTGAGATGGGCCGCACCCCGGTCGAGGGTGATCGATTCGATGGCGCGGTGCGCCGTAAGCAGGATCGTGCCGCCGGGGGTCTCATAGACACCGCGCGACTTCATGCCGACGAAGCGGTTCTCGACGAGGTCGAGGCGGCCGATGCCGTTGTCGCGGCCATAGGTGTTAAGCGTGGCCAGCAGCGTCGCCGGCGACATCTCGACACCGTTGATCGAGACGGCGTCGCCCTTGCGGAAGCCGACCTTGATCACCGTCGCCTTGTCGGGCGCGGCTTCGGGAGAGATGGTGCGCATATGCACATATTCCGGCGCCTCCTGGGCGGGGTCCTCGAGAACCTTGCCCTCGGAGGAGGAGTGCAGGAGGTTGGCGTCGACGGAGAACGGCGCTTCGCCCTTCTTGTCCTTGGCGACCGGGATCTGATGCTGTTCGGCGAAGGCGAGCAGGTCCGTGCGGCTCTTGAACGCCCAGTCGCGCCACGGCGCGATGATCTTGATGTCGGGATTCAAAGCATAGGCGGAGAGCTCGAAACGAACCTGGTCGTTGCCCTTGCCGGTCGCCCCGTGGGCGATCGCATCGGCGCCGGTCTTGCGGGCGATATCGATCAGGTGTTTGGAAATCAGCGGCCGGGCGATCGAGGTGCCTAGCAGATAGACACCTTCGTAGACGGCATTGGCACGGAACATCGGGAAGACGAAATCGCGCACGAATTCCTCGCGTACGTCCTCGATGTAGATCTCCTTGATGCCGAGCATTTCGGCCTTCTTGCGCGCCGGCTCCAGCTCTTCGCCCTGGCCGAGATCGGCGGTGAAGGTAACGACTTCGGCGCCGAGTTCCGTCTGCAGCCACTTCAGGATGATCGAGGTATCGAGGCCGCCGGAATAGGCGAGCACGACTTTCTTCACGTCTTTGTATGATGCCATGGTGATGAGGTCCGTTGCATAAAGGCCGGCGAAAACCCGGTGTCGCGGCACTTTTAGCGAGATTGGCGCGTGACGCAAGGGCAAGCCGGACACCACAAGCGCAGTTTAGAGATGGGCCGCGATATTCATGCGCCGATGCAGGATGCGAATAACCGTCAACGCTTCTTCGGTCTCAGCGTAAACGATGAAATGCGAGCGAAACGCCAGGGCGGTGTAGCCGCTCCTCAATCCAATGATTTTGCGGCCACGCTTTGTCTGTGCTGCAAGCGCCTCGCAGTCATCCCGGAGCGCAAAGATATAGTCTTCCGCTTGACCCCGGCCCCATTTCTCTTCGGTATAGTCGTAGATCCTGTCGATGTCGTCGGCAGCGGCTGGCGAGAGAACAACCGCTTTCATAGGCGGCCGCGGCGTGCTCGCTTTCCCTCGACAAAAGCATCAAAATCAAAAGGCCGTGGCTTGCCGGATTTCTCACCCTCGATAATGGCTGCCTCGATTGCGGCAAGCTCTGCCTCGCGCTGCAGAAGCCTCAAACCGGCGTCGATCACCTCGTCTGCGGAGCCATAGGTTCCCTGATCAAGCTGAGTGCCGATAAACTCCTCCATGTGATCATCGATTCTGATAGATACGACCTTCGCCACGCGCAGGTACCTCACAGTTTGACTTGCATTTCGAAACTACCATATTCGCCATCGTCCGAACAATGCTCGAGGAGAGGCTGCCCGTGACGAATATTCAAGACATTTTCAAGAAATCCAATGTTGCGGTCGTCACCGGCGGCGCGTCCGGCATCGGCCTGGCGGCGGCGAAATATTTCGCCGGCCAAGGCATGAGCGTCGCCATCGCCGATCTCGGCGGCGATCGCCTGGCAACAGCCGCCGACGAACTCAAGGCCATTGCCGGCGAAGAAGATGTCATGGCGGTCGAGACCGACGTCGCCAGCCGGGACTCCCTGGAGGCGCTCGAACGCGCCGTGCTCCAGCGTTTCGGCCGCGTGCACGTGCTGATGAACAATGCCGGAATCGGCCCGGAGACCTCGATCTTCAGCGCGCAGCCGAACTGGGATCATATCTTCGCCGTCAATCTGATGGGCGTCGTCAACGGCACGCGCGTCTTCGGTCCGAAGATGATGTCGCACGGCGAGCCCGGCCTGATCATCAACACCGGCTCCAAGCAGGGCATCACCACGCCGCCCGGCAACCCGGCCTACAACATCTCCAAGGCTGGCGTGAAAGTCTTTACCGAAGCGCTCGAGCACGAGCTGCGCAACACCGCGGCAGCGAAGATCTCCGCCCATCTGCTGATCCCCGGCTTCGTCTTTACCGGCCTCACCAAGGGCGACCGCGCGGAAAAACCCGCTGGCGCCTGGACGCCGGAGCAGACGGTCGATTTCATGGTCGAAAGCCTCGCACGCGGCGATTTCTATATCCTCTGCCCCGACAACGACGTGAGCCGCGCGGTCGACGAGCGACGCATGGCCTGGGCAATGGGCGACATTATCGAGAACCGGCCGCCGCTGTCGCGCTGGCACAAGGACCATGCCGACAAGTTCAAGGCCTTCCTGGACCAGAAGTAATGGAGGCCATCAGAAGGTTTGATTGGTAATTTTCCGGAAGCCGGATAAGAGATTGCCAGATCTTTCCGGCTTCCGAGCGTGCCATGGACTTTCTGCCCAGCCTGCCGACCCTTCTCGCCTTTGCCGCCGCGACGCTGCTGCTTGCGGCAACCCCGGGTCCCGACATGACGCTGTCGATCAGCCGCGCGCTCGCCCAGGGCAAGAATGCCGCTCTCTTCGTCGTCGTCGGCACCAGCCTCGGCATTGTCGTCCACACCATGCTGGTCGCCTTCGGCATATCCGCGCTGATCACCGCCTCGCCGACTGCCTTCCTAATCCTGAAAACCGGTGGCGCCGCCTATCTGTTATGGCTCGCGGTGCAGGCGATCCGCTTCGGCTCGAAGCTCACCGTCGCCAAGGTCGAGACGCAGAAGGGCACGGCGCTTGCGAACATTTCGTCGGGCTTCTGGGTCAATCTTCTGAACCCGAAGGTCATCATCTTCTTCATGACCTTCCTGCCGCAATTCGTCAGCGCCGGCGATCCCGCCGTGACGCAGAAGCTGCTTTTCCTCGGATTTTGCTTCATCGTGCTCGGCATGCCAGTCAATGCCGGCGTGATCCTCGCCGCCGACTGGCTCGCCTCCTGGCTCCAGAACAACAAGAAGGTGCTGCGCGGGATCGACTATGCCTTCGCCGGCGTCTTCTCGATTTTCGCAGCCAAGATCCTGCTCACCCAGGCGAAATAGCGGCGGACAGGTAAACCGGCCACGGCCTGGCCGATCAGCACGCTGTTGGCTTAGCCAATCAGCACGCTGTCGGCATTAGCCGATCAACAAAGCGTCGTCATCGAGCGTCTGGCCGCGCATCTTGCGGAACATGGCGATCAGGTCCTCGACCTGTAGGTTCTTTCGGTTGTCGCCCGCAACGTCGAGAACGATCTCACCACCATGCAGCATGATCGTGCGGTGGCCGTAGTCCAGGGCCTGGCGCATGGAATGGGTCACCATCATCGTCGTCAGCTTGCGCTCGGCCACGATCTTCTGCGTGAGGTTCATCACGTACTCGGCCATACCAGGATCGAGCGCTGCCGTGTGTTCGTCGAGCAGCAGTACCTCCGACCCGGCAAGTGTCGCCATGACAAGCGAAACGGCCTGTCGCTGCCCGCCGGAAAGCAGATCCATGCGGTCCTTCAGCCGGTTTTCCAGCCCGAGATTGAGCTCGGCGATCCGCTCCTTGAAGTAATCGCGCCTCTTGCCCCCAAGCGCCGGGACAAGCCCGCGCGTCTCACCGCGGCGGGCGGCCAGAGCGAGATTCTCCTCGATCGACAATGAGCCGCAGCTTCCTGTCAGCGGATCCTGGAAGACGCGTGCCACCAGACCGGCGCGCGCCGCCGTCGACTTGCGCGTCACCTCATTCTTGCCGATCAGCACCTGTCCCTCGCTCGGCAGGACATCGCCGGCGAGCACGCCGAGCAGCGTGGATTTGCCGGCGCCGTTCGAGCCGATGACGGTGACGAAGGAGCCCTGCTCGATGGTCAGGCTGACGCCGTTCAGCGCCTGCTTCTGCAGCGGCGTGCCGCGCCCGAAAACGACCTTGATATCCTTGACGCTGATCACGATGCGGCACCTCTGCGAAGGCGGGGAAGAATGAGTGCCACGGTCACCAGCACGGCCGTCACGAAATTGAGGTCGGAGGCCTGCAGGCCGATGACGTCGCTCGACAGCGCCAGCTGGATGGCGATGCGATAGAGGATCGAGCCGAGCACGCAGCCGATGAGCGCAATCAGCAGGCCGCGCCGCCCGAGCAAGGTCTCGCCGATGATGACGGCGGCAAGACCGACGACGATCGTGCCGACGCCGGAGGTGACATCGGCAAAACCGTTGGTCTGGGCAAACAAGGCACCGCCGAGCGCCACCAGCGCATTGGAGATCGCCATGCCGAGATAGATCTGCCGGCTGGTGTCGACGCCCTGGGCCCGCGCCATCCTGGCATTGGCGCCAGTCGCGCGCATGGCCAGCCCGGCGTCGCTTTCGAGGAAGCGCCAGACCAGGACGAGGGCGACGGTGACGAGAACGCCGACGAAGAGCGGCCGCACATAGAAATCGCGCAGGCCATGGCCGAAGAACGGGCTGATCATCGTATCGGCATTGATGAGGGCGACGTTGGGTTTGCCCATCACTCTCAGATTGACCGAAAAGAGCGCGATCATCGTCAGGATCGAGGCGAGCAGATTGAGGATCTTGAAACGCACGTTGAGCAGCGCCGTCACCATGCCCGCGCCGGCGCCCGCCGCCATGGCAATAAACGCCGCAAGCCAGGCATTGACGCCGGCGATAATCAGCACGGCGGTGACCGCTGCTCCGAGCGGAAAGGAACCGTCGACCGTCAGATCGGGAAAATCGAGGACGCGGAAGGCGAGATAGACGCCGAGGGCGACGAAGGAATAGACCAGGCCGAGCTCGACGGCCCCCCAGAATGCTATTTGGCTCAAGGCATTCAGCCCCTTTTGTTTCCGTTCCGCCCGTCGCGAAACCGCAGCCTTGTAATACTTCAGCCGCCCCCGTGCAAACGGGAGCGGCTGAATGTGAATGGTCGATGGAGCTACGACCGATTAGTCGATGACTTTGTTGGCCCGCGAAAGCACGCTCTCGGGCAGGGTGACACCCATCTTGGCCGCAGCCGCCTTGTTGACGACGAGATCGCTGCCGGCGGCGGTCTTGACCGCGATATCGCCCGGATTTTCGCCTTTCAGCACGCGCACGACGATTTCGCCCGTCTGCTTGCCGACGTCGTAATAGTTGAAGCCGAGAGCGGCGATCGATCCGCGCGATACCGAATCCGTATCGGCGGTGAAGAGCGGCAGCTTGCTTTCTTCGGCAACCGCGACGGCGCCTTCGAGCGCCGAGATGATCGTGTTGTCGGTCGGGATGTAGATCGCATCGGCGCGGCCGACGAGGGCGCGGGCAGCGCCCTGAACCTCGGCCGATTTGGTGGCGGCCGATTCGACCACCTTCAGCCCGGCCTTTTCGGCTTTTGCCTTCAGCACGGCGAGCAGCGAAACCGAATTCGCCTCACCTGAGTTGTAGAGATAGCCGATGGTTTTCGCATCAGGCAGGATTTCCTTGATCAACGCCAAGTGCTCGCCGACCGGGGACATGTCGGAAAGGCCGGTGACATTGCCGCCCGGCTTGTCCATGTTCTTGACGAGCTGGGCGCCGAGCGGATCCGACACGGCCGTGAAGACGACGGGAATGTCGCGCGTCGCCGAGACGACGGCCTGGGCGGACGGCGTGGAGATCGGCACGATGACATTCGGCTCGTCGCCGGCGAACTGGCGGGCGATCTGGGCTGCGGTCGCCGGATTGCCCTGCGCCGATTCGAACACGAATTTCAGGTTCTCGCCTTCCTTGTAACCGGCCGCCGTCAACACGTCGAGAACCCCCTTGCGGGCCGCATCCAGCGCCGGATGCTCGACGATCGCCGTCACCGCGACGGTCACGTCATCGGCTTTGGCGGGAAGGGAAAGGACCAAACTGGCGGCAAGAGCGAGCAAAATCGGGCGCATGGGTATCCTCCTATATGATTTTGGCGGCACTTTTAGGAAAAGCGCCCCCTGAAATCAATCGCGGAGAATTGTTGCGAGGATCAAACTTGCTGATCAGTCGTCGGCGCCGTGATTGGCGATCATCATCGCTTCGAAGGCCAGACGCTCGGTCTTGCGCATGCGTTCGGATTCCGATTTCAGCTGGCCGCAGGCGGCCAGAATATCGCGGCCGCGCGGCGTGCGGATCGGCGAGGCATAACCCGCCGAATTGATGAAATCGGCGAACTTCTCGATCTGCTCCCAGTCGGAACACTGGTAGTTGGTGCCGGGCCAGGGATTGAACGGAATGAGGTTGATCTTTGCCGGCACGCCTTTCAGAAGCTTGATCAGCCCCTTGGCGTCTTCCAGGCTGTCATTGACGTCCTTCAGCATCACATATTCGAAGGTGATGCGCCGCGCATTGGAAAGGCCGGGATAGGCCTTGCAGGCGTCGATCAGCTCCTTCAGCGGATACTTCTTGTTGATCGGCACCAGAATATCGCGAAGGTCGTCGCGCACCGCATGCAGCGAGATCGCCAGCATGACGCCGATCTCCTCGCCGGTGCGGAAGATCTCAGGCACGACACCGGAGGTGGAAAGCGTCACGCGACGTTTGGACAGCGACAGTCCGTCGCCATCCGTAGCGATCAGCAGCGCTTGTTTGACGGCATCGAAATTATAGAGCGGCTCGCCCATGCCCATCATCACGATATTGCTGACCTTGCGGCCTTCGGCCGGCATGATCGTGCCTTGCGGCGCTTCGCGATCCGGGAAGTCGCCGAGCCGGTCGCGGGCGAGCAGCAGCTGCGACAGGATTTCCTCCGCCGTCAGGTTGCGCACCAGCCGCTGCGTGCCGGTGTGACAGAAGGAACAGGTCAGCGTGCAGCCAACCTGGCTGGAAATGCACAGCGTGCCACGACCCTCTTCCGGAATGTAGACGGCTTCGATCTCGACCGGGCGGCCTGCGCCCCGCGCGGGAAAGCGCAGCAGCCATTTGCGGGTGCCATCATTGGAGACCTGCTCCTCGACGATCTCGGGACGCGCGATGGTGAAATGCTGCTTCAGCATTTCACGCATGTCCTTGGCGACATTCGTCATATGGTCGAAATCGGAGACGCCGCGCACATAGATCCAGTTCCAGAGCTGCGCGACGCGCATCTTGATCTGCTTCTCGGCCACGCCTTTTTCCCTGAGCGCCGCCGCCATTTCCTCGCGCGACAGCCCGATCAGGGAAGGCTTTTCGGCGCCGGAAGAGGCGTTCGGCGCCCGTGGCTTGGTGACATCAATCGCATCCATGACGGACATGGTCTTTAGATCCCGAATTCGAACACGTAACCGCCCCCGCAAGCCCCGCAGACTTCAGGAGCAAGCCGGAAGAGGTGAGGCGCATGACGGCACATTGGCAGAAATTGAATGGCGGAACGGCGACTGATATCGCGATCTGTCCGCTGTTGGCCCCGGCCTTTAGCATCATTTTGCCGGCGCGTCACTATAGAGCCTTTCCTGGTTAGATTGAAGCATTCTGCCGGAGCAGGTTTTCGTCAGGGCAGAGGCGATTGGCGACGGGCATACCCCCAGGTACGTCCGAGCCGATCGCCTCTGATCCTGACTAGAGATGCCCGGCCCACCGGCCGCACCGCTTCGCCGCGGCGAAGCGATCAGTGCGTCCGGCGCTTTTGAGTCTTGCAGATTTACCCAGCAAATCTGCGGGAGGGTTGGCTGAAACGGGCCGGCTGATCGACCGGCCGACTTGGCCGTAGAGCTGGGCTACGACACGCGCCGGCCGGTCGACCATCCGACTCCGTTTGAGCCAACAGAATGCTACAATCTAACCCGGAAAGGCTCTAGAGATGGAAAACAGCAAGGGCCGGCGCAAGGCCGGCCCTTGAAATTCCGTTGGCTAAAAAAGCGCCTACTTGCAGCTTTCGATCTGTTTCAGCGCCGCCGAGATGCCCGAGAGCGAATAGCTGTAGGACGTGCCCGTGCCCTTGCGCGAGACCGCATTGACCGTCATCGAATGACCGGTCTTCATCGCCGCGACGAGGGCCGGCTCCTGAGCCGCGTTCTCGACCCAGCCGGCCTTGTCCTTGGTGAACATCACGAAGGTCTTGTTGTCGATGACGACGTTGATCTTCGAATTTTCCTTCACCGTGTAGCCCATCATCGCCTGCGGCTCGTAGGAGATGTTCTGGCCGGGGCGCTGCGAGACGATGAAGAAATTGTCGCCGTGGTCGACGCTTGCCGGCTGCTTTGCCGTCGGCACGGACAGCACGTAGCAGACGGTGCTGGCGCCCGACTTGTAGGAATAGGCGCCCCATGCCTGGAACTGCTGAATGCGGGTCGGCGCGGCTTGCTGCGCTATCGCAACTCCGGCCATACCAAGGGTGAGTGCGAGGGCGGATACGATACTTTTTACAAACATGGATTCCTGCCGGTTCTTGCGATTCAAGGCCCGAAGCGATCATAGCGGGCGGCGCATAATCACGATCTGCTTTATTTTGACTTAATTCAGGTTACCAAATGGTCAACAATAGCTGCAATTTGTATGTGCCTGTGTCATTTCAGCTCGACCACGACTTTTGCCCCTTGCTGAAATCGGCTGCGATGCCGGTGCGCCGATGGCACCGGCCGGCCGTTCGGGTGAATCTAAGACACAAAGATTCAGGCAAGAGTTTGACCTTTCAAAAATCCGTTGTACCTCATTAAGACTTTGGAAATCCGGGACGAAATTTTCGCCGCAGGGGGCTCGTGAGACGACATGGATGCCGAGGAAAGACGGCGTTTCGCTGCCCTCGCAAAGGCTGTCGCAGACGATCGCGACCAGCAGGCCTTCTCCATCCTGTTCGACTATTTCGCCCCGCGTCTGAAGACCTGGCTGATGCGCCGGAAAATGACCTCAGGCGAGGCCGAGGAGCTGGTTCAGGAGATCATGATCGTGCTCTGGCACAAGGCCTATCTCTACGATGCCACGCGATCTTCACTCTCGACCTGGCTCTTTCGCATTGCCCGCAATCGCCGCATCGACCTGCAGCGCCGCGCCGACGCCCGCATCTTCGACGAGACGGACCCGGCCCTGCAGCCGCCGGCCGACATCGGCGCCGAGGAAATCATCGTCAATGACGATCGCGACGCCAAAATCCGTGCCGCGGTCGGCCAACTGCCGCAGGAACAGCGCGACATGCTGCGTGCCGCCTTTTTTCTCGGCCAGTCGCACGCTGAGATCGCTGAAGCGACCGGGCTGCCGCTCGGCACGGTGAAATCACGGATCCGGCTTGCCTTCGGCAAACTCCGCAAGGTGCTGGATCAGGAGCTCGGCTGAACCGGCGCCGGCCTTCAAATCGTTTTCATCGTATCCGCTGGCGGGTCGGCAAGGACGCGGTCCGCCGCGTCGTAATGGCCTGGCCGGATATGGCTGCGTACCATGGCGAAGGCGGCCGAAAGCACGGCGACATCGTCAGAAAAGCCGACGACGGCGAAAATATCCGGGATCATGTCGACCGGCATGACGAAATAGGCGAGTGCTGCGAGCAGCACACCGCGCACCTTGGTCGGTGTTTGTGGATCGAGCGCGCAGTAAAAGCCGGCGACGACGTCGCGTGAGAACGGGATCTGCCGCACGGCGCGGCGGAAAGTCGGCCAGAACTTCTGCCGCACCGTCTTCTCCCGCCGGCTCTGGGTGTCCTCGTCGCCCGGCAGCAGGATTTCCCCGAATTTGACCTCGTCCATCCCTGACATCCTTTCGTCCCTGCGCACATATGGTGATGGCGCCCAGGCTTTCAATCGGCCCCTTTCAATCGGCCCCGTTCAATCGAAGGCCTTCAGCCGAGACGTCGTGCCGCCGCCTTCTCCATCGCCTTGGCGAGCTTGAAATCCAGCTCCGTCAGTCCGCCGGCATCATGCGTGTTCAGCGTCACATCTACTCGGGAATAGACGTTGAACCATTCGGGATGATGGTTGAGCTTTTCGGCCGTGATCGCTGCCTCCGTCATGAAGCCGAAAGCCTCGATGAAATTCGAAAACTTGAATGTCTTCGAGATCGAGGAAGCCGCGTCATTGAGCGCCCAGCCGGAAAGCCCCGCCAGTTGCGCCTCGACTGCCGCCCGTTCCAGTTTTTCCCATTTCATGCCATGTTCCTCTTGTTCTTCCGACAGGTCTACCGATGACGCCTATCAGTATCCTCTTCGTTTGCATGGGCAATATATGCCGTTCTCCGCTTGCCGAGGGAATTTTTCGTCATCTCGTCAGCGAGGCTGGTCTCACCGGCCGTTTCACCCTCGATTCCGCCGGCACCGGCGGCTGGCATGAGGGCGAGCCGCCCGACCGGCGTTCGATCGCCACCGCGCAACGCCATGGCATCGACATAGCGGCGCAGCGCGCCCGCCGCATCCGGCCAACTGATTTCAGCAATTTCGAGCTGATCCTTGCCATGGACCGCGACAACCTGGCGACGCTTGGCAAGATCGCGCCGCCCAAGGTGAATATCCGCCTGTTTGGCGATGCCGCTCTAGGAACGGGAGAGGATATTCCCGATCCCTATTATGGCGGCCCCGATGGTTTTGAGCTGGTCTATACCAGGCTCTTGACCGGCTGCAGCAAGCTGCTCGAAACGCTGGGCGTCGAGCGGGCCTCGTGCAGCGGAAACACTTCCTCGGTGAGGTAAGGCCCGCCGCCCACCGATTCGCGCGATGAAAGCAGCACGAAGCGCGGCGCCGTGAAAGTTGCGGTGTGGAAGTTGCCGCGCCCGGCCAGATATTGCACGACATCGTCGAGCCGCGACGATTTGAGCCGTGCCAGCGTCACATGCGGCATGAATTTGCGGGGATCCGGCGGCAGGCCGATGCGCTGGCAGATGCGCTCGATCTCACCCTGCAGGGCGTACATCTCAGGCGATTGCGAGACGCCGGCCCAGACCGAATGCGGTTTCTTCGAGCCGAAGGAACCGATGCCTTCGAGGCGGAACTGGAATTCCGGCCGGTCGATCCGGTCGAGGCGTTCGACGATTTCATCGGCGGTGCGGCCGTCGACATCACCGATGAAGCGCAGGGTGATGTGGTAATTCTCCACATCGATCCATCGTGCTCCGGGGAGACCGCCGCGCAGCAATGAAAGGCTCATCGCCGCATTGCGCGGAATTTCGAGGGCGGTAAACAGTCTCGGCATAACGAGCACTCCCCGAATCTTTTGCAGGTGCTTACACGGAATCACGCAATCAATGAGCGCGCAAGCCCCTATTTCTTCACAGTAGAAATCGTCCCGACGAAATTTGTGACATCGGCTTCCATCTTCTGAACCATGACATCCACGCCCTTCGCATTCGGATGCATGCCGTCGCTGAGTTTGAGCCCTGCATCGAGCACCACGCCGTCAAGGAAGAAGGCATAAAGCCGAACTCCGTGTTTCTCCGAAAGTTTCCGATAAATCGGATTGAAGCGTTCGGCATAATCCGCGCCCATATTGGGTGGCGCCATCATGCCGACGAGGAGCACGGCAATGCCGCGTTCCTTCAGCCGCGTTATCATCTGGTCGAGATTCTTTTCGCTCTCTTCGGGCGGAATGCCGCGCAGCGCATCGTTGGCGCCGAGCTCCAGGATGACGCCATCGGTGCCGTCAGGCACTGACCAGTCGATGCGGGCCAGCCCCCCTGTCGTCGTATCGCCCGAAACGCCGGCATTGGCGATGGCGACGTCGAGCCCCTTCGCCTTCAAGGCCGCCTGCAGCTTTTCGGGAAAGCCGTCGCCGGGCGGCAGCTGATAGCCTGCCATCAGGCTGTCCCCGAATCCGACGAGATTGATTGTCCGCGCATTTGCGCCGGCGGCAAAGATCAGTGAGAGGGCAATGACGGTGAATTGAAGGACGGCAACTTTAAATCTCATCCTGCTTTCCCTAGATTGGCGGGGTGCCGTTATGCGGCAATTTGATTACGGGCTTATATAGGGCGATTTCCGTTGGCAAAAACCATCATCGAGTTGAAGAGCGCCGATCTGACCCTTGGCAGCGCCGCGGCCTCCGTCCATGTGCTGAAGGGTATCGATCTCGATATATCAGCGGGCGAATCCGTCGGCATCGTCGGCCCTTCCGGTTCCGGCAAGTCCACCCTGCTGATGGTGCTTGCCGGATTGGAGAAGCTCGACAGCGGCGAAATCAACATCAACGACACGCCGCTCCACGCGCTGAGCGAGGATGAGGTCGCCGATTTCCGCGGCCGTAACATCGGCATCGTCTTCCAATCCTTCCACCTGATCGCCAACATGACGGCGCTGGAAAACGTCGCCGTGCCGCTGGAGCTCGCCAATGTCCGCAACGCCTTCGAGATCGCCCACCGCGAGCTGAATTCGGTCGGTCTCGGCGAACGGTTGAACCACTATCCCGGCCAGCTTTCCGGCGGCGAACAGCAGCGCGTGGCGATCGCCAGAGCGCTCGCCCCCTCGCCCGCTTTGCTGATCGCCGACGAGCCCACGGGCAATCTCGATACCGAGACTGGCCGCCAGATCGCCGACCTATTGTTTTCCAAACAGGCCGAGCGCGGCATGACCCTGCTTCTCGTCACCCACGACGTCTCGCTTGCGAACCGCTGCTCGCGCCAGATCCGCGTCCGCTCCGGCCGGATCGAAGACGACAGCGCTGCCCGCCGCAGCGAGGCGGCATTCGCATGAGAATGATCACGCCGCGCACCGCGCTTGCTTTTCGCCTGGCACTGCGTGAGCTGCGCGGCGGCATTCGCGGCTTCTACATCTTTCTCGCCTGTATCGCGCTCGGCACAGGCGCGATTGCCGCCGTCAACTCGGTTTCGCAGTCGATCACCGACACGATCGCCTCGCAGGGGCAGGAGCTCTTGGCCGGCGACGTCCGCTTCGAGCTCAACAACCGCGAGGCCACACCGCAGGAGATGGCTTTCCTCGAAAGTCTCGGCACCGTCTCGGTGTCGACCGGTCTGCGCTCGATGGCCCGCAAGCCTGATGGTTCCGACCAGGCGCTGGTCGAGGTCAAGGCGGTCGACGACGCCTACCCGCTCTACGGCAGCTTCGCAGCCGAGCCGGATTATCCGCTTGCAGCCCTGCTTTCGGCCCAAAGCGGCACCTATGGCGCGGTCGCGGCGCCGCTGCTGCTCGACCGGCTTGGCCTTGCGGTCGGCGACGAATTACTGCTCGGCAATGTCAAACTCAGCATCACCGGCACCGTCAAGACCGAGCCGGACGCCCTCTCCGAAGGTTTCGGCTTTGCGCCGCGCCTGCTCGTCAGCCGCCGGGCGCTCGAAGCCTCGGGCCTGATCCAGACCGGAAGCCTGGTCGAACATGCCTACAAGATCCGGCTGGAGGACAAGCGCGCGATATCGGGCATCCAGGCGCGCGCCTCCAGGGAATTCCCTTCCGCCGGCTGGGCGATCCGCACCAGCGACCGGGCCGCACCCTCGCTTACCGAAAACATCACCCGCTTCTCGCAGTTTCTGACGCTGGTCGGCCTCACCGCGCTGATCGTCGGCGGCGTCGGCGTCGCCAATGCGGTGCGTGCCTTCCTCGATTCCAAGCGCACCACCATCGCCAGCTTCAAATGCCTGGGTGCGCCGGCCGCCGTCGTCGTGCTGATCTATCTCTTCCAGATCACCATCATTGCGCTTGGCGGCATCATGATCGGCCTCGTCATCGGCGCCCTGTCGCCGATCTTCGCCGCGCAGTTCCTGGCACAGTTCCTGCCGGTGTCCACGACGCCGACCCTCTATCCCGGCGCCCTGCTGCTTGCGGCGCTCTTCGGCATCCTGACGACACTCGCCTTCGCCATTCTGCCGCTTGGCCATGCCCGCGAAGTGCCGGCGACGGCGCTCTTCCGCGAGCAGGGCTTCGAGGCCCGCCACCTGCCCTCCTGGCCCTATATCCTGCTTGCGACGCTGTTCATGGCGGCCCTGGCCGGTCTTGCCATCCTCACCGCCTATGACCGCTACATCGCCGTCGTCTTCGTCGGCGCCATCATCTTCGCCTTCGCCGTCCTACGGCTCGTCGCCGCGCTGATCGCCTGGCTCGCCCGCCGCAGCCCGCGCGTTCACTCGCCGGCGCTCAGGCTCGCGATCGGCAATATCCACCGACCCGGCGCCCTGACACCCTCGGTGGTGCTCTCGCTCGGCCTCGGCCTGGCGTTGCTGGTGACGCTGACCTTGATCGACGGAAACCTGCGCCAGCAGCTGACCGGCCGCATGAACGAGGGCGCGCCGAACTTCTTCTTCGTCGATATCCAGAGCGCCGAGGTCGACGCATTCCGCAACCTCGTCCAGGCGCAGGCGCCGAAGGGCAAGCTCATGGAGGTGCCGATGCTGCGTGGCCGCATCGTCGCCTTCAACGGCGAGGACGTCACCAAGCTGAACGTGCCGGCCGCCGGCCGCTGGGTGCTGAACGGCGATCGCGGCATCACCTACTCCGACGCCGTGCCGGAAAACGCTGCGCTGACCGAAGGCAGCTGGTGGGACAAGGATTACAGCGGCGAGCCGCTGGTCTCCTTCTCCTCGGAAGAGGCCCATGAACTCGGCCTGAAGATCGGCGACACCGTTACCGTCAACGTGCTCGGCCGCAATATCACCGCCAAGATCGCCAATCTGCGCCGCGTCGAGTGGGAATCGCTGTCGATCAATTTCGTCATGGTCTTCTCGCCGAACACCTTCCGCGGCGCCCCGCACGCCTGGCTCGCGACACTGACCGATCCCGCCTCGACGCCGGCCGAAGATGCGGCGATCCTGAAATCCGTCACCAACACCTATCCGACGGTCACCAGCGTTCGGGTCAAGGACGCGATCGATATCGTCAACCAGCTGGTGGCGCAGCTGGCGACCGCGATCCGCGCCGCAGCCTCGGTGGCCCTCATCGCCTCGATCCTCGTCCTCGCCGGAGCGCTTGCCGCCGGCAACCGGGCGCGCACCCACGATGCAGTGGTGCTGAAGACGCTCGGCGCCACCCGGGCCATGCTGATCCGCGCCTTCAGTTACGAATATCTGATCCTGGGGCTTGCGACCGCGATCTTCGCGCTAATCGCCGGCGCCGCCGCCGCCTGGTTCATCGTCGCCCGCATCATGCGGCTGCCCTCGGCCTTTCTGCCCGATGTGGCGGGGCTGACGCTGGTGACGGCGCTCGTCCTGACCGTCGGCATCGGCCTCATCGGCACCTGGCGCATCCTCGGACAGAAGGCGGCGCCCGTCCTGCGCGAGCTTTGACCGGCGAACGACGGCCAAACCCTTCACCTTACGGCGATTTAACCGGCCAGGCCTTCGCAAGCCTCTTGTTTGCGAGGGGCGAAGGCCTCATATTGTCTGCAGGCATGCTGGAGCTCCGCAGCGGCGCCCGGGTCGAAAACCCCGACACCGTAACTCCATCGGAGCTTGTAAGAGGAAACTATGGCTGATCTTCGTAACTATCAAAGCCGCGCTCAAACCGGCGAGATGATTGATCAGGGCCTGCGCACCTATATGCTCAAGGTCTACAACCTGATGGCGCTGGGTCTGGCGATCACCGGTGTGGCCGCATATCTGTCGTTCCAATTCGCTTTCGCCAATGGCGAGATTACCGCTTTCGGTCAGGCGATCTATCTGAGCCCGCTGAAATGGGTGGTCATTCTGGCGCCGCTGGCTCTGGTGTTCTTCCTGAGCTTCCGGATCCATAGCATGACGGTGAGCGCCGCCCAGACGACCTTCGCGATCTATGCCGCGCTGGTCGGCCTGTCACTCTCGTCGATCTTCCTGATCTATACCGGCCAGAGTGTCGTTCAGACGTTCTTCGTCACCGCCGCCTCCTTCGGCGCGCTGTCGCTTTACGGCTACACGACGAAACGTGACCTGTCGGCAATCGGCTCGTTCCTGATCATGGGTCTCTTCGGCCTGATCATCGCCTCGCTCGTCAACGTCTTCCTGGCCTCCTCCGCGATGCAGTTCGCCATCTCGGTGATCGGCGTGCTGATCTTTGCAGGCCTGACCGCCTACGACACGCAGCGGATCAAGGAACTCTACTACGAAGCCGATGACGTTGCCGTTGCCGGCCGCAAGGCGATCATGGGCGCGCTGACGCTCTATCTCGACTTCATCAACCTCTTCATGTTCCTGCTGCAGTTCATGGGCAACCGTAAATAAGCAGGTCCATCAAGATCGAAAAGGCGGCTTCGGCCGCCTTTTTTGTTGCGCCGTTTTCGGAGGAATGGTTTTAGAGGAGCTCTGCCCCGCCGCTGGACCACTGCCCGATGTCCTTCCTTCTGCGCGACGCCTCTGAGGCCGATATCCCTGCCATTACCGGGATCTACCGTGAATCCGTTTTGAACGGCACGTCGAGCTACGAGATCACACCGCCCTCCGAGGCCGAGATCGCGCAGCGTTTTGCGGCGATCGTCGGCCAGCAATATCCCTATATCGCCGCGGCCGATGACGACGGAAACTTCCTCGGCTACGCCTATGCCTCGGCCTTCCGCACCCGCCCGGCCTATCGCTGGATGGTGGAGGATTCGATCTACCTGGCGCCCGAAGCGCGCGGCCGCGGCATCGGCAAGGCACTGATGACCGAGTTGATCGACCGCTGCATCGTCCTCGGCTTTCGTCAGATGGTGGCCGTCATCGGCGGCGCAAGCCCCGCCTCGATCGCGCTTCATCTCAAGGCGGGCTTCGTGGAGGTCGGCCTGATGCAGGGCACGGGCTACAAGCACGGCCGCTGGCTCGACACGATGCTCATGCAGCGCAGCCTCGGCGAGGGCATGACGACCGATCCGGATCCATCCGCCTATCCCGGCACGCTGTTCGCCGGCTGACCAGGCTTACTTATCGACCAGCTTCAAAGCCTTGTCGAACACCTTGAGGACGTGGTTCAGCTCGTGGCCGCGCTTCAGGATCATGCCGTTGACGTTGATGACGGAGTAGGCGCCTTGCTTGGCGGCGAGCTTCGGGTTCTTTTCGATTCGGAAGAACGGCATTTCGCCGGAGCGCTTGAAGACGGAAAACACCGCCCTGTCTTTCAGGTGATCGATGGCGTAATCGCGCCATTCCCCCTCGCCGACCATGCGACCGTAGATCCACAGGATCGCGTCGAGTTCGCGCCTGTGGAAAGTCACCGGAAGCGGGTCTTTGCTTTGTTTGTATTCCCTGAGATCGACGACGACTGAAGAACTATTGTCGACGGAGCGGCTTTCGCCGTGTCGCAAATCCGGCTGATCTGTCATCAGTCTCCCGAGGCCTCCGCTTGTGACAGGAGAATGACAGTTTGCCCGAGCCGCCACAAATTGCAAGAGTGCGGCCCGTCACATTCGGCCGCAGTGGAAGAGTCGACGCTTTCTCGGCAGCGCCGCATTTCAGTCAAAACAGCGCCTCATTTGCAGGAGAATTATGCATCCCGGTTTGGCGCCAGCGCGCCAAAGGGCCCGGCGGAGCGTATCGACCTTAACCCCAGCCCCGAATACGCTCGGCCGGGCCGCCCGGACCTTCATCCGTATCAGGATGAAATCTCAGATATTTTTGCCCGCCATCACCACCGTCGCGCCAAGGATCGCGGCCGGATCGCCGTCCGCGGTCGCCGACTGCAGCAGGATAGCGCAACCCTCAAGTTGCGGCCGCTGCAGGACGCTTGCCGGCAGCGTCAGATTGGTCGCCTTGCCATCCCACATGCCGACGGTTTCGACATTGGTGACGCTGTGCAGATAGGAGAGCTTCTTGCCGCTGTTTTCACCCTTTTCGACTTCGATCGTCTTTTCCTTGTCGAAATAGACCATGACGACATTGGCTTTACCCTGCCCTGCGCCGATCTTGATCTCCAGCTCGTCGCCGCGCATCGATGCGCTGATGGGAACGGTCAATCCGTTGCCTTCGCTGCTGTAGCTGTCGATCCGGCTGTTGATGCCCGTGAGATCAGAACCGGCGAGATGGCCGCGCCCGTTGACGATGACTTGCGGCGTGTAGACGTTGCTGCGGCCCATCGTCCTGGCATAGCCGTATTGCCGCTCGGTGTTTTCCTTCGAGCTCAGCGTATCGGCCCAGCCGAGATAATTCCAGTAATCGACGTGATAGGCGAGCGCGATGACATCGCCCTGGTTCACCAGCTTGCGGAAAGCCGCATCGGCGGGGGGACAGGAGGAGCAGCCCTGCGCCGTGAAGAGCTCGACGACGCCTTTCGGCGTGCCGTCTTCGGCATGCAGCGGGCCTGCGAGAACAACACCGGCCAATAGCGGGATCAAGAAACGGGGGGACATTCATGCACCTCTTTTTCAGCGCCGACGGCGTATTGGAACCGGAGGCGCTGAGATATGAACGTACGAATAATCCTTCCGGGTCCAAACGAAAAGTCACGAACGGGTGAGACGCGGCATGACCGGAAGCCGCGGAAAACAAATCATCGTGAGTTCGCTCGATGACTGTCGCTGCATAAGAAAGCCGCCGGAAATTGCTTTCCGGCGGCCATGATCATGTCAGGCTCTTAACGATCAGGCAGCGAGATCGCGCAGGACCGTCTGCAGGATGCCGCCATTGTTGAGGTAGATCACCTCGTCGAGCGTATCGACGCGCGACAGCAGCGGAACGTCCTTCACGGTGCCGTCGCTATAGGTGATCTTGGCGATCTTCCGCTCGCGCGGCTTGATCTTGTCCAGGCCCTCGATGGTGACGAGTTCATCGCCCTTGAGGCCGAGGCTCTGCCAGGTCGTGCCCTCTTCGAAGACGAAGGGAATAACGCCCATGCCGACCAGGTTCGAGCGATGGATGCGCTCGAAGGACTGAGCGATCACCGCCTTGACGCCGAGCAGGTTGGTGCCCTTGGCCGCCCAGTCGCGCGAGGAGCCGTTGCCGTATTCGACACCGGCGAAGATGACGAGCGGCACGCCCTCGGCCTTGTACTGCATGGCCGCGTCGTAGATCGAGGTCTCTTCCTTCGACGGGTAGTGAATGGTGTAGCCACCTTCCTTGCCGTTCGGGCCGAGCATGTGGTTGCGGATGCGGATATTGGCAAACGTGCCGCGCATCATCACTTCATGGTTGCCGCGGCGCGTGCCGTACTGGTTGAAGTCGGCAACGGCAACGTCATGGCCGATGAGGTAGGCGCCGGCCGGCGATGCCGCCTTGATCGAACCGGCCGGAGAGATGTGGTCGGTGGTGATCTTGTCGCCGAACAGGCCGAGGACGCGGGCGCCCTTGATGTCGGCGACGCCGGTGCCCTTCTTGCCCATGCCAACGAAGTAAGGCGGGTTCTGGACATAGGTCGAATCGTCGTCCCAGGCATAGGTCTGGCCCGGCGGAACCTGAACGGCCTGCCAGTTGACGTCGCCCTTGAAGACGTCGGCATACTTGCTTTCGTAGAGCTCGCGGGTCACGTATTTCAGGATGAATTCCTGGACTTCCTTCGAGGTCGGCCAGATGTCCTTGAGGTAGACGGGGTTGCCGTTCTGGTCCTCGCCGATCGGCTCCTTGGTCAGGTCCTTCTGCACCGTGCCGGCAAGCGCATAAGCAACGACGAGCGGCGGCGAAGCGAGGTAGTTCGCCTGGACGTCAGGCGAAATACGGCCTTCGAAGTTGCGGTTGCCGGAAAGGACGCCGGATACGATCAGGCCCTTGTCGTTGATCGTCTTCGAGATCGGCGCCGGCAGCGGGCCGGAATTGCCGATGCAGGTGGTGCAGCCGAAGCCGACGAGGTTGAAGCCGAGCTTGTCGAGGTCGGCCTGCAGGCCCGACTTGGCGAGATATTCGCCGACGACCTGCGATCCCGGGGCGAGCGAGGTCTTCACCCACGGCTTGGTCTTCAGGCCCTTGGCAACGGCGTTGCGGGCAAGAAGGCCGGCAGCAATCAGCACCGACGGGTTGGAGGTGTTGGTGCAGGAGGTGATGGCGGCAATCGCCACGTCGCCATGGCCGAGATCGAAATCCGTGCCTTCGACCGCATAGCGGTTGGCAAGCTGGCCGGGCTTCTTGTAGTCGGCATCCATCGAGCCGGCGAAACCGGAAGCGATGTTTTCGAGCGCGATGCGGCCTTCCGGACGCTTCGGGCCGGCCATCGACGGCACGACGTCGCCGAGGTCGAGTTCCAGCGTGTCGGTGAAGACGAGATCGGAACCGTCGCCTTCGCGCCACATGCCCTGAGCCTTCGAATAGGCTTCGACCAGCGCGATCCGGTCATGCGTGCGGCCGGACATGGTGAGGTAGTTGATGGTTTCGCCGTCAACAGGGAAGAAGCCGCAGGTGGCGCCATATTCCGGACCCATGTTGCCGATCGTCGCACGGTCGGCGAGCGGCATGTTGTCCATGCCGGGGCCGAAGAATTCGACGAACTTGGAAACGACGCCCTTCTTGCGCAGCATCTGCACGACGGTCAGAACGAGGTCGGTCGCGGTGACGCCTTCCTTGAGCTTGCCGGTCAGCTTGAAGCCGATGACTTCGGGAAGAAGCATCGAAACCGGCTGGCCGAGCATGGCTGCTTCCGCTTCGATACCGCCCACGCCCCAGCCGAGAACGCCGAGACCGTTGATCATCGTCGTGTGGCTGTCGGTGCCGACGCAAGTATCCGGATAGGCGATCGTCTCGCCGTCCTCTTCCTTCGTCCAGACGGTCTGGCCGAGATATTCGAGGTTGACCTGGTGACAGATGCCGGTGCCGGGAGGCACGACGCGGAAGTTCTTGAAGGCCTGCTGGCCCCACTTCAGGAAGCGGTAGCGCTCGCCGTTGCGCTGATATTCCAGTTCGACGTTCTTGGCGAAAGCCTGCGGCGTGCCGAATTCATCGACGATGACGGAGTGGTCGATGACGAGATCGACGGGAACGAGCGGGTTGATCTTCTCGGGATCGCCGCCGAGCGACACCATCGCGTCGCGCATCGCGGCAAGGTCGACGACGGCGGGAACGCCGGTGAAGTCCTGCATCAGCACGCGCGCCGGGCGATAGGCGATTTCGTTTTCGACCGCACCCTTGTTGTTCAGCCACTCGGCAACGGCCAGGATGTGCTCCTTGGTAACCGACTGGCCGTCTTCGAAGCGCAGCAGGTTTTCGAGCAGCACCTTCATCGAATAGGGAAGCTTCGAGACGCCGGGCAGACCGTTTGCCTCAGCCTTGGGCAGGCTGTAATAGACATAGTCCTTCCCGTTCACCGAAAGCGTGGAACGACAATTGAAACTGTCAAGAGATTTAGACACGAGAGACCCCGTTTCTGATAGCCAACACAGTCGTGCGAACGCCTATGCACTTAATGCACATCAGGATGCGGGTACGGCCATTTCCGCTGTCCGCACGTGGAACAGATGCTCCAAGTTCGGCGCAAGGATGAAATTCACGCCGACCGCTGGCGTGGTTGCAGGTCTTATAGATAATTTCCTAAAAACTTGCCATACCCGAGAACGATCAAAATCTGACATTTTTTGACCCTGCCTGAAGCCGCCACGAAGAAAGAGCCGACGCATGCATCTCACCGCCGAAAATCTAGCTGCAAGGCGCGGTGAAGATCTCATTTTCGTTAACGTTTCCTTTCACTTGGCAGCAGGAGAAGCGCTTGTCCTGACCGGCAAAAATGGATCCGGAAAGTCCACTTTGCTGCGTGTTGCCGCCGGTCTTCTTAGGCCGGAAAAGGGCACGGTGATCTTCCACGACGAAGAGAGCCCGGAGGGCCGTCATCCCGGCGAGGTCAGCCACTACCTCGGCCATCGAAATGCGATGAAGAATGAACTTACGGTTGTGGAGAATCTGGATTTTTGGCGGAGCTTTCTCGGCAATGCCGACCTCTCCACGGAAGACGCCGCCGAGGCCGTCGGCCTTGCCGGAATCACTCATCTTCCCTTCGCCTATCTCTCCGCCGGCCAGCAGCGCCGATTCGCCTTCGCCAAGCTGCTGGTCGCCCACCGCCCCGTCTGGATCCTCGACGAACCGACCGCGGCATTGGACGCAAGCGCCGACCAGCTATTCGCAGGATTGATCGAAGCGCATCTGAGAAAGGGCGGCATCGTACTGGCGGCAACGCATCAGCCGCTGGGGCTGAAAAATGCGCAGGAATTGAAGATGACGGGCTTTGCCGGAGTGGATCAGGGGGTGTGGGGATGACCGCCCTTTTCCTCCGCGACCTCAAGCTCTCGATCCGCGCCGGCGGCGGCGCGCTGATCGGGGTGCTGTTCTTCCTGACCGTCGTCGCCGTCATCCCCTTCGGCGTCGGCCCGGATCTCAAGCTTCTCTCCCGCATCGGCCCCGCCATCGTCTGGATCGGCGCCCTGCTTGCCGGCCTTCTCGGCCTCGACCGCCTGTTCCAGGCCGAGCGGGACGATGGATCGCTCGACCTGATGCTGATGCAGGACACGCCGCTCGTTCTGACCGTGCTCGTCAAATGCTTCGCCCACTGGACGGCCACCAGCCTGCCGTTGGTCATCGCCTCGCCGCTGCTCGGCCTCTTCATGAACATGGACGAAACGGCGATCGGCGCGACCATGCTGACGCTGCTCGCCGGATCGCCGGCGATCACCTTCATCGGTGCTGTCGGCGCCGCCGTCGCCGTCGCCCTGCCCCGCGGCGGCCTGCTGGTCTCGATCCTCGTGCTGCCGTTGACCATCCCGGTGCTGATCTTCGGCGTCAGCGCCACCTATGCCGCGGTTGAGGAGCCCGCGCCGTTCCTTCCGCCCTTCCTCATCCTGATCGCGCTGACGCTCTTCTTCGCCGTCATCGGCCCGGCCGCCGCCGCGCTCGCGCTGCGAAACACGGCGGATTGATTGGCCTTTCGATTGCGGGAAAAGCCGGATCAAGATAAGGAAGCGGTCATGAGCGAAACGAGCCTTGCCATCAGCAAATTCAGCGACCTCGCCAACCCGACGCGGTTTCTGGCTCTGGCGGCGCGCGTCATTCCCTGGATGGCCGGTATCACCGCCCTCTGTTTTGCCGTGGGCCTTTATCTGAGCTTCGCCACCGAGGGGGACTACCAGCAGGGTGACACCGTACGCATCATGTATGTCCACGTCCCCTCGGCCTGGCTTTCGATGATGTGCTATACAGTGATGAGCATCTCCGCGATCGGCACGCTCGTCTGGCGCCATCCGCTCGCCGATGTCTCCGCCAAGGCCGCAGCGCCGCTCGGCGCCGCCTTCACCCTGCTCGCCCTCGTCACCGGCTCGCTCTGGGGCAAGCCGATGTGGGGCACCTGGTGGGTCTGGGATGCCAGGTTGACCTCCGTTTTCATCCTCTTCCTGATGTATCTAGGCCTGATTGCGCTCGGCCGCGCCATCGACGATCCATCGAAGGCCGCACGCGTCTCCGCCGTGCTCATCCTCGTCGGCTTCGTCAACATCCCGATCATCAAATTCTCGGTCGATTGGTGGAACACGCTGCATCAGCCGGCCAGCGTGATGCGCCTCGATGGGCCGGCAATCGATCCGGAATTTCTGCGTCCGCTCTTCGTCATGGCGATCGCTTTCACGCTGCTCTTCTTCACGCTGCACATTATGGCAATGAGAAACGAGATCTGGCGCCGCCGCATCGCCGCCCAGCGCCGTCTCGCCGCCCGCATGGCCAGCCGGGAGGAATAGGCCATGACGCATGCGTTCTATGTCTACGCATCCTACGGCTTTGCGGCACTCGTAGTGATCACCGTCATTGTATGGACTTGGGCCGACGGCCAGGCGCGCCGCAAGGAGCTCGCGGCCCTCGAAGCCGCCGGCATTCGCCGCCGCTCGGCGCGCGCAAGAGATGGCGAATGAGCGAGACACCTGAAACCAAGACCACCAAGCCGCGTGGATTTGCCAGCTATGCGCTGGCGCTTCTGCCGCTCCTCGTCTTCGGCGGCATTGCGGCGACGGCCGCCAAGATGCTCTACGACCAGGATTTCCACGGCAAGAACATCGCCGAAATCCCATCGGCCCTGATCGGCACCAAGGCGCCGTCGCTGAATCTTCCGCCGCTCGACGGGGCAAACCTGCCGGCGCTCACCGATGCGGCGATCAAGGGCAAGCTGACCCTCGTCAACGTTTTCGCCTCCTGGTGCCTTCCCTGCAGGGACGAACATCCGATCTTGAAGGAACTGGCGAAGGACGGTCGGCTCAACATCGTCGCCATCAATTACAAGGACAAGAACGACAACGCCCTGCGTTTCCTCGGCGAACTCGGAAACCCCTATCGGGCGATCGGCGTCGATCCGAACGGCAAGGCAGCGATCGACTGGGGTGTCTACGGTATCCCGGAAAGCTATCTGGTCGGCCCCGACGGCACCATCCTCTACAAGCGCGTCGGCCCCTTCGACGATATCAGCCTGAAGGAAGGACTGTTTCCGGCGATGGAAAAAGCTCTGGGGAAACCGGCTTCATAAGTATCATTCCGGGCAAGACCCCTCCCCAACCCCTCCCCACAAGGGGGAGGGGCTAACGCGCTGCGCCACCCCACGACAAACGTCAACGCTTCTGCGGATGAGACAGTGAAAGGGACAGCACTGGCGGGGCATCCAAGCCCCTCCCCCTTGTGGGGAGGGGTTGGGGAGGGGTTTTAGGCTCCACCCTGCCAGACCTTGATCGCCTCCACCGGCCAGATCAGCATCACCACGTTGAGCGTCAGATTATCGCGGATCACGTAGCCGGTGAAAATCTCGAAGAAGATGGCAATCGCCACAGTCAGCGCCACCGGCGCGCGCCAGGCGAAGAAGAAGCCGAGGCACATGAAGACGGTGTCCATCGCCGAATTCAGGATGCTGTCGCCGTAATAATCGAGCGCGATCGTCGCTGTCCGGTAGCGGTCGATGATGAGAGGCGAATTTTCCAGGAGTTCCCAGGCGGATTCGATGAACAGCGCCAGCAGCAGCTTTGCCGCCAGCGGCTTGCGGCGCAGGATCAGGTGGCCGAGCCCATAGAACAGGAAGCCGTGGATGATGTGCGACGGCGTGTACCAGTCCGACAGATGCTGCGAATTGCCGCTGGTATTGACCCCACCCTCCCACAGCTTGACGTAACCGCAGGCGCAGATCGGCACGCGGCCCATCAGATGTTCGGCGATAATTTGCGCGATGAGCACCGTGAAGCAGGCGGCCAGCCAAAAGGTCTGATGCCTTATCCGATAATCGGTGTCTGCAGCGCTCACTTTTCACCGCCCGGTTCGGGAGTAAGACTGTGCTTCAGCACCAGCGGCATCTGCGCCAGCGTGAAGATGATGGTGATCGGCATCGTGCCCCAGACCTTGAAGGCGACCCAGGTATCGTCTGAAAAATTGCGCCAGACCACTTCGTTCAGCACGGCGAGGAACAGGAAGAAGACGCCCCAGCGGATCGTCAGCTTGCGCCAGCCTTCGGCATCGAGCTGGAAGGCGGCGTTGAAGACGTAGCCGAGCAGCGACCTGCCGAAAGCGAGCCCGCCAAGCAGGGCGACCCCGAAGAGCGCATTGACGATGGTCGGCTTCATCTTGATGAAGGTCTCGTTCTGCAGCCAGATCGACAGCGACCCGAAGATGACGACGACGATGCCTGATACGAAGGGCATGATCGGCAGATGGCCGAGTACGACCTTGGAAACGAAAAGCGAAACGACCGTCGCCGCCATGAAGAGCGCGGTCGCGACGAAGAGCGGGCCACCCAGTTCGGAAAGGGCCGGAAATTTCTCCACCAGCCACTGGCCGCGCAGATTGGCGAAGAAGAAGATCATCAGCGGCCCGAGTTCCAGCGCCAGTTTCAGCATCGGATGATGGCGGTCGGCGGCGCTCGGGGTGATATCGCTTTCGGTGGTCATGCGTTCTTCGAACCTGCTATTTCTAAAAATTCGTTTCCCGACCGTCCCTTGCAGGCCTTCGGCGGCTTATCTGTGGCATCATTGGGGAAGCCCGGCAATGGCGTGGGCGAAATCCTCGGCCTCGAACGGCTCGAGATCGTCGACCCCCTCGCCGACACCGATGAAATAGACCGGCAGCTTGTGCTTGGCGGAGATCGCGACGAGAATCCCGCCGCGCGCCGTGCCGTCGAGCTTGGTCATGATCAGCCCGTTGACGCCGGCGACGTAGCGGAAGATCTCGACCTGGCTCAGCGCATTCTGCCCCGTCGTGGCGTCGAGCGTCTGTAGCACCGTATGGGGCGCATCGGGATCGAGTTTGCCGAGCACCCGCACGATCTTCTCGAGCTCGGCCATCAGCTCGGCCTTGTTCTGCAGGCGGCCTGCCGTATCGACGATCAGCACGTCGCATTTCTTCGCTTTCGCCTGTTCGAAGGCGTCATAGGCAAGACCGGCGGCATCGGCGCCGAGCTTGGTGCCGACGAATTCGGATTTGGTCCGCTCGGCCCAGATCTTCAACTGCTCGATCGCCGCCGCGCGGAATGTATCGCCGGCCGCCAGCATCACCTTCAGCCCGGCGCCCGAAAGCTTCGCCGCGAGCTTGCCGATCGTCGTGGTCTTGCCGGTGCCGTTGACGCCGACGACGAGGATGACATGCGGCTTGTGCGAGAGATCGAGCTGCAGCGGTTTGGCGACCGGCTTCAGAACCTTGGCGATCTCGGACGCCATGATCCGGCTGACATCCTCGCCGGTGACGTCCTTGCCGTAGCGCTCCGAAGCCAGCGTATCGGTGACGCGCAGCGCCGTCTCGACGCCGAGATCGGCCTGGATCAGCAGATCTTCGAGATCCTGCAGCGTCTCGTCGTCGAGCTTGCGCTTGGTGAAGAGCGCAGTGATCTGGTTGGTAAGCTGCGAGGAGGTGCGCGCCAGACCATTGCGCAGCCGCTGGAACCAGCTGAGTTTCGGCTGCGGCGAGATAGGCTGCGGTTCGGCGATCGCAGGGCCGGTGGCGAAGCCTTTGGGGAGGATGGGCTCAATGGCTGGAGCTGGCTCTATCGGCTCCGATGGCGGCAGGGGCGTTTCGACCGAAAGCTCGCGATCTGTGGCTTCCCCCCCTACCTTGCCGGGCATCCCCCCCACAGGTGGGGGGAAACTCGCGGCGATGTCTTCCGCCACATCGGCTGATTCATCCGAAGCAGCGGGCTCACTCTCCACATCTGCAGGCGCACTCTCCACATCTATTGACTGGCGAGCGGCATCCAACTGCTCAGTCCCCCCACCTGTGGGGGGGACGCCCGGCAGGGTAGGGGGGGTACCTTGCTCGGCTTCCGCCTCGGCCTCCAGTAGCGACAACGGCACGACGCCCATGTCGCCCAGATGATCGGCCGGCGGCAGAACTTCCGTTTCGGCTTCGACAGGTTCCGGCTCTACTGACGCTTCATCAATATCCGCCGCCGGTCCACCCGCCGTATCCATCTCCTCGGGAAGAACCGGATCATCGGCGACCGGCAGATCTTCGTCGCGCGAGCGCGGCTCGAGTTCCCTTTCCACGGCATCGGGCACGGGCTCTTCAGCTGGCTTGCCGAAGGTGAAGACCTTTTTGATGAAACTGAGCGCCATGAGAATTCCGTGAAAGTCAGGCCGCTGCGGCCGTCAATTGCATGTCGAGATGCTTGCCATTGTGGCCGGTGATGGTGGCCGGCACAAGTTCGCCGGGGCGGAGGCCGGCGGCTGCGACCAGTGTGAAGTTCTCCGTATGCGCCAGGCCGTTGTTTTCGACAAGCAGCCATTGCCGGGTTCCGACCATGCCGTCGAGATGGGACTGATGGAGCTTATGTCCAGTGGCGCGCAGCCGGGCAGCGCGATCCTTGACCAGCGACCGGTCGAGCTGCGGCATGCGGGCGGCCGGCGTGCCGGGACGCGGGCTGTAGGGGAAAACATGCAGATGCGCGATGCCGGCCTCTTCGGCGAGCCGCACGGCATTGCCGAACATCTCTTCCGTTTCCGTCGGGAAGCCGGCGATCATATCGGCGCCGAAGCTCATTTCGGGGCGCAGGCGGCGCGCATCCTCGATGAAGCGTAGCGCATCGGCGCGCGAATGCCGGCGCTTCATCCGCTTCAGGATCATGTCGTCGCCATGCTGCAGCGACAGATGCAGGTGCGGCATGAAGCGTGGCTCGTCGGCGATGAGGTCCATCAGATGGGCATCGGCCTCGATGCTGTCGATCGAGGAAAGCCTGAGACGGCGAATATCCGGGAGCTGTTTCAGCAGCGTCTTCGCCAGAAGGCCGAGGGTCGGCGCACCCGGCAGATCGCCGCCATAGCTGGTGGCGTCGACCCCGGTCAGGACGATCTCGCGATAGCCGCTGTCGGCGAGCTTGCGGGCCTGATCGACGACCGCTCCCATCGGCACGGAGCGGGAATTGCCGCGGCCATAGGGGATGATGCAGAAGGTGCAGCGGTGGTCGCAGCCGTTCTGCACCTGGATGAAGGCACGCACGTGGCCGTCGATGTGCCTGACCATCTGCGGCGCCGTCGCCTTGACGCTCATGATATCGTTGACGCGCAGCTTCTCCTGAGCCGAAACGCCGAAATCCGGCAGGCTGCGATAGGACGCGCTCGAAAGCTTCTCCTCATTGCCGAGCACGGCATCGACCTCTGCCATTTCGGCAAAGGTCTGTTTTTCCGTCTGCGCGGCGCAGCCGGTGACGATGATGCGGGCATGCGGATTGTCGCGCCGCGCCCGGCGGATCGCCTGGCGGGCCTGGCGCACGGCCTCGCCGGTCACCGCACAGGTATTGACCAGGACGGCGTTGTTGAGCCCGGCCTTCTCGGCCTGCGCCTTCATCACTTCGGATTCATATGTGTTGAGGCGGCAGCCGAAGGTAATGACCTCGATGCCGCTCACTGCGCCTCCGCCCCTCGGGTATCATCGCGCGACCAGAGGCCGGTCGAAGGATCGAGTCTGCCCGACCACTCCCATTCGGCCGGGCCGGTCATGATCACATGATCGTCGCGCTCGCGCCATTCGATCGAAAGTGTCGCCGGCGGTTTGGCGCTTGCGACATTGATCGTCACCGTGCGGCCGGTGCGGCCGGTGCGCGCGGCGCTGACGGCGGCGGAACAGGCGGCCGAACCGCAGGCAAGCGTCAATCCCGCGCCACGCTCCCATGTGCGCGTCGTCACGGATGTCGGCGAGGTCACCTGCGCCAAAGTGATGTTGGCGCGCTCGGGAAACATCGGATGGTTTTCCAGCAGCGGCCCGAAGCGGGCGAGATCATAGGACATCACGTCCCTGTCCACCCAGAAGATCGCATGCGGGTTGCCCATCGACATGGCGGAAGGCGAATGCAGCACCGGATTATCGATCGGGCCAATCTGCAGCTCGATGCGGCTGGTGTCGTGGAATTCTTCCGAGAGCGGGATCCTGTCCCAATCGAAGACCGGTTTGCCCATATCGACGGAGATCGTCCCGTCCTCGTGCTCGACGGCGTTGAGAATGCCGGCGACCGTCTGGAAGGTGAAGGCCTTTCGGCCGGTTTCGGCGGCAAGCGCCTGCACGACGCAGCGTGTGCCGTTACCGCAGGCCTGTGCCTTCGAACCATCGGAATTCAGGATATCGATGAAGGCATCGGTGCCGTCGGCCTTCGGATCATGGATCGCCATGATCTGATCGAACTCGGTCTCAGGATCGGCATTGAGCACGACCGCCGCCGCTGCCGTTACCTTATCCGGCCGGCCACGCATGTCGACGACCAGGATCTTGTTGCCAAGCCCGTTCATCCTCGCGAATTCGACCGTTGCGCTCATAGTATCATTCCGTCCGTGTTTCCGCTGTATATGGCGGAAATGCGAAGGAATTACCAGTGGGTGAGTACCGCGAGGGCGCTGCAGCCGGCTGAGCCCTGAAACCGTCCGGCTTCTACCGCTGCCCGCCTTCGGCTTCGAAAGACGCCGCATGCGCTTCGACGATGGCGGCGGTGATGACCTTTCTCAGCTCGTAGACCAGGGAGCGGGAGCGCTTGCGATCCAGATCCTGTGCCGCCTTTGCGAGACTAAGGCCTTCGTTCAGAACAATATGATGAGCCCGCGCCAGTGCCCAGCTCTCAATATCAGCATTGATCATTCTATATCTCCGCCGGATCATCCGGCATCAAGGATATTCACGAATCATTTTACAGGATGCACTTAAGTAGAAAGTAGAATCATAAGTGGAATATTTTGCAACTGGGCTCTATCGCGAATTGGGGCCGTCAGCCGGAATTTTTACTGTGAAATATACCCGAAAGGGCGTCCGAAACCTCCGCCGGGCGGTCATCCCACGCATTCGCCTTGACTTTCGCGCGGCTTTCCTGTTTATCGCGCCCAATCCGCGACGAGCCGCATGACTCCGAGCCGCCGACCGGGACCTGAGATCCCGGAGGTCAACACCCGACAGCGCGATGCGCCCTCGGGTGCTTTTTGGCTTTGCGTCTTGTTTTCGTCACGGAAAAGCACGACGTTTCCGGGCAGATCGAACCCGCCCGAAACGTATCAAGGAAGAGCCGATGTTTGAAAACCTCCAGGACCGTCTTGGATCCATTCTGAATGGACTGACAGGCCGTGGCGCGCTTTCGGAAGCCGATGTTTCCGCAGCGCTGCGCGAGGTTCGCCGTGCGCTGCTGGAGGCCGACGTCGCGCTCGACGTGGTGCGTTCCTTCACCGACCGCGTGCGTGAAAAGGCCGTCGGCGCCGAGATCCTGAAGTCGATCAAACCAGGCCAGATGGTGGTCAAGATCGTCCATGACGAACTGATCGAGATGCTGGGCGGCGAAGGCGTCGGCATCGACCTGCATGCGCCCGCTCCCGTCGTCGTCATGATGGTCGGCCTGCAGGGCTCGGGCAAGACGACGACGTCAGCCAAGATCGCCAATCGCCTGTCGACGCGCGAGAAGAAGAAAGTGCTGATGGCGTCGCTCGACACGCGCCGTCCGGCAGCCCAGGAGCAGCTTCGCCAGCTCGGCGCCCAGGCCAGCATCGACACGCTGCCGATCATCGCCGGCCAGTCGCCGACCGATATCGCCGCCCGTGCGGTGCAGGCGGCCAAGCTCGGCGGCCATGACGTCGTCATTCTCGACACCGCCGGCCGCACCCATATCGACGAACCCTTGATGGTCGAGATGGCCGACATCAAGAAGCGTTCGAACCCGCATGAAATCCTGCTGGTCGCCGACAGCTTGACCGGTCAGGATGCCGTCAACCTCGCCCGCAATTTCGACGAACGCGTCGGCATCACCGGCCTCGTGCTGACCCGCATGGACGGCGATGGCCGCGGCGGCGCCGCGCTTTCGATGCGCGCCGTCACCGGTAAGCCGATCAAGCTGATCGGCGTCGGCGAGAAGATGAGCGAGCTCGAGGAGTTCCATCCCCGCCGCATCGCCGACCGCATCCTCGGCATGGGCGACATCGTCTCGCTCGTTGAGCGCGCGGCGGAAAATATCGACGCCGAGAAGGCGGCCGCCATGGCCGCCAAGATGGCCAAGGGCAAGTTCGATCTCGACGATCTCGCCGACCAGCTGCGCCAGATGCAGAAGATGGGCGGCATGGGCGGCATCATGGGCATGATGCCCGGCATGGCAGGCATGAAGGACAAGATGGCCGCCGCCGGCCTCGACGACAAGCTTTTCGGCCGCCAGATCGCCATCATCCAGTCGATGACCAGGGCCGAGCGCGCCAATCCCGACCTGCTCAAGCATTCGCGCAAGAAGCGCATCGCCGCCGGCTCCGGCACCGATGCCGCCGCCATCAACAAGCTTCTGAAGATGCACCGCCAGATGGCCGACATGATGAAGATGATGGGCGGCAAGGGCAAAGGCGGCATGATGAAGCAGATGATGGGCGGCCTCGCCGGCAAGATGGGGCTTGGCGGCTTAGGCGGCATGGGCGGCGGCATGCCCGATCTCTCGAATATCGACCCGAAGCAGCTCGAAGCCCTGCAGAAGCAGGCCGAAGCGGCGGGGCTTGGAAAGCCGGGTGGGGGTATGCCCGGTCTCGGCGGTCTGCCGGGTGGTTTGCCGGGCCTCGGCGGCGCCAAGCTGCCGGGCCTCGGCGGTGGTTTCCCGGGATTGCCCGGTTTGCCGAAGAAGAAGTGAAAGGATCGTTTGCCCCATGATTGATCCAGACGTCAAAGCCCAGCTCGCGAGCTACCGTCAGTCGATCGACAACATCGACGCCGCTCTCGTGCACATGCTGGCCGAACGCTTCCGCTGCACCAAAGATGTCGGCGTGCTGAAGGCCAAATACAATCTGCCGCCGGCCGATCCGGCGCGCGAGGAATACCAGATCGAACGCCTTCGCCAGCTGGCGAAAGCGGCCAATCTGGACCCGGATTTCGCCGAGAAGTTCCTGAACTTCGTCATCAAGGAAGTCATCCGGCATCATGAGCAGATCGCTGCGGATCACGCTGAACAGAGCGCCGCAGCCCGATAACCATACCGCCTTACGAAGCGGTCAAGAAAAGCCTAAGGAGTAAAGAACATGGCACTGAAAATTCGTCTCGCCCGCGGTGGCTCCAAGAAGCGTCCGTACTACCACGTCGTTCTCGCCGATGCGCGCAGCCCGCGTGACGGCCGCTTCCTCGAAAACCTCGGTTCCTGGAACCCGATGCTCGCCAAGGACGACGAGAAGCGCGTTCAGCTGAACGCCGAGCGCATCAAGCACTGGATCGAAAACGGCGCCCAGCCGACCGACCGCGTTCTGCGCTTCCTTGATGAAGCCGGCGTTGCCAAGCGCGAAGCCAAGAACAACCCGGTCAAGGCAAAGCCCGGCAAGCGCGCCCAGGAACGTGCCGCTGAAAAGGCTCAGAAGGCCGCTGACGCCGCCGCTGCTGCTGCCGACGCCGCGGAATAATCGGGACCTTCCCCAATCGAGCGGGCGGCATGGCAACATGCCGCCCGTTTTCGTTTCCAATTACCCGCACTTCGTTTATGAGGAGCCTGTCTTTCCGGCTTCACATGAAGGAACCCATGACAAAGCTTGAAAACCCCGTTCTGATGGCGACGATCGGCGGCGCACAAGGCCTGCGCGGTGAAGTGCGCGCCAAGGCCTACACCGCCGATCCGACGGCGCTCGGCGATTACGGCCATCTGCACAGCATGGACGGACGCAGCTTCGAAATCCTCGAAATCCGCGAGATGAAGAATGTCGTCGTGGTCCGCTTCCGCGGCATCAACGACCGCAACGCCGCCGAGGCGCTGAACGGCCTGGAACTCTACATCGAGCGCGACAATCTGCCCGACGAGGAGCTGGAGGACGACGAGTTCTACTATGCCGATCTCGAAGGACTCGAGGCGCAGGACGATAAGGGCGTCAGCTATGGCACGGTCACCGGCGTCTTCGATTTCGGCGCCGGCGATCTTCTGGAACTCAAAGGTCCGGGAAAGCGCCCGGTGCTGATCCCCTTCTCGGAAGCCTCGGTGTTGGAGATCGACCTCGAAGCCGGCACATTGCTGATCGATCCGCTGGCGGCCGGTTTGATCGACGATCCCGAAGAACTGTCGAAATTCACCCCGGACAAGCCGAAAAAGAAGAAGTGATGGCTTTCCGGGCGAGCGTACTGACACTCTATCCGGAGATGTTTCCGGGACATCTGGGCTTTTCGCTCGCCGGCAAGGCGATGCAGCGCGGGCAATGGTCGCTGGACGCGGTGCAGATCCGCGATTTCGCCACCGACAAACATCGCACTGTCGACGACACCCCAGCCGGCGGCGGCGCCGGCATGGTGCTGAAACCCGATGTGCTCGCCCGCGCCATCGACAGTACCTGTCAAAACGATACCCGCCCGCGCCTGCTGATGAGCCCGCGTGGGCGGCCGCTGACGCAGCAGCGCGTGCGCGAACTGGCGGCGGGCGACGGCGTCGTCATCGTCTGCGGCCGCTTCGAGGGCGTCGACCAGCGGGTGATCGAAGCGCGGGGGCTGGAAGAGGTCTCGGTCGGCGACTACGTGCTGTCGGGCGGCGAACCGGCGGCGCTGATCGTGCTCGATGCGATCATCCGCATCCTGCCCGGCGTCATGGGCAACGATCTTTCCGGCCTGCACGAAAGCTTCGAAGGCGGACTGCTGGAACATCCGCATTATACGAGGCCGCAGGCGTGGGAAGGCCGGGACATCCCCTCCATCCTGACGTCGGGCAACCACGGCGCCATCGAGAAGTGGCGCCACGAGGAGGCGGTACGGCTGACGCGGGAGCGGCGGCCGGATCTCTTCGAAAAGGCCGAGCCTAAGAAAAACGGCTGATTCCACCCTCCCCTTTCACAAAAATGTCGTGCGAGGGATGACAAGCTCCGGCCTTTCGTGTATTGGCGCACGCGGAAATGGGGTTAGCCCCGTCTGCCAGCAAACAAAGAATGGCGAATCCGCTCCCGCCCCGAAGGGGCAAAATCCTGAGGCTCGCCCAAGGGATCAGTGCCGAGCGCTCTGGCTGTTTTAGAAGAACCAAAGGTTAAGACGATGAACATCATTCAGCAGCTTGAGGCCGAACAGGCCGCCAAGATCGAAGCCAAGCGCACCCTCCCCGAATTCTCCCCGGGCGATACCGTCCGCGTCAACGTGAAGGTCACGGAAGGCAACCGTACCCGCGTTCAGGCCTATGAAGGCGTCTGCATCGCCCGCTCCGGCGGCGGCCTGCAGGAAAACTTCACGGTTCGCAAGATCTCCTACGGCGAAGGCGTCGAGCGCGTATTCCCGGTCTATTCGCCGCTGATCGAAAGCGTCGACGTCGTCCGCCGCGGTAAGGTCCGTCGCGCCAAGCTCTATTACCTGCGCGACCGTCGCGGCAAGTCCGCCCGTATCGTTGAAGACACCGGCGTCCGCGCCCGCAAGCTCAACGACGCCGAGCGCGCGGCCGTTGCCGAGGAAAAGGCACGCATTGAAGCTGAAAAGGTCGCAGCCGCTCAGGCGCTCGCCGCCGAGAAGGCAGCAGCAGAAGCCGCCGAAGCCAAGGCCGCTGCTGAAGCAGCAGCCGCCGCCGCAGCGGAACCGACAGCAGAATAAGATCTGCGCCACGCAAACTTCTTCGCTTGAAGCAAAATTCTTTCGCTTGGAAAGGCGGCCTTCGGGTCGCCTTTTCTCTTTTTTGCGTCGGTGCGCCGCCGTCGGCCTTGCCTTCGGCAGGTCTTCCGTGACAATTTTCGCGTTCAATCCGGGAGCCATTCCATGCTGTTTCGTCGTACCGTTCTTGCGGGCTTTGCTGCCCTTGCGCTCGCTTCTTTAACCGTGTCGGCGGCCGAACTGCCCAATCTCGGCGGCAAGAGCGTCGTCGTCGTCACCGAGAATGCCTATCCGCCGCTGCAGTTCGTCGATCCGAAATCCGGCAAGGCAATCGGCTGGGAATATGATGCGATGAACGAGATCGCCAAGCGGCTGAACTTCAAGGTCGAATATCAGAACACCAGCTGGGACGCGATGATCCAGGCGGTCTCCGACGGCCAGTACAACATCGGCATGACCGGCATCACCATCAAGGACGACCGCAAGCAGAAGGTCGATTTCTCCGATCCCTATATGCGCTCGCAGCAGTTCATGCTGGTGCGCGGCGACGAGAAGCGCTTCACCGACGCCAAGAGCTTTGCCGCCTTCAACGACGGCCTGATCGGCGCCCAACCCGGCACCTCGCCTTTCTACACTGCCGCCTATGAAATCCTCGATGGCAACGAACAGAACCCGCGCATCAAGCTTTTCGAAACCTTCGGCGCCACCGTGCAGGCGCTGAAGACCGGCGACGTCGACCTCGTGCTGACCGACAGCGTCGCGGCCAAGGGCTATGTCGATTCCTCGAACGGCGGGCTGAAGGTGGTCGGCGAAGCGCTCGGCACCGAGGATTTCGGCTTCATCTTCCCGAAGGGGTCCGATCTCGTCGCTCCGGTCAATGCCGCTATCGCAGCGCTGAAGGCGGACGGCACCTTTGATGCGCTGAACAAGAAGTGGTTCCTCGACTACAAGATGGGCGAATAACCCCGAGCGATCGCAGATGGCGCCACAACCATCCCTGCGACATGAGAAGGACGACCGTCCCTGGTGGCTGGCCGTCCTTGTTCTGATCGGTCTCGTTCTCGCCGTCGTTATCATCACCAACGACATTTACACCCAGGTCTTCCGGACCGTGGTGAATGGCGCCGGCATCACCGTGTTCGTGACGCTCGTCGCCTTCATACTGGCGACAGTGCTTGGTCTCGGCATCGCGCTGCTCGGCCTGGCCGACAGCATCGTGCTGCGCCAGATCGCCCGCTTCTATATCGAGATCATCCGCGGCATCCCGATCCTGGTGCTGCTCTTCTACATCGCTTTCGTCGGCGCGCCGGGTCTTGTCACGGCCTATAACATCATCATCACGCCACTGGTGAAGAGCGGCGTCGCCGAACCGATCCTCGTGCGCGACCTGTCGCTGATGTGGCGCGCCATCATCGCGCTGATGATCGGCTATTCCTCCTTCATTGCCGAGATCTTCCGCGCCGGCTTCCAGTCGGTCGATATCGGCCAGATCGAGGCGGCCAAATCGCTCGGCCTGTCGCGCTACCGCCGCTTCCGGCTCGTCGTCTTCCCGCAGGCGATCCGGGTCATCTTCCCGCCGCTCTCCAACGACTTCGTCTCGATGGTGAAGGATTCGTCTCTTGTCTCGGTTCTCGGCGTGGCCGACATTACCCAGATGGGCAAGGTCTACGCCTCCGGCTCCTTCCGCTTCTTCGAGACCTATTCGATCGTCACCTATATCTACCTGATCCTGACGATCGGCCTGTCGCTGGCGCTGCGGCGCATTGAAAAGAAGATGAAGCAGAAGCCGCGCTGAGCCACAGCACGATTCGAATTGCCGTTTCGTTCAAAAATCGCTATATGCGGGCGATGGAATCCAAGTTCAGATGCACTGGCGCGCATATTTTCGTGCTGCAGGACCATTATCGCCTGCCGGCACGGTTCTTTGCATGCGTATCCGGTGCGCTCAACAGCCGACTTCGTTGATCGAATGACGGCCGGCGGAGCCTGATCCGCTTTTTCCCGATTTTCCAAAAGCATCCAAAAACGGACTTACCGCCATGAGCGCACCGCGTACCCTCTACGACAAGATCTGGGACGACCACCTGGTCGACGAACAGGCCGACGGAACCTGTCTTCTCTACATCGACCGCCACCTGGTCCACGAGGTCACCTCGCCGCAGGCCTTCGAAGGCCTGCGCATGAGCGGCCGCAAGGTCCGCGCGCCGGAAAAGACGCTCGCCGTCGTCGACCACAACGTTCCGACATCGGCCGACCGCCATCTCGGCATCAAGAACGAAGAAAGCCGCATTCAGGTCGAGCAGCTCGCCAAGAATGCCGCCGAGTTCAACGTCGAATATTATTCCGAGAACGACAAGCGCCAGGGCATCGTGCACATCATCGGGCCGGAACAGGGCTTCACCCTGCCCGGCATGACGATCGTCTGCGGCGACAGCCATACCTCGACCCACGGCGCCTTCGGCTCGCTCGCTCATGGCATCGGCACGTCTGAGGTCGAGCACGTTCTCGCCACTCAGACGCTGATCCAGAAGAAGGCCAAGAACATGCTGGTGCAGGTCGACGGCCTGCTGCCGGCAGGCGTCACCGCCAAGGACATCGTTCTTGCCATCATCGGCGAGATCGGCACGGCGGGCGGCACCGGCTACGTCATCGAATATGCCGGCGAAGCGATCCGCGCGCTGTCGATGGAAGGCCGCATGACGATCTGCAACATGTCGATCGAAGGCGGCGCCCGCGCCGGCCTGATCGCCCCCGACGAAGTCACCTTCGAATATATCAAGGGCAAGCCGCGCGCGCCGAAGGGCGAAGCGCTGGAACAGGCGATCGCCTACTGGAAGACGCTGCGGTCAGACGAAGGCGCTCATTTCGACCGCGTCGTCAAGCTGAACGCCGCCGAACTGCCGCCGATCGTCTCCTGGGGTTCTTCGCCTGAGGATGTCGTGTCGGTCCAGGGCATCGTACCGAATCCTGATGAAATCCAGGACGAGACGAAGCGTGCCTCCAAGTGGCGCGCGCTCGAGTACATGGGCCTCAAGCCGGGCACGCCGATGACCGACATCAGCATTGACCGGGTCTTCATCGGCTCCTGCACCAACGGCCGCATCGAAGACCTGCGCGCCGTCGCCAAGGTCGTCGAGGGCAAGACCGTTGCTTCGACCGTCAACGCCATGATCGTTCCGGGCTCCGGTCTTGTGAAGGAACAGGCGGAAGCCGAAGGCCTCGACAAGATCTTCAAGGCTGCCGGCTTCGACTGGCGCGAGCCGGGCTGCTCCATGTGCCTCGCCATGAACGACGACCGCCTGAAGCCGGGCGAACGCTGCGCCTCGACCTCGAACCGCAACTTCGAAGGCCGCCAGGGCTTCAAGGGCCGCACGCACCTCGTCTCGCCGGCAATGGCCGCCGCCGCCGCAATCGCCGGTCACTTCGTCGATATCCGCGAGTGGAATTGATCCGTCATCCGACGGAAGGACAATGAAAGCCGCCCGATGCGCTCTGCCTGCATCGGGCGGTTTTCGTATTTTTATGGCGGCCGCGCCTCATTTTCCGGGAGTTGTGGATCATGCCCCAGCGCATGAGCAATATCTGCGACCACGGCTTTGCCCCGACCAACGGATCGTCGAGCTGCAATTATTGACACAACGACTGGATGTCTCGTCATAGGCGGACGCCGCCGCGAGGATCTTCCTCGGAGCGGCCGCTGATCGGGAGGGCGGTCAGAAGGCCGCCGTCATCGGATCCGGTCCCATGCGGGCACCGGCGCTGTCGAGCTTGGCGATCGCCGCCATGTCATCGGCATCGAGCTTGAAGTCGAACACCTGGAAATTCTCCTCGATGCGCGACGGCGTCACCGACTTCGGGATGACGACGAGGCCAGTGTCGATGTGCCAGCGGATGATGACCTGAGCCGGCGTCTTCCGATGTTTCCTGGCGATCTCGCCGATGACAGGGTTCGAGATGAACTGCCCCTGGCCGAGCGGGCTCCAGGATTCGGTGGCGATGTTGAGTTTCTTGTGAACCTCTTGCGCCGTCTTCTGCTGGAAGTCGGGATGCAGCTCGATCTGGTTGATGACAGGAACGACGCCGGTTTCGCCGATGATCCGCTCCAGATGCTCGGGATAAAAATTCGACACACCGATCGAGCGGGCACGCCCCTCTTCCCTTATGCGCACGAACGCCTTCCAGGTTTCGGTGTAGAGGCCGCGATGCGGCGACGGCCAGTGAACGAGATAGAGGTCGACATAGTCGGAGCCGAGCTTTTTCAGGCTGCCGTCGAAAGCACGCAGCGTATTGTCGTAGCCCTGATCGGTGTTCCTGAGCTTGGTGGTGACGAAGATGTCCTTGCGGTCGAGGCCGGAAGAGCGGATGCCTTCGCCGACACCCTCCTCATTGTCGTAACCGGACGCCGTATCGATATGGCGATAACCGGCGGCAATGGCAGTGCGCACCGTCGGGGCGGCAATCTCCTGCGGCGTCTGCCAGACGCCGAGCCCGACCTGCGGAATGGAATGTCCGTCATGGAAAGTGATGATGGGTTGAGAGGTCACAATATATCTCCGGGAGTTTGAAGAATTGGACGAGGCATGATTTGCGCCCGCCTACAGCGCCGCGCGTCTTTTCAGACGCGCAAAGGACGCTGTAGCATTTTGAATGGCTGCGGGCGTCCCGGAACGCATCTCAGCCTGAGCGTTCGGTCACCTGAGAGATATAGGCAGCCGCATCCGGAAGACAATCAGACCACCCGGACAATCGTCCCCTTGCGAAGATGCGGCAGAAGGCGGCGCATGTCGCCGAGACTCACCGCCACGCAGCCGGCCGTCGGCTCGTAGCCCGGCCGGATGAGATGGAAGAAAATCGCCGAGCCGCGGTTGCGCGCCCGGCAGGAGATGTTCCAGTCCATCACCAGGCAGATATCGTAGAGTCCGTCGCTGCGCCGCATCTCCTCGTGGCCGGCGCCGAACGGCGCCCTGACGAGGCGGTTGTAGTTGGCATTGCCGGAATGATCGCACCAGAGCATATCGGCGCGGATCCGGTGGATGGGAAGTGCAGTGGCGAGCCGGCCGTTCCGCTCGCCGCGCCGGAAGCCTGATATCAGCTTCATCGATGTGATCGGTGTGGCGCCGTCGCCCTCGCGTTTCATCACGGTGCGGCCGGAGCGACCGATGGCAGCCGGAACAGTGATCGTGCCAATGCGCACGATCGCCCGGCTCTTCTTTCCCGGCGCCGGGCGCACCACGACCGTGGACGGCTTCATCCCCCGGCTCCGCCTTGCTTTTTCCATTTTTCTCGCATGTCTTGCATTGCTTGAGGCTTTAATTGAAATCATATGAAAACCTGCCCGGCAACAGCCCGCCGGCCGATCCTTGCCAAACCCGCAATTTGGCGTAGGACTAGGGGACCTAACATGAGGACGCAACGGCATGACCGCACGCACCATTCTTCTGGTGGATGACGACGAGGACCTTCGGCAGACGCTGACAGAGCAATTGTCGCTTTACGAGGAATTCACGGTTCTGCAGGAAGCCAACGCCGGCAAGGGTGTTGCGACCGCCCGTTCGACGCCGGTCGACCTCTTGATCATGGATGTCGGCCTGCCCGATATGGACGGCCGCGAAGCGGTGAAGCTCCTGCGCAAGGGCGGCTTCAAGGCACCGATCATCATGCTGACCGGCCACGATACCGATTCGGACACGATCCTCGGCCTCGAAGCCGGCGCCAACGATTACGTCACCAAACCCTTTCGCTTCGCCGTGCTGCTCGCGCGCATCCGCGTGCAGCTGCGCCAGCACGAGCAGAGCGAGGACGCGACCTTCACCGTCGGCCCCTATCTCTTCAAGCCGAGCCAGAAGCTGCTGACCACCGACAACGGCCAGAAGATCCGCCTGACGGAAAAGGAAGCGGCAATCATCCGCTACCTCTACCGCGCCGAACAGAAGGTCGTCACCCGCGACGTGCTTCTCGAAGAGGTCTGGGGCTATAATTCCGGCGTGACCACGCATACGCTGGAAACCCATGTCTACCGGCTGCGCCAGAAGATCGAGCGCGATCCCTCCAATGCCGAAATCCTGGTGACGGAAAACGGCGGTTACAAGATCATACCCTAGAGCATCTCGGTTTCTCCGAATCACGGAAATGCTCTATCTCTTTGTTTTCACGCAGTTCCGCACGCAAACGGCTACGCAGTTTTGTTGGAATTGCTCTAAGGCGAAAAGCCCGCATGGCGCTGACGGACGACATTCATCTGCTCTCGCAGCTTCCGCTGTTCAAGGACATGAGCGAGGACCAGCTGCGACTGATCGCCTTCGGCGCCGACCGGCGCATGATCGCCGCCGGCCAGATGCTGTTTCGCCAGGGCGCGCCGGCCGAGAGCGCCTATGTCGTCTTGAGCGGCAGCCTGGAACTCCGCACGACGAGCAGCGACGGCATGCAGCGCGCCGATGCCGTTGCCGGCCCCGGCACGTTGATTTCCGAGCTGGCGCTGGTGACGTTGGTCGAGCGCAAGTTCACCGCGATCGCGCGTGAGGACACCAGCATCATCCGCATCACCCGTGCCCTCTTCCACCGGCTGCTCGAGGAATATCCGGACGCGGCCCGTCTGATCGAAAATCGCATCCGCGACAATCTCGCCGAGCTCGCGGCCAAGGCCGCAAGCCAGTTCCACCGGTTCAGCTGATCCACGTTGGTGCGATCAGAAAAGCGTCAGTCGTGGACGAGGCCGTCGATCGCCGAGGCGAGCTTTGTGAGGTCCGCGGCATAGAAGCCGGCGGCGTTGAGACAGTTCGTCTCGAGCAGCCTCAAGCCCTCTTTGGTACGGCAGATATCAATGACATAGGCTGGGGAGTAGCCGGGATTGAGATCGGCCATGTGTTGCCCGAATTCGAGCGCGTCGTCATCGATTTCGTGGCGATGGATGACGCGCGATCCTTCTTTGTAAAGCGAATAGGTGACGATCCTGTCGTTGACGGCCCAGAGACGCCATTCGCGCAGGATGCTGACAGGCTTGGTGAACATCAGCAGCGTGTCGTGACGCAGCGATCCCGCCGGGATTTCATCTTCGTCAAGCGCGAGGACCCTCTCGGCCATACGGATGATCTCGCCGGCCGATTTCACGTTGCCAGGCTCCTCCTTGCTGTCGTCGACCGGACGCAGAAACCATTCCCGTCCATCGTCAGCCAGACGCGCGGGAACCTCGCGGAGCGTCAGGAACAACGCATCGGCGCCGTTGAGAAGGTAGGGATGCCACACCTTTTCCTCGACAAACGGACGCAGCTTGAACATGCCCGGCCGGTAGCCGTTCGCCTCGGCATTTCTCCACAGCGTGTAGGAACCGAACATCACCACGGCGCTGGGATCGGCGATAACCGGCTCGGGAATAAGCTCGCCGATGAACGGGACAACCTTGTGCCAAGTGTAGGAGATACCGAGCCGGTCGAGTGCCTCGGCCAGCTTGTGAGTATCCTCGAACTCCTGAAGAATCCACTGCATCAGAGATCGAAATGCGCCGTCACCGGCACATGGTCGGAGGGCCGGTCCCAGCCGCGCGCTTCCTTCAGGATCTCGATCCGCTTCAGGTGCGGCCCGAGATCCGATGAGGACCAGATGTGGTCGAGCCGGCGGCCGCGGTCGGCCGCTTCCCAGTCCTTGGCGCGGTAGCTCCACCAGGTATAGAGCTTCTCGCTGGCCGGTACGTGCTGGCGCATGAGATCGAGCCAGGCGCCGCGCTTCATCACCTCGAGCAGCCCATCGGTTTCGACGGGCGTGTGGCTGACGATCTTCAGCAACTGCTTGTGCGACCAGACGTCGTGTTCGAGCGGCGCGATGTTGAGATCACCCACCAGGATGGCCGAGGTATTGGCCTCGCCATTGGCCTTCAAGAGCTTCATCTCCTCGATGAAATCGAGTTTATGGCCGAATTTCGGATTGATCGTCCGGTCCGGCTCGTCGCCGCCGGCCGGGACGTAGAAATTATGCAGCCGGATGCGGCGGTTGCCGCGTTCGAAGATCGCCGATATGTGGCGGGCGTCGCCCACACCGCAATAATCCTGCCGGTGATCTTCGGTCAGCGGAATGCGCGAGGCGATCGCCACGCCGTGATAGCCCTTCTGGCCGTGGATGATGATGTGATCATAGCCCATGGCCCGCAAGGGTGCGGCGGGAAAGAGCTCGTTCGGCACCTTGGTTTCCTGCAGGCAAAGAATATCGGGCCTGTGCTTGAGAACGAGTTGCTCGATGATCGGCATGCGCAGCCGTACCGAATTGATATTCCAGGTGGTAATCGAAAAGCCCATGCGGCAAGCCCTTTCACGCTTTCATGAAAGGGCTTTAGAACAAAGGCGGACCGGAGGGAACCGGGCCGCGTGCAAAAGCGTCAGGAGATCAACCGAAAAGGCTCAGAGCATGATGCCGAAAAGTGTAAGCGGTTTTCGGGCGACATCATGCTCTAACTCTTTAATTTAGAACAGGATTCAGATTTTAGGCCGACCGGGCCTAAAATCATCCTGTTCTAGTCGCGTGAAGCTGCCGTGCCGGGAATGCTCTCATAGGGAACCCGGAAGACGCGATCATCGAACTGCACGCCTGTCTTGACGTTGAAGATCATCACCGAGGTGTCCTTGCCCTGATTGTCGGTGATCGTCCACTGGCGCAGGTCATAGGTTTTCGGATCGAACATCATGGTGATGGTCGAGTTTCCGAACACCGTATTGTTGCCGAGCGCGATCGTCGTCAGGTCCGACTCTTCCTTGACGCCCTTCACCATGCCGGCCGATAGGTCGATACGCTGGGCCAGCAACAGGCTGAGCGGGGTCTTGGAGAGCGGATAGAGATCCCAGGTCTTGAGCTTGGTATTGCCGATGGCGACATTCTTGCCGTCGGCGATCACCCGCATCGGCGATGGGTCGTCATAGTTGAAACGCAGCTTGCCGGGGCGCTGGATGAAAAATTTGCCGCCGGTCTGCTCGCCGCGCGGGCCGAACTGCACGAATTCGCCCTGCATCGTCGTGACGCCGGAGAAATGGTCGGCAATCGCCTGCGCCGTGCCGGAGGCGGGCGCCGCCGCCTGCGCGAGAGCACCGAAGGGAATGGCGCTTGCCATCGCAGCCAGGCCGAAAGCGCCGAGAAGATCGCGCCGCGTCATCGTCAGGCCGGAGAGGAAGGAATCGGAGTTACGCATCTAAATCTCCTTTATGCGATCTGCATGCTGCCGAAAGGCGGCGTCTTCAAGGCATTGCGATCGGCCCGCGAGAGGTAACGGCTTTGCTGCGATCGGGTTTCCGCAAAAGCGGCCATATCTGAAATATATGGCTGTTATCTCAGCGGTCGAGGATGTCGTCTTCTGTGGGAACGAGGATTTCGCGTTTGCCGGCATGGTTGGCCGGCCCGATGATGCCCTCCTTCTCCATGCGCTCGATCAGCGAGGCGGCGCGGTTGTAGCCGATGCCGAGCCGGCGCTGCACATAGGAGGTCGAGGCCTTGCCGTCACGCAGCACGACGGCGACGGCCTGATCATAGGGATCTTCCGAGTCCGAAAGGTTCGACGTGCCGGCAGGGCCGCCGCCACCGCCGCCATAGTCGCCATCCTCGTCGTCATCGGCGGTGATCGCATCGAGATATTGCGGCGAGCCCTGTGTCTTCAGGTAGGAGACGATCTCTTCGACCTCGACATCAGAGACGAACGGGCCGTGCACGCGCTGGATACGTCCGCCACCCGCCATGTAGAGCATGTCGCCCATGCCGAGCAGCTGTTCTGCGCCCTGTTCGCCAAGGATGGTGCGGCTGTCGATCTTCGAGGTCACCTGGAAGGAGATGCGGGTCGGGAAGTTCGCCTTGATCGTGCCGGTGATGACATCGACCGACGGGCGCTGCGTCGCCATGATCACATGAATGCCGGCGGCGCGCGCCATCTGCGCCAGACGCTGGACGGCGCCTTCGATATCCTTGCCGGCGACCATCATCAGGTCGGCCATTTCGTCGATGATGACGACGATATAGGGCATCGGCCTGAGGTCGAACTCCTCGGTCTCGTACATTGCTTCGCCGGTATGGCGGTCGAAGCCGGTCTGCACCGTGCGCGAGATCGCCTCGCCCTTGGACAAGGCCTGCTCGACGCGGGTGTTGAAGCCGTCGATATTGCGCACGCCGATCTTCGACATCTTCTTGTAGCGCTCTTCCATCTCGCGCACGGTCCATTTCAGCGCGACGACGGCCTTCTTCGGATCGGTGACGACAGGCGAAAGCAGATGCGGAATGCCGTCATAGACGGAGAGTTCCAGCATCTTCGGGTCGATCATGATCAGCCGGCACTGTTCCGGCGTCATACGGTAGAGCAGCGACAGGATCATCGTATTGATGGCGACCGATTTACCCGAGCCGGTGGTGCCGGCGACGAGCAGGTGCGGCATCTTGGCGAGGTCGGCGATGACGGCTTCGCCGCCGATCGTCTTGCCGAGCGCCATGGCAAGCTTGGCCTTGCTGCCGTCGAAATCGCGGGAAGCGATCAATTCGCGCAGAAAGACGGTCTCGCGCGTCTGGTTCGGCAGCTCGATGCCGATCGCGTTGCGGCCCGGCACGACGGCGACGCGGGCGGCAATGGCACTCATCGAGCGGGCGATATCGTCGGCAAGGCCGATGACGCGCGACGATTTGATGCCGGGCGCCGGCTCCAGTTCGTAGAGGGTGACGACGGGGCCGGGACGGACGTGAATGATCTCACCCTTGACGCCGAAATCCTCGAGCACGCCCTCAAGCATGCGGGCATTCTGCTCCAGCGCGTCGGCCGACAGCGTCGAATCGCGCACCACGTTCCTCGGTTCGGCGAGCAGGTGCATCGACGGCAGCTGAAAACCCTCGGGCCGAATCAACGAACCCTGCGCCTCACGCTCGACACGGGCGCCGGGTTTCGGCCGTGCGGCCGCGGGCACGACGCGAGGCTCCGGCTTGCCTGCGGCTTTCGCCGGTGCGCGGATCATCCAGTCGTCGTCATCGTCGTCGGGCAGGATATCGGCCGGGCGCGGCGGCATATCGGTATCGAAAGGCGGATCGTCGTCCTCATCCTCGTCGTCGATGGAAAGCGACGGTGCGGCGACGACGCGCCGCGGCGAAGCCGCCCTTGCCCCCATTGAAGGCTCCATCGACGGTTCCATGCGCTCGCCGCGCACGGCGGGCGCCTTGGCGCGGACCGGTTCGTTCAGCGTGCCGAACTCATCATCGTTGAAATCATAGGGCGATTCGAAATCGCCCTGGCGCCGCTTGCGCGGTCCCATGCCGAAGAGCCGGCGCAGCCGCCCTTGGCTCATGTACCAGGCATGTGTCATCGCGCCGCTGAAAGCGACCCAGCGCGACTCGTCCTCCTCGTCCTCATCGCCGACGACCCGCGCCTTGCTTGTTGTCTCGACGTAATCGTCCTCGATTTCGTCATCCGCTTCGCTGCGGCCGACGAGGCCCGATGCAAACAGCATCATCCAGGCGGTCGGCACCGCAAAGATGCAGCCGACGACCATGGCGAAGGTGCCGGTGGGATAGGCGCCGACGAAGAGCGCGGGAAAACGCAGGATCATATCGCCAACGACGCCGCCGATGCCGTTCGGGATCGGCCAGGTGAGCGGCGGCGGGAAACAGCCGATGACGGCGGAGGACAAAACCGAACCGGCAAGCCAGGCGCCGATGCGGGCGGGAATGCGGCTGAAGGGGCGGCCCGAGATCATCGTCAGCGCCCAAGCGACGATCGGCAGCATCGAAACGACGCTGGCAAGTCCGAGGAACTGCATGACGATATCGGCAAAGGCCGCACCGCTGTAGCCGAGGATATTCGTCGGCAGGTTGGCGGTGGCGTAGGAATAGCTAGGATCCGCGACGTTCCATGTCGCCAGCGCCGCGACGCAGAACGCCAGCAACAGAAAGATCGCAAAGCCGATGAGCGCCTGGATCTGCCGCAGCATGAATGCCGAGAAGGAGAACCGATCCGGACGGCCATCCATCGCCGGCGACGTGCTTCTTGCCATGTGTCTAACCCGTCCAATGCCTGAGGGCAGGCGAATCACCGAAGCTTCGCCATGCCAAAATGCGTCCGCTCTACCTAACCAGAGCCGGGTTAAAGCGATGTTAACCATGCGTGGCTGGACGTGCATTCCGAACAGGAAACCAAAAAAAGGCCCGAACCTTGAGAGGTCCGGGCCGAATGCGGTCTATGACAGCTTTTCCGGGTCTAACCCGGAAAAGCTCTAGATAGGCCGCGACGGGCCGTGAAGCGGCGCCCTTCTGCCGGGCGCCGCAAACCCCTTGATCAAGACGAGTGATATGCGGCTTCGCCGTGGGTCGAAAGGTCGAGACCTTCCCGCTCGGCCTCGACGCTCACGCGCAGGCCGACGACGACGTCGACGATCTTGTAGAGGATCGCCGAACCGATGCCCGACCACAGCAGCGTCGTCAGGACGCCCTTTGCCTGGTTCAGGACCTGGGTTGCGGTGCCGGCATAGGTGGCGGCGAAATCGGCCGTCGAATAGTCGACGATGCCTGCACCGCCCAGCGCCGGGTTGACGAGGATACCGGTGCCGAGAGCGCCGATGATGCCGCCGATGCAATGCACGCCGAAGACGTCGAGGCTGTCGTCGTAGTTGAACTTGTTCTTCACGACGTCGACGAAGAAGTAGCAGACCGGCGAGACGATCAGGCCGAGAACGATCGAGCCCATCGGGCCGGCAAAGCCTGCCGCAGGCGTGATGGCGACGAGACCGGCGACGGCACCGGAAGCACCACCGAGCATCGAAGCCTTGCCGCGGGCGAGGCTTTCGACGATGCACCAGGAGACGGCGGCGGCAGCCGTCGCAACGAAGGTGTTGATCATGGCAAGCGATGCGTAGCCGTTGGCCTCGAGGTTGGAGCCGGCGTTGAAGCCGAACCAGCCGACCCACAGCAGCGATGCGCCGACCATGGTCAGCGTCATCGAATGCGGAGCCATGATTTCCTTCTTATAGCCCGTGCGCTTGCCGAGCATGATGGCGCCGACGAGGCCGGCGATACCGGCATTGATGTGAACGACCGTGCCGCCGGCGAAGTCGATTGCACCGTAGGAGAAGATCAGGCCGGCCGGCGAGGTGTAGGAGCTCGGGCCACCCCAGAACCAGACCATATGCGCCATCGGGAAGTAGATGAAGGTGACCCACAGCACGACGAAGAGCATGACGGCCGAGAACTTGATGCGCTCGGCGAAGGCGCCGACGATGAGGCCGGGCGTGATGCAGGCGAAGGTCATCTGGAAGACGATGAAGGTGTATTCGGGAATGGCGACGCCCTTCGAGAAGGTCTCGACCAGCGACGAGGTGTTGACGCCGGCAAGGAACGCCTTGGAGAAGCCGCCGACGAAGCTGTTCAGCGAGCCGCCATCGGTGAAGGCGAGCGAATAGCCGTAGGTCACCCAGAGCAGCGACACGACGGCCGTGATCATGAAGACCTGCATCAGCACGGAGAGCATGTTCTTGGCGCGCACGAGACCGCCGTAGAAAAGCGCAAGGCCCGGGATGGTCATCAGCAGGACGAGCGCCGAGGAGACGAGCATCCAGGTGTTGTCACCCTTGTCCATCGTCAGAGCAGGAGCAGCGGCGGCAGCAGCGGCAGGCGCAGCCTCCTGGGCAAAAGCGACGGCCGGCGCCAGAAGCGCAGCCGTTGCTGCGCAAACCCGCGCAAAGGTGGAGGAAAACTTCGAGATTGACATTGAAAAAAGCTCCTTGGTCTGCCGTTCTTTACAGCGCTTCTGAATCGGTTTCGCCCGTACGGATGCGCACGGCATGGTCGATCGAATAGACAAAAATCTTGCCGTCACCGATCTGGCCGGTCTTGGCCGACGCCGCGATGGCTTCGACGGCCCGGTCGACGAGTTCGGATGCAACGGCGATTTCGATCTTGAGCTTCGGCAGGAAGCTGACCGCGTATTCGGTGCCGCGGTAGATTTCGGTATGTCCCTTCTGGCGCCCGTAGCCCTTCACTTCGGTCACGGTCAGGCCCTGAATGCCGATCGCCGTAAGCGCTTCGCGGACCTCATCGAGCTTGAACGGCTTGATAATAGCCATCACAATTTTCATCTGGTTTCCCATCCTTCGTTATCCTCGGCGCGGAGCCGACTCTCCTTGCCGCTGACGTTCCTGAACAGCGACCGGCGATATACATTCAAAGGACGTGCCAGATTCGAGACGTGGTGTAACTTATTGAAATATAAAGAATTTGTGAAACAACACCAATAAACAGGCAAATGATTGGCCAATAAGCGCACAAATAACGCGCAAATTTGGAAATATGCACACTATTTAATCATTTGCCTTTTTCCGAATCAAACCCTCCTGGGCGACGGAGGCGATCAGCACGCCCGCGCGGGTAAACAGGCTGCCGCGGGTCAACCCCCTGGCGCCGGAAGCCGAGGGGCTATCCTGCGTATAGAGCAGCCAGTCGTCGAGCTTGCAGGGCCGATGGAACCACATGGAGTGATCGAGGCTCGCCACCTGCAAGCTCTGATCGAAGATCGACGTGCCATGCGCATAAAGCGACGTATCGAGCAGCGTCATGTCGGAGAGATAGGCAAGCACCGCCGCCTGATAGCGCCGATCGTCGGGAACAGGCCCGGTCGCCCGCACCCAGACGTCCTGCCTGGGATCGAGCTTCCTGTCGGAGAAATAATGGGTCAGCGAGACAGGGCGGATCTCGATCGGCCGCTCGCGCTGCCAGTATGCCCGGATCGCCTCCGGCGCATGCGCGAGATACTGTTCCTTGATCTCCTGCTCGCCGAGCAGCGCCTCCGGCATCTGTACCTCGGGCATGGCGATCTGGTGGTCGAAGCCCGGCTCTTCCAGCTGGAAAGAGGCCGACAGCGCGAAGATCGCCCGGCCGTGCTGGATCGCGACGACACGCCTGGTATTGAAGCTCGATCCGTCGCGGATGCGCTCCACCTGATAGATGATCGGCACCGCGGGATCGCCGGGCCGCATGAAATAGGCATGCAGCGAATGGACGAAACGCTCAGCCTCGATGGTGCGCTGCGCCGCCATCAGCGCCTGGCCGATCACCTGCCCGCCGAAGACCCGCTGCCAGCCGGCCTGAGGACTGCGGCCGCGGAAGATGTCGACCTCGATCGGCTCCAGGTCGAGCGTCGCAAGCAGCCTCTCCATCGCCGAAGGCCCTGATGTTTCGCGCGTCATTTTGTATGCCTCCCGGCGGTAGGAAGTGAAGTGGCGATGATCTATATAGATCACATCTGAGGCACAAGGTACGGGAGCGGCGTGATGCTTGATATGCTGGTTGTGGGCGGGGGCTATGTCGGCCTTTCCGCTGCCGTTGCGGTCAAGCAGGCAGCACCGCATCTGAAAGTCTCGGTGGTCGAGGCCGCACCCGAGTATGCGTGGAAGAACGACACGCGCGCTTCCGCCGTCATCGCCGCCGCGGTGAAGATGCTCGAAATCTTCGGCATCTGGAACGAGATCAAGCCGGAAGCTCAGCCGATCACCAAGATGATCGTCACCGATTCGAGAACCTCCGACCCCGTGCGCCCGATTTTCCTCACCTTCGACGGCGAAGTGGCCGAAGGCCGGCCCTTCGCGCACATGATCCCGAATGTCGCCATGGTCGCGGCCCTGCGCGGCGCCTGCGACCGACTCGGCATCGACATCCGCCACGGGCTTGGCGCGACAGAGCTCAAAACTGAGGACAGCCATGCCACCGTCATGCTTTCGGACGGCAGCACGCTGGAATCGCGGCTGGTGGTTGCCTGCGACGGCGTGCGCTCGAAGCTGCGCGATCTCGCCGGCATCAGGACCGTCACCTGGGACTACGGCCAGTCCGGCATCGTCGCGACCGTCGAACATGAGCGACCGCATGAAGGCTGCGCCGAAGAGCATTTCCTGCCGGCCGGCCCCTTCGCCATCCTGCCGCTCAGAAACAACCGCTCCTCGCTGGTCTGGACCGAGCGCACGCATGATGCCGACCGGCTGGTCGCTGCCGACGAGTTGGTCTTCGAAGAAGAGCTGGAACGCCGTTTCGGCCACAAGCTCGGGGCGCTGAAGGTCATTGGCGACAAGCGCGCCTTTCCGCTCGGCCTGACGCTCGCCCGCGCCTTCGTCGCCCCGCGTTTCGCGCTTGCCGGCGACGCCGCCCACGGCATCCATCCGATTTCAGGACAAGGTTTGAACCTCGGCTTCAAGGATGTGGCGGCGCTGGCCGAAACCGTCGTGGAAGCCGATCGTCTCGGCCTCGATATCGGTTCGATCAACATTCTCGAGCGCTACCAGACCTGGCGGCGCTTCGACACCTTCCGCATGGGCGTGACGACCGACGTGCTGAACCGGCTCTTCTCCAACGACGCAATGCCGATCCGCGTCGCCCGCGATGTCGGTCTCGGCATTGTCGACCGGCTGCCGCGCCTCAAATCCTTCTTCATCGGCCAGGCGGCCGGAACGACGGCGAAGGACAACCCCCGCCTGCTGACCGGCCAGACGATCTAAAAACAATGATGAAAAGTGCTACTCGTCGAGGCGCCGCGCCTCGGACACCAGCATGATCGGGATGCCGTCGCGGATCGGATAGGCAAGGCGCGCCTTTTCCGAAACGAGCTCATTGTGCTCGCGGTCATAGGAAAGCCGGCCCTTGGAGAGCGGGCAGACCAGGAGCTCCAGCAGTTTCGGATCGACGCGGCTCAGTTTTTCGTCCATGGCCGAAGTTTACTGCAGAACCGTGTCGGAGTCACCGAAGACCCGCGCCAGCACGATTTCGGTAATGGCGATCAGCGTCTCGGCCCGCGTCTTCAGATCGGGCGCCTCCAAGAGAGCCTGTTTTTCGGCCGGTCCGAACGGCGACATCATGGCGAGCGAATTGACCAGCGTCAGATTGCTCGCCCGCTCGACGCTCTCCCAGTCGGCTTCCAGCTTGTTGGCATCGAGATAGGCTTTGAAGGCGGTGAGCAGGGCTGTGCGATCGACCGCCTCCTCCTCGTTCTCCGCCGAGAGGTCGGCGATGAAGGGCGCGATCCGGAAGGTGCGGAATGGATAGCTGGTCACCTTCTCCTCCAGCAGCCGGAAGCGGCAGACGCCGGTCAGCGACACGATATAGCGCCCGTCGCCGGTCTCGGCGAAGGAGGTGATTCGCCCAAGACAGCCGACGGTGGCGAGGCTGGGTTCGTGCCCCTTGTCCTCATGTTCGCCGAGCGCCGGCTGCACCATGCCGATCAGCCGGTTTCCGGCAAGCGCTGCATCCAGCATCGCCAGATAGCGCGGCTCGAAGATGTTGAGAGGAAGCTGTCCGGCCGGCAGGAGGAGGGCCCCGGGCAGCGGGAAGACGGCGATGGCATCGGGCAGATCGCCCGGCTTCAGGTATCTGGCATTACCGACTTGCATGAAACCGTCCCGCATTCTTGTAAACGGGCATGCCCGTTCTGACGAGAATGTGGTGCCCCCGCTTAAAAACGCAAGGGCCGATATTCTAATCTTAGGAGAACAGCATCGCCGAAAGCTTGCGGCGGGCGGCAACCGTCGCCGGATCCTTGAAACCCCAGACCTCGAAGAACTGCAGCAGCTGGCGGCGCGCGCCGTCATCGTCGAAGCCGCGGTCCTTACGCATGATCTGAAGCAGATGTTCGGCCGCCTCGTCGCGCCGGCCTTCGACATTGAGGATCTTGGCGAGCTTCAGCCGCGCTTCGTGATTGTCGGGATTGGCGGCCAGGTCACGCTCGAGCGCAACGGGATCGCCGAGCTTGCGCGCCTCCTCGATCTGGTCGAGCTTCTTCAAGACCGCCTGGATGCCGGCATCTTTAGCGAGCTCCTCCGGCAGATCCGTCAGTGTTTCGCGCGCCCGCTCATGCTGGTTTGCGGCGATCATGCATTCGGCCATTCCGGCAAGCGCCTTGGCATTCTCGGGATCGGCCTGCATGACGGCGCCGTAAAGCTGCGCGGCCTCGTTGAGGTTGCCGGCGGCAAGCAGCTCTGCCGCTTCCGTCAGGACGGCCTCGATTTCGGCCGCCTCATCGGCGCCGGCCGGTCCGGCGATCCGGTCGATGAACTGGGTGATCTGGCTTTCCGGCACCGCGCCCATGAAACCGTCGGCCGGGCGGCCGTTGACGAAGGCGATGACGGCGGGGATAGACTGGATGCCGAGCTGGCCGGCAATCGAGGGGTGGTCGTCAATGTTCATCTTGACCAGCCTGACGCGGCCCTTGGCCTCGTTGACAACCTTCTCCAGAACCGGTGTCAGCTGCTTGCACGGACCGCACCAAGGCGCCCAGAAATCGACCAGCACCGGCTGTTTGCGCGATTCCTCGATGACGTCCTTGCCGAAATTCGCCGTCGTCGTGTCGGTGATATAGCTGCCGGCCGCCGCCGGTGCCCCCTGAGCGCCGAAGCTTGCCGTTGCCGACATCTGATTTCCGAAGGAACCGTTATAGGGGTTGTTGCTGCCGCTCATAGGTATCTCCCGCCGCGCCGATCCTGCCGGCATCATTGTAGCGCTAAAATCGTATGTCAGGACGTCACTTTCAAGACAAGCGGCTTATGTCCGGTCGCCTCCATGAAACGGACGAGGTCGCCGCTTGCAATCGATGTGGTCGCATCGTTGGCGAGCGGATGGCAGTTGACGACCTCTTCAGCCATCAGATCGGCATCGAGCACGAAGGTGACATTTCCTGCCGTATCATTGATCGCACCGAAGGCGGTGACCGCGCCGGGAATGACACCGAGATACTCCATGAGCTTCTCGGCCCTGCCGAAGGAAACCCGGCCGGAGCCGCCGATGATGGTGTGCACCTGCTTGAGGTCGACCTCGGCATTCTCCTCCACGGTCAGCAGAAAATACCTGTCCTTCTTGTCCTTGATGAAGAGATTCTTGGTGTGGCCGCCGGGGATCTCATCGCGCAAAGCAACCGATTCGGCCACGGTGAAAACAGGCGCGTGATCGACCGTCTTATGGGCAATGCCGAGTCCGTCGAGGAAGGTGAACAGATCGTCTTTCGTCTTGGGCGTGTTTTCGGGCATCGGGCAATCCGTTGGTGGCGAGGAAAAGCGAGGCGTCCTGATTAAGTCCGTCCACATCATTTGGCAATCTTCGCCACCGACGCGCTACCCCCACATTTGCGGCCTTTCCGCCGGCATCATGCGACCGCCCGAATTTTTCTTCGTCTCTTCGTCATTTCCCTGTTGCATTTGAAAATCCGTTAGGCCATATAGCGCCCGTCGCCACGAGGCGGCGCCCACGGTCCAACGACTACCCCGGACCGATGCGGATTGAGCGGGTGTAGCTCAGGGGTAGAGCACAACCTTGCCAAGGTTGGGGTCGAGGGTTCGAATCCCTTCGCCCGCTCCAGTTTTCCCAACTTCATAGCGAAGACATAGTAACAAACTGTCCTTGTGACATGGATGACAACCTCGTTCCGAACGGGTCTTATGCCGAACGCTTGTGGCTGCCTGCTCCCGGCATAGGTGGCGTCAGTCACCTGATAGCGATGTCCTTCCATTGGTGGAATCGGCTATTCGGCCTACCGCATCAAGCTCCAGAAGCCATGCTTCTTTCCATGCTGACGGTTCAGTTCGTTGACGTAAGCGTCGTGGGGTTGGGTCTTGCCGAAATCGTCGATATGAGGCGCAAGCGACGCGCATTCCGCCAGATGACGCGCGGCATGCCTGTAACGGCTGGATCGGCCATAATCGAGGGCGAAGCCGATCATCGACCGCAGCACGATGGTTGCTGCGAGCGGGTGTTTCTCCTGCAGCATTTCGGCGGCCGGCGTCATCAGCTCGTAGAGGTTGCCATCCAGTTCCGCCTGGCGCCTTGAGACGAGTTTGGCTGCCTCGGCAGCTGCGGGCCAGGCCAGGAAAAAGGCAAGGGCCTGATGAACATCGGGATAGCCGTGCGCGAAGGCGAATGCCTTTTCCTCGGCCTCAATATCATCGAAGTCGGCGAGCTTTCGCAGGAAAGCGCGAAGGTGCTCCCCGTTCAGCGTCTGCTCGAAGCATTGCCATCGATAGGCATGCGCTTCCTCCCCCCGTCCGAGCGCTTCGAGCGTTTCGGCGCGGGCTTCCTGCCATTCAAAAGGCATTTCGAACCGTCCCCGATGATCGACGCCGTCCAAAATCCTCAATGCTTCCTCGGCGCGTCCAGCTAGGAGCAGGCGGTCGGAAATCGCGATCGCGACCATCGGCACCTTTAACGTCTCTTCCGGTTGCTGGGCGATGAAGGCATCGACATCATCCTGGGCATCGGCAATGTCCTGCAGAGCGATGCGCGCCGCCTGTTGCCGCTGCTTGGCATAAATCTCGTTCAGTCCGCTGCCGCCCCAGTCGAAAATTTTCCGGTCGGCGTCGGCAGGCTTCTCCTCCGGTTCGTTCAACCATTGCACCAGGAGGCCCTTCAAACGTTCCAGGCCGTCCTTGCCCAGCGCCGGAACCATCTCGGCGATCAGCGGGTCATATTGGCCGTGGTCGTTATCCTGCAACGCAGTAAAGACCTTGTCGGCAAGGACATCGATACCGATCCCCGCGGACCTGGCGATGACGCCGGCATCGGCGCACGCCTGATGGAACGTCTCGATGAAGGCTGTGTCGCTGCTGTTGGATCGGTGGAATATCGAATCGGCAACGGCAAGGAATTGCCAGATGAGATCGAACGCTTCCTTCGGATCGTCGGCGGCCACGACGGTGACGATCGCGGATCGTTGCGTTTCGAGGTCCGCATTGACGGTTTTTACCTTATGCCATTCGATCACGCTCTGCGCCCGTGCGATGCTGCCGAGGCGCTTGCGGATCTCACGCGCGACCTCGGTGCTGCCCTGATTGCCGGCCAGTTCCATGCGAAGCCGCCGTTTATGGGCGGCACTGCCGGTGCTGATTTCGATCAGCAGTTCGGCGAGACGTGGTGCGCCGAGAGCTTCCAGGTTCTTCGCGTTGAGAGTCGTCTTTGCTGCCATGGGTCACCGCTGTCGTTTCGCGCCGACCCTAACCCGGCATTCAAATCAGTCCAAGGTGCCGAGGGCGGAGGCGCAAGTATACCGTATCGCGAATTCGTATGACTTTATCGGCGGTTAGTCTTGCCGAATCATGGCCGTTATCCAAAAAATAACGCTGCCTCGTAACGACTCCTAAAGCCCGCTTTGGCACCTTGTTGCCTATCGATATTTGCTTCCAAATTTTTCGGCTGGGGTTGGTTATGAGTCACACTAAGGACGTCTGGGTGAGCCAGCGCGCTTATTCGCTGTGGGAATTGGAAGGCCGGCCGGATGGGCGCGGGGAAAGCCATTGGGCGCAGGCGCTCAAGGAATTCGAGCAGCTGGAGCTGACAAAGGCTTCGCCCGACGGAAACGATCTCATCGAGAAGCTGAAGGCAGCCGGGCGGCTGATGCGGGTCTATGATGAGGCGCCAGCCACCAAGGACGACCTGCAGCTGAAAGCGGCGCGTTAGGCGATTGCCAATTCCCCGTGTGCCAAAATAGTCGGCGGCAACCCAGGCGATGATCGGCCTTGCCGGCAGTCGTCTTGCCACTTCGACGAAACCCTTGCCAAATCTACCGGCGGGCGGCCCAGCTGAGGCCGCGCCGCAGGATCAGCGGCATGTAGGGATGGTCGAATTCGGCCGCGACATGACCGAGAGCGGAATAAAAGATGCGGCCGGCGCCGAAATGGCGCTTGAAGACAACAGGCATCACGACATTGCGGGCCGCCGGATCGTATGCGCCGGTGAAGGTGGTGGTCGCCAGGATTTCGACCGTGGGATCGTAATGCAGATAATACTGCTCCGAACGGTAGTCGAAGTCGGGAATGCCCTCCATGACTGGATCGTCCTGGCGGGTGACGGCGACGCGGAAATCGATGATGTTGCCGGGGTGGGCGACCCAGGTGACGCCGGAGACATAGCGGAAAGGCGCGCTTTCCTTGAAGGAGGTGGCAAGCGCGCCGTGATGACCGGCAAGCCCCAGCCCGCCGCGCACCGCTTCGACCAGGGCGGCGGCATGCGGCTTCTCCAGCGTTTCGCCGGTGATGATCGGCACCAGCAGATCGGCTTTCACCAGCGTCGGAGATCCGAATATGCCGAGATCGCCGGTCACCTCGACCGCAAAGCCGTCCTCGCGCAAGAGATCGGCGACGATATGGGCGCATTGCTCCGGCTCATGACCTTGCCAGCCGCCCCAGACGACCAATGCCTTCCTCATTCACGCGCTCCCTGGCTGATTGCTGCGGACACATGGTGGTGAAAGCCCCTTAAAACGGGCGGTTATGCAAATCACGCGAATAATTCACGAAGCGCCGATCCGGCACGAATCGTAGGGCGCGCCGGGCGGTTCGGCATTTGACCGATTGCCATTCACGCCTGTCGCAGTTCCTTCTTTTTATTGCCGTCTATCTCGTCTAGGTTTCTCCCGTCTTTCAGAAACAACAAGGGTGGTGCATGGCAGGTGAAACGGTTCTTGTGGTCGGCGGCGCCGGTTATATCGGCTCGCATACGTGCCTCGACCTGGCGAACAAGGGCTACAAGCCTGTCGTCTTCGATAATTTTTCCAACGGCCATCGCGAGTTCGTCAAATGGGGGCCGGCCGAGGAAGGCGATATTCGCGATCGCGCCCGGCTGGACGAGGTGCTCGCCAAGCACAAGCCGGCGGCGATCCTGCATTTCGCAGCGCTGATCGAGGTCGGCGAATCGGTCAAGGATCCGGTTTCCTTCTATGAGAACAATGTGATCGGCACCTTGACGCTGCTTTCGGCGGCGCAGGCCGCCGGCATCAACGCCTTCGTCTTCTCCTCCACCTGCGCCACCTACGGCCTGCCGCAGAGCGTGCCGCTCGACGAGACGCACCGGCAGGTGCCGATCAACCCCTATGGGCGGACGAAATATATCGTCGAACAGGCGCTTGCCGATTACGACCAGTATAAGAGCCTGCGCTCGGTGGTGCTGCGTTATTTCAACGCCGCCGGCGCCGATTTCGAAGGCCGGATCGGCGAATGGCACCAGCCGGAGACGCATGCAATCCCGCTGGCGATCGATGCCGCGCTCGGCCGCCGCCAGGGCTTCAAGGTGTTCGGCAGCGATTACGAGACGCGCGACGGCACCTGCGTGCGCGATTATATCCACGTGCTGGATCTTGCCGATGCGCATGTGCGCGCCGTCGAATATCTCTTGAAGGGCGGAGAGTCCGTCGCGCTCAACCTCGGCACCGGCGCCGGCACGACCGTCAAGGAATTGCTCGGCGCGATCGAGGACGTGTCGAACCGGCCGTTCCCGGTCGAATATATCGGCCGTCGCGAGGGCGATTCGCATACGCTGGTCGCCAATAACGACAAGGCGCGCGACGTGCTCGGCTGGGTGCCGCAATATGATCTCTCCGAGATCATCCGCTCCGCCTGGAACTGGCATGCAAGATCCAACCAGCATTGAGCCAGCCGGAATTGAGAGCGACCGCCGGCCGAACATTCTGCTGATCACGGCGGACCAGTGGCGCGGCGACTGCCTGTCTTCTGCCGGTCATGCTTGTGTGAAAACGCCCAATGTCGACGCCTTGGCCCGGGAGGGCACGCTTTTCCGGCGGCACTATGCCGGGGCGGCACCCTGCTCGCCGGCGCGGGCCACGCTCTATACCGGCCTTTACCAGATGAACCATCGCGTCTGCCGCAACGGTTCGCCGCTCGATGCCCGCTTCGACAATCTGGCGTTGGCCGCCCGGCGGGCGGGATACGATCCGACGCTGTTCGGTTATACCGACACGGCGCCCGATCCGCGCGGCATGGATGCCGGCGATCCGCATCTGACGACTTACGAAGGCGTGTTGCCCGGTTTTACCGCGCGCCAGCTCCTGCCCGAGCATGAAAGACAATGGCTCTCCTGGCTGAGGTCGCGTGGCCACACACATGCCGTCAGCCGCGACATCCATATTCCCGTCGGTGCGCAAGCCGGCGAAATTTCCGATGCGGCGCCGGCCTATTCCCGCGACGAGACCCAGACCGCTTTCCTGGCCGGCGAATTCATCCGCTGGATGGGCGAGCAGGACGGGCCGTGGTTTGCGCATGTCTCTTTTTTGCGTCCGCATCCGCCGTTTTCCGTGCCGGAGCCGTTCAACCGGATGTTCGGGCCGGGTGACGGACCGGCTTTTGCGCGCGCGACAAATGCCCAAGCGGAAGAGGCCAGCCATCCCTATCTCGCCTATGCCATGCCGCGCACCGGCAGGGGCAATTTCATGCACGGCGCCACCGGGCCGCTCAGCGGCTGGAATGGCGGGGATTTCGCTGCGATCCGGGCAATCTATTACGGCATGATAGCCGAGGTCGACGCGCAACTCGGCCGCATCTGGCAGGCGCTGAAGGATGCGGGTGCCTGGGAGAATACGCTTATCGTCTTCACGTCCGATCACGCCGAGATGGCGGGCGATCACTGGACGCTCGGCAAGGGCGGTTTCTTCGACGGCAGCTATCATGTTCCGCTTGTCATTCGTGATCCCGCAAGCAGTGCCGCAGGCGGGACCGTCGACGATTTCACCAGCGCCGCGGACATTTTTCCGACATTGTGCGAAAAGCTCGGCATCGAGGCGAAAAACGGGCTCGACGGCCGGTCGCTCATGCCGTTCGTCAACGGCCGGAGCGAGCCGGGATGGCGGGATGCGGCATTCTGGGAATTCGATTTCCGTGATATCGCCGCCGGCGAGGCGGAACGGCATTTCGGACTGAGGTCCAACCAATGCAATCTCGCAGTGATCCGCGATGCGCGGTTCAAATATGTGCATTTTACCGCACTGCCGCCGCTGCTCTTCAATCTTCGCGCCGATCCGATGGAGCTCGACAATGTCGCGGCTGATCCGGCCTATGCGGCCACCCGGCTTGAATATGCCGAAAAGCTGCTGTCGCTGAGGGCGCGGCATCTGGATCAGACGCTTGCCTATACCGAGTTGACGGAAAAAGGGCCGGTGACGCGCCGGCCCTGATCTCATTTACCCGAGATAATCACGCTTGCCGATCGGCGCACCCTGATTGCGCAGGATGGCGTGGGCGGTCGCGACGTGGAAATAGAAGTTCGGCAGCGCGAAGGTGGTGACATATTCGTCACCCGGAAGCACGATGCCGCTGCTGCCCGGCAGGGTAATCTGGCGTCCTTCGACGCCTTCCAGCGCCTGCGCCGAAAATGTGGCGAGATAGGCCTCGGTCTTTGCCAGGCGCTCGCGCAACTCGTCGAACGTCTTTTCATTATCTTCGAACTTCGGGGCGTCGGTGCCGGTCAGCCGAGCGAGAGTGAATTTGGCGCTGTCGCTGGCGCGCTGATACTGGCCGGAAAGCGGCAGCATGTCCGGCGCAAGGCGTGCGGCGACCAATATGGCGGGATCGACATTCTTTTCCCTCGCAAAGGCTTCGGCCTTGTCGAGATAGGTTTTCAGGCTGGCGAGTCCCCGCTGAAACATCGGAACAGTGAGGCGATAGATCGAAATGGACATCTGTCCTGTCTCCAAAATCTTCAAATAGTCAGGCCGCAGCGAGAGATCGAAGGCGCCTGCGGCGGTCCACCTGTCTTCGACCCCGTCATAGATGGAGGCTCCCTTCGTCTTCCGCAATGCAGCGAATGCAGGTGCCGGGGCATAAGGCCTGTGGCATTGCGCGCCCGGTCCATATCTCGTCGCCGCTAAAGAGGCTTGACGCCGTTCCCAGAAAATGGAATGAATATTCCGAAGAACAAATTTTACGGTTTGTTTGTTCCGTTTTGCGGAACGCCGCGGGAGAGGCGGCGCGAGCGAATAGCGGCTCCAGGGCAAAATGCCTGGAGCTCCGGCGTGAGGAGGGTGCAGCCGGGCACCGTTTGTGGAGGAAGTAAAATGAAAAAGTTTATCCTGGGCACTGCGATGGCGCTCGTCATGTCGGCGGCCGCTCACGCGGAAACCGTCGGCGTCTCGATGGCGAAGTTCGACGACAACTTTCTGACCGTTCTGCGCAACGGCATGACCGATTACGCCAAGACGCTGAGCGGCGTCACCCTGCAGGTCGAAGACGCGCAAAACGACGTTTCCAAGCAGCAGAGCCAGATCCAGAATTTCATCGCCTCCAAGGTCGATGCAATCATCGTCAACCCTGTTGACACCGACGCGACGACGGCGATGTCGAAGCTTGCGGCCGATGCCGGCATTCCGCTGGTTTACGTCAACCGTCAGCCGGTCAACGTCGACACGCTTCCTGAGAAGCAGGCTTTCGTGGCCTCCAACGAACAGGAATCCGGCACGCTGGAAACCAAGGAAATCTGCCGCATTCTCGGTGGCAAGGGCAAAGCCGTCGTTATCATGGGTGAGCTTTCCAACCAGGCCGCGCGCATGCGCACCCAGGATATCCATGACGTCATCAAGACCGATGAGTGCAAAGGCATCGAGATCGTCGAAGAGCAGACGGCCAACTGGGATCGCACCCAGGGCGCCGACCTGATGACCAACTGGCTCTCCAGCGGCATCGAGTTCGACGCTGTCATCTCCAACAACGACGAAATGGCAATTGGCGCTATCCAGGCGCTGAAGGCAGCCGGCAAGGATATGAGCAAGGTCGTCATCGGCGGCGTCGACGCCACGCAGGACGCGCTTGCCGCCATGCAGGCGGGCGACCTCGACGTTACCGTGTTCCAGGATGCCGCCGGCCAGGGCAAGGGCTCGCTCGATACTGCGCTGAAGATCGCCAAGGGCGAAAAGGTCGAGAAGAAGGTCTATATTCCCTTCCAGCTCGTCACCCCTGAAAACGTCAAGGACTTCGTCACCAAGAACTGAGGCGAACGCCTAACGGGATGCGGGCAAAGCCCGCATCCTTTTCGCCTGCCCGTATCCGGAGGAGATGATATGGCCGTCAGCCCGACAACCATGGCCGCCGTGCGCGCAAGCGGCGCAGTTCCGAATGCGGAATATCTGTTGAGCGCCGAAGGCGTTCGCAAGGAATTTCCCGGTGTCGTCGCACTCGACGACGTACAGTTCCGGCTGAAGCGCGCCTCCGTGCACGCGTTGATGGGCGAAAACGGCGCCGGCAAATCGACATTGATGAAGATCCTGGCCGGCATCTACACGCCCGATAAAGGCGATATCCGCCTGAAAGGCATCGAAATCCAGCTGAAATCTCCGCTCGACGCGCTGGAGAATGGCATTGCCATGATCCATCAGGAACTGAACCTGATGCCGTTCATGACGGTCGCGGAAAATATCTGGATCCGCCGCGAACCGAAGAACCGCTTCGGCTTCGTCGATCATGGCGTGATGCATCGCATGACCGAGGAGCTGTTTGCCCGGCTCAATATCGATATCGATCCCGATATCGAGGTCCGTTACCTCTCGGTCGCCAACCGCCAGATGGTCGAGATCGCCAAGGCGGTTTCCTATAATTCCGACGTGCTGATCATGGACGAGCCGACTTCGGCGCTGACGGAGCGGGAGGTCGAGCATCTTTTCCGCATTATCCGCGACCTCAGGGCGCAGGGAATCGGCATCGTCTATATCACCCACAAGATGAACGAGCTTTTCGAGATCGCCGACGAGTTTTCGGTATTCCGCGACGGTCGCTATATCGGCACGCATGCATCGACCGAGGTCACCCGCGACGACATCATCCGCATGATGGTCGGGCGCGAGATCACCCAGATGTTCCCCAAGGAAGAGGTGCCGATCGGCGAGGTCATGCTCTCCGTCAAGGATCTTTGCCTCAAGGGCGTCTTCAAGGATGTCTCCTTCGAGGTAAGGGCAGGCGAGATCCTCGGAGTGGCCGGCCTTGTCGGCTCCGGACGGTCGAATGTCGCCGAAACGCTCTTCGGCGTGACGCCGGCAAGCTCCGGCTCCATCGAGCTCTACGGCAAGCCGGTGACGATTTCGTCACCGACCGAGGCCATCCGCAACCAGATGGCGTTCCTGACCGAGGACCGCAAGGATACCGGCTGTCTGCTGATCCTCGATATTCTCGAGAACATGCAGATCGCCGTTCTGCAGGACAGATACGTCAAGGGCGGCTTCGTGCAGCAGGGCGCGATCGAGGCGACCTGCGAAGACATGGCAAAGAAACTGCGGGTGAAGACGCCCAATCTCTACGAGCGGGTGGAAAATCTTTCGGGCGGCAATCAGCAGAAGGTGCTGATCGGCCGCTGGCTGCTCACCAATCCGCGAATCCTGATCCTCGACGAGCCGACACGCGGCATCGATGTCGGCGCCAAGGCGGAGATTCACCGGCTGGTCACCGAAATGGCGCGAAACGGCGTGGCAGTCATCATGATCTCATCCGAGATGCCCGAGGTTCTCGGCATGAGCGACCGCATCATGGTCATGCACGAGGGACGCGTGACCGGTTTCCTCAATCGCGATGAAGCAACGCAGATCAAGGTGATGGAGCTGGCTGCGCAGTGATGCGCCGTCTGCAATCGCCCAAGGGAGGTTTGACATGAGTACCAAGGCAGCAGAGGGCGCGGCTCCGCTCGCAACCCGGCAACGGCGGCGGCGCTTACCGACCGAGCTCAGCATTTTCCTCGTGCTCGTCGGCATCGCACTCATCTATGAAGCGCTCGGCTGGATGTTCATCGGCCAAAGCTTCCTGATGAATTCGCAGCGTCTGACGATCATGATCCTGCAGGTCTCCGTCATCGGCATCATCGCCGTCGGCGTCACGCAGGTCATCATCACAGGCGGCATCGATCTTTCATCCGGCTCGGTCGTCGGCATGACGGCGATGATCGCGACAAGCTTCGCCCAGTCCTCCACCTGGGGACGGGCAGTCTTCCCCTCGCTGACCGACCTGCCGGCTGTCGTGCCGATCATGGTCGGCCTGCTGATCGGAGCGGCTGCGGGTCTGGCGAATGGCGCACTCATCGCCTACACGAAAATCCCGCCCTTCATCGCAACGCTCGGCATGTTCGTGTCGGCCCGCGGCGTGGCGAAGTGGTACACCAAGGGACAGCCGGTTTCCGGCATCACCGAGCAGTTTCACTTCATCGGCACCAAGGCCTGGCCGGTCGTCGTCTTCCTGGTCGTCGCGCTGATCTTCCATATTGCGCTACGCTACACACGCTACGGCAAGTTCACCTATGCGATAGGCGCGAACCCGCAGGCGGCGCGCGTCTCCGGCATCAACATCGAGGCGCATCTCGTCAAGGTCTATGTGATCGCCGGATTGCTCGCCGGTCTTGCCGGCATCGTCACGGCGGCACGCGCGGAAACCGCGCAGGCCAGCATGGGCGTCGGATATGAGCTCGATGCGATTGCCGCGACCGTCATCGGCGGCACCTCGCTGACCGGCGGCGTCGGCCGCATCACCGGCACCGTCATCGGCACCATTATCCTCGGCGTGATGACATCGGGCTTCACCTTCCTGAGGATCGACGCCTATTATCAGGAGATCGTCAAAGGCTTCATCATCGTCGCGGCTGTTGTGATCGACGTCTACAGACAGAAGAAGCGCCGCAAGCACTGATCTCTGCCGGCATCATTCGTAATTTTGCGGGGGCTTCGGCCCCCGTTTGCGTTTTCGCGCCGATGGCCGATTTTCAAAAAAAGAGATGGCGAATTCCGTCAGCTTTTCTATTCTGGCCACTTCATTCGCCCGCTACAGCGCCGCGCGTCTGGAAAGACGCGCAAAGGACGCTGTAGCACTTTGAATGCTGCATAATTTTATCCTTAAATCGATTCCGATTTAAGGAATTAGGCAGTAGGGCAGCGCAGGAAGACAGATGCAATTCGTATTTGACGGTCACAACGACGTTCTCCTTCGACTCTGGACACATTCAAAAGACGGCAGCGACCCTATCGCGGAATTTTCGGACGGCACGACGGTCGGCCATATCGATGCGCGCCGGGCGAAAGCGGGCGGTCTGTCCGGTGGTCTCTGCGCCATCTACATTCCCTCGGGCGATCTCGTCTTCGCCGATCCGGATGCCGACGGCCGTTATGTCACGCCGATGGCCGCCCCGCTTGATCCGCTTCCGTCCCTTGCGATCGCCACTGAAATGGCGGCGATCGCGCTGCGGCTCGACCAGGCCGGCGCCTGGCGTCTCTGCCGCACGGTCAAGGACATCCGTGGCGCCATGGCGGAGGAGGTTTTCGCCGCCGTCATGCATATGGAAGGCTGCGAGGCGATCGGCGCCGATCTGTCGGCGCTCGAGGTATTCTATGCGGCCGGCCTGCGCTCGCTCGGGCCGGTCTGGAGCCGGCACAACGTCTTCGGCCATGGTGTGCCCTTCGCCTTCCCGATGTCGCCGGACACCGGGCCGGGTCTCACCGATGCCGGTTTTGCGCTGGTACGGGAATGCAATCGCCTCGGCATCCTGATCGACCTTGCCCATATCACCGAGAAGGGCTTCTGGGACGTGGCGAAGACGACCGACCAGCCGCTGGTCGCCAGCCACTCCAATGCCCATGCGCTGACGCCGGTCGCGCGCAACCTGACGGACAGGCAGCTCGATGCGATCCGCGAAAGCCGCGGTCTCGTCGGCATCAATTATGCCACTGCGATGCTGCGCGCCGACGGCCGCTCGGACAGCGATACGCCGATTGCCGACATGATCCGTCACATCGACCATCTCGTGAACCGCATCGGCATCGATTGCGTGGCGCTCGGATCGGACTTCGACGGCGCCACGATCCCTGAGGAAATCGGCGATGCGGCCGGCAATCAGAAGCTGATTGCCGCTCTCAGGGAGGCTGGTTATGGTGAGGCGGATCTCACGAAACTTGCCCGTGAAAATTGGCTTCGCATTCTCGCACAAGCCTGGCGGGAGGACGACGCCTAAAGCGCCGCCCGCCTCTGGACGCGCTGAGAACGGACAATAGTTTTAATGAGGTACGACCGACAAAACGCTTCGTAATCAATCAAGAACAGGGGAACAGACCATGATGATCACCAAGCTCAGCCGCAATTTCCGCCTGCTTTCCGCCGGAGCCGCTCTTTCGCTGCTGATGATGACGGCACCTTCCGCCTTTGCCGAAACGCCCAAAGACACGCTTGTCGAGGGTTTTGCGTTCGACGACATCATCACCATGGATCCCGGCGAGGCTTTCGAGCTTTCGACCGCCGAAATCACCAGCAACAGTTACAGCCTGCTTGTCCGTCTCGATCTCGCCGACACATCCAAGGTGAAGGGCGATCTTGCCGAGAGCTGGAGCGTTTCGGATGACGGCCTCACCTATACGTTCAAGCTGAAACCAGGCCTCAAATTCGCATCCGGGAATCCTGTTACTGCCGAAGACGTTGCATGGTCGTTCGAGCGGGCCGTCAAGCTCGACAAGAGCCCGGCCTTTATCCTTACCCAGTTCGGCCTGACCGGCGACAATGTCACCGAAAAGGCCAAGGCGGCCGATGCCAATACCTTCGTCTTCACGGTCGACAAGGCCTATGCCCCGAGCTTCGTGCTCAACTGCCTGACGGCGACGGTCGCCTCCGTGGTCGATAAAAAACTCGTGCTCGAGCATGTGAAGGCGGTAACGCCGGATGCCGAGCACAAATACGACAATGATTTCGGCAATGAGTGGCTGAAGACCGGTTATGCCGGCTCCGGCGCCTTCAAGCTGCGCGAATGGCGGGCCAACGAAGTCGTCGTGCTGGAGCGCAACGACAATTATTATGGCGATAAGTCGAAGCTCAATCGTGTCATCTACCGCTTCATGAAGGAAAGCTCGGCCCAGCGGCTGGCGCTCGAAGCCGGCGATATCGACATCGCCCGCAATCTCGAGCCCGGCGACATCGACGCCGTATCCAAGAACGCCGATCTGGCGACGACAAACGCGCCGAAGGGCACGATCTACTACGTCAGCCTGAACAACAAGAACGAGAACCTGAAGAAGCCGGAAGTCCAGGAAGCCTTCAAATATCTGGTCGACTACGATGCGATCGGCGCGACCCTGATCAAGGGCATCGGCGAAATCCACCAGACCTTCCTGCCGGAGGGCCAACTCGGCGCGCTTGATGAAAACCCCTACAAGCTCGATGTCGCCAAGGCGAAGGAACTGCTGGCCAAGGCGGGCGTCCCGGACGGTTTCTCGGTGACGATGGACGTGCGCAACACCCAGCCGGTAACCGGGATTGCCGAATCGATGCAGCAGTCGCTGGCGCAGGCCGGCGTGAAGCTGGAGATCATCCCCGGCGACGGCAAGCAGACGCTGACCAAATATCGCGCCCGCACCCACGATATCTATATTGGCCAGTGGGGTTCGGACTATTTCGACCCGAACTCGAATGCCGACACCTTCACCAGCAATCCCGACAATTCCGATGCCGGCACGGTGAAAACGCTCGCCTGGCGCAACACCTGGGAGGCGCCGGAGCTCGACAAGCAAGCCAAGGCGGCGCTGCTGGAACGTGACGGTGAGAAGCGGGCCGCCATGTACGAGGATATTCAGAAGAAGTTCCTCGCCAACAGCCCCTTCGTCATCATCTTCCAGCAGACCGAAGTGGCGGGCTACCGCAAGAATTTGAAGGACTTCAAGCTGGGTCCGAGCTTCGATACCAATTTCGTCGGTCCGATCGCCAAGGAATGATCCGGCAGGATTGGTCGCTTGAGCACCATTGAAACAACACAGGTGGCGGCACGGCCCCGAAAGGGCGGTGCCAGCACCCTCGCCAAGGCGGTCGGGCGGTTCCTGTTCGCCGCCGTCACCACCTATCTCGGCCTTCTGGCCGTCACCTTCTTCATCGGCCGCGTCGTGCCGATCGATCCCGTGCTCGCCATCCTCGGCGACCGCGCGCCCACCCATGTCGTCGAGCGTGTGCGCCGGGAAATGGGCTTCAATCTGCCGCTCTATGAGCAGTTCTACATCTATGTCAAAGGTGTGCTGTCCGGCGATTTCGGCAATTCGGTGCTGACGACCAACCCTGTGATGGTCGACATCCGCCGCGTCATGCCGGCGACGATCGAACTTGCCACACTCGGAACGCTGATCGGCGCCTGCGTCGGCGTGCCGCTCGGCGTTCTCGCCGCCGTGCGCCGCGGCAGCATCGCCGACCAGGTGGTGCGCGTCATCGGCCTGATCGGCTACTCGGTACCGATCTTCTGGCTGGCGCTGATCTCGCTCGTCATCTTCTACGCGCAGCTGCGCTGGGTGGCCTTTCCCGGCCGCATCGATATCGTCTTCGAATATACGTTCACGCCGATCACGGGCTTCTATCTGCTGGACAGCGCCTGGCAGGGGCAGTGGGATGTCTTCTATGATGTGTTCCGCCACATCATCCTGCCTGCCTCGCTGCTCGGTTATTTCTCGCTCGCCTATATCAGCCGCATGACCCGCAGCTTCATGCTGAACGAGCTGTCGCAGGAATATATCGTCGCCGCGCGCGCCAAGGGGCTTTCGGAAACGCGGGTGATCTGGGGCCATGCGCTGCGCAACGCCGCCGTGCCGCTCGTCACCGTCATCGCGCTTTCCTATGCCGGCCTGCTCGAAGGATCGGTGCTGACCGAGACCGTCTTTTCCTGGCCGGGCATCGGGCTCTACATCACCAACTCGCTGCAGAATGCCGATATGAACGCCGTGCTCGGCGGCACGATCGTCATCGGCACGGTTTTCATCGGCATCAATCTTCTGTCCGATCTTCTCTACCGGACGCTCGACCCGAGGACGCGAAACCGATGACGGCTCCCGCCAGCCCATCGCCAACGATGAGCCGCCGCGACTGGCTGCTGTCCGACCGGCCGCAATCGCGCATGCAGGCGCGCCTCGGCCGCGCCTATGTCACCTGGCGGCAGTTCACCGCAAACCGGCTTGCCGTCGTCGGCTTGCTGATTATCGTGGCGCTGCTTTTCATCGCCGCCTTCGCCGATATCATCGCCACGCACAATCCCGTCGTCGGCGATCTGCGCAATGCCCGGCTGCTGCCGCCGGGAACGGGTGAATTCCTGCTCGGCACCGACGACCAGGGCCGTGATATCTTTTCGCGGCTGATCTACGGATCGCGTTTGACGCTGCTGGTCGTCGTGCTCGTCGCCGTCATCTCGGCGCCGATCGGCCTGATCGTCGGCACCGTCTCCGGTTATGCCGGCGGCTGGGTGGATGCGACGCTGATGCGCATCACCGATATTTTCCTCGCCTTTCCGAAGCTGGTGCTGGCGCTCGCTTTCGTCGCCGCGCTCGGCCCGGGCATCCAGAATGCGATCATCGCCATCGCCATCACCTCCTGGCCGCCCTATGCCCGCATCGCGCGCGCCGAAACGCTGACGGTCCGGCGGTCCGACTATATCTCGGCGGTGAGGCTGATGGGCGCCTCGCCGCTGCGCATCATCGTGCGCCATGTCATGCCGCTCTGCATTTCCTCGCTGATCGTGCGCGTGACGCTCGATATGGCCGGCATCATCCTGACGGCAGCCGGCCTCGGCTTCCTCGGCTTGGGCGCGCAGCCGCCGCTGCCGGAATGGGGCGCGATGATCGCTTCGGGCCGGCGCTTCATCCTCGATCAATGGTGGGTGGCGGCGATGCCCGGCATCGCCATCCTCATCGTCAGCCTCGGCTTCAATCTGCTCGGCGACGGCCTGCGCGACGCGCTCGATCCGAAGGAGAGCGGCCAGTGACGACGCTTCTGACGGTCGACAAGCTCAAGGTCAGCTACCCCACGCGCACCGGCATGATCGAAGCCGTGCGCGGCGTCTCCTTCACGCTCGGCAAGGAAAGGCTCGGCATCGTCGGCGAATCCGGTTCCGGCAAGTCGCAGACCGGTCGGGCCATCATGGGCCTGACGCCGAAACACGGCATCGTCACGGCCGACAGGCTGGATTTCAGCGGTATCGACCTTCTCAAGGCCTCGGCCGGGCAACGGCGCAGGCTGCGCGGCAAGCGCATCGCCATGATCCTGCAGGATCCGAAATATTCGCTCGATCCTGTTATGACGATCGGCCGGCAGATCTGTGAAACGCTGCGCACCCATGAGAAGGTCGGCAAGGCGGAGGCGCGCGAACACGCGCTCGCCATGCTGGAGGCCGTGCAGATCCGCGATCCGAAACGCGTCTTCGACCTGCATCCGCACGAAGTTTCGGGCGGCATGGGGCAGCGTGCGATGATCGCCATGATGCTGATCGCCGGGCCGGAGCTGCTGATTGCCGACGAGCCGACCTCGGCGCTCGACGTGACGGTGCAGCTCGATGTGCTCAGAATCATGGACAGGCTGGTGTCGGAGCGCGGCATGGGATTGATCTTCATCTCCCATGATTTGAGACTGGTCTCCTCTTTCTGCGATCGCGTCATCGTCATGTATGCCGGAAAGATCGTCGAGGAGCTTGCGGCCGCCGATCTCAAACACGCGCAGCACCCCTATACGCAAGGACTGCTGAACTGCATGCCCGAGATCGGCGCGAACCGCCATCCGCTGCCCGTGCTCGACCGCAGGCCGGAGTGGGCGGTATGAGCGCAGCACTCCACGTCGACAATCTCAGCGTCGTCTACGATGAATTTCACGCCCTGAAGGATGTCAGCATCGATGTCGAACGCGGTGAATCCTTCGGTCTCGTCGGCGAGTCCGGCTCGGGCAAATCCACCTTGCTGCGCGCCGTGGCCGGACTTGCACCGATCAGCGGCGGCGCGATCCACGTCGACGGCGAAGCATTGAAAGGCGCAAAGCGCAGCAAGGCCTTCTATCGGCGTGTGCAGATGGTCTTTCAGGATCCTTATGGCTCGCTGCATCCGCGCCAGACGATCGACCGGCTGCTGCTCGAACCGCTTGCGATCCACGGCATCGGGGACAACGACAGGCGCATCGCGCGGGCGCTCGACGAGGTCGGCCTCGGCAATGGCTTCCGTTTCCGCTACCCGCATCAGCTCTCCGGCGGCCAGCGGCAGCGTGTGGCAATCGCCAGGGCGCTGATCGTCGAACCGTCTATCCTGCTGCTCGACGAGCCGACATCGGCGCTCGATGCCTCGGTGCAGGCCGAGGTGTTGAACCTGCTCGAACAGATCCGCCGCGACCGCAAACTCACCTTCATTATGGTGAGCCACGATCTCGGCGTGATCACCCATATGTGCGACAGGCTCGCCGTGATGCGCAATGGCGCCGTTGTCGAACGATTGAGCTCGCAAGCGCTGGCGGAGGGCGCGGTCCGGGAGGACTACACGAAAAATTTGATGATCGCGAGCAAAGGGTTCGTCAAAGCCTGAAAGCCAATCATTTCAAACTATTGAAAAGAAACGAGCGGCGCCGGCGTTAAGGATAATATTTCGCTAAAAGACCACCATTCAGCTAGACTATTGACAGCTGCCCCGCTTCTGTCATGATCCTGTTAACGATTGTTAGCTTTCGTGATCGATGGAGGTTGAGGCATGTTCTTTCTCGGTGGGATGACCATGGGCTACCTCGATCCTCCCGTCAGAACCGAACGCAAGGAACAGATGACGGTCGCCATGCCTGCGGAAAAGGACCGGCGCCTGATCGAGACCTCCAACCCGCCGCAGAACGAGAACGCCGTCGAGCGCTCGTTGATCTGGGCATGGCGCACGCTCTGCTAACAGCCGGTTGAATTTTCTCTTCCGCTCCCTCTGGACGGAAATTTATCTCTACCTACCTGATAGAGAATAAGAAATATAACAGCGAGCCGCACAACCGGCCGCACGAGAACAACGGAGGCGACATATGGCAGAACTGGGTATTTCGCATACTCACGTGAACCACTATGGTTCCGTACCGACCAAGAAGCCGCACGCCACGCGTCACAGGCTTCAGGCGGTGCTCCATGGGACAATCTTCACCGCGGCATTCCTGTTTGTGGTGGCCATGGTCTTCGGCCTGGTCGGATAGTCGGCAGATAACAAGCCTCGGCAGGCGCCGAGGCTGCGGCGAGTGCCGCCCTTGTTGAATGCCGGACACCGTCTCGGCGTTTCAAGCCCCTTGATCATCCTTCTCCTTATCACGCGCTCGAAAAGGGCGCCGCCTCAAGCACTCGCGGCGCATTTTTGCTCCCGTTAATGCGTGTCGCCCGGAAGTGTGCCGCGGTTCCGGGACAACGACATGCATAAAAACAAAGAGCTAAAGCGCGTTGCGTGAATCAAATTTGATGCGACGCGCTTTAGGTCTGGCCGAGTTCAAGTCGACGCACGCCCCGGTCGGACCGTGAGCAGGCGAACAAGCCGCTCAAAGGACAGCCGAAGATCCGGAAAATCCTCCCTCTGCGCCTGCCTCGCCGCAACCAGGCGCCGGCATGCTCGCCATCCCCGCCGCGCAAGCGCATCGGTCAGGCGGCGCATGCCTCTTGACTTGAATTATTCCGATGGTGTCCAACTTTTCGACATGGTTTTGCGGAGAGTGTATTGATCGCCCTCGGGTCGTCCTGGACCAGGGCTGCGCCCGATTGCATCGCTTGCCAGACGTCATTCACCCCGGCTTCATCGATCTTCGACGAATCGGGGCCCGTTCATGTAGCAGTCATGATATGCAGTGCAAAAGGCTGAGCAAAACCAGCCATAACTTTGTTTGGATCCAGAACCGAACCCATGTCTATTGCCATTCTTTCTCCGAGCCTTCCCCGCGAACCCGAGATGAAGCAGATCGATCACAATGATTCGATCCGCTCGACCTATCTTTCCATCGAGGACATCAAGGCGATGGGCGATGCAGTCGCCCGTAACGGCGTCGACAAGCTGCCGGCTTTCGCCCCTTTCGATTTCTTCGCACGCCACAAGGAAAATCAGAAGGAAATCCTGCGCGTCTACCGCACGACGGCGACGGATGTCGAGGCCGGCGAGACGATCACGCCGGCGGCGGAATGGCTGCTGGACAACCATTATATCGTCGAAGAGGCAATTCAGGAGGTGCGGCGTGACTTCCCCCGCCGCTTCTACCGCGAATTGCCGACCATGTCTGTCGGCGGAGTCGAGATTCCGCGCACTCTGGTGCTTGCCTGGCTCTACGTCGCCCATACCCACAGCACGATCTCGCAGGAAAGCCTGACGGCGCTGGTCGACGGCTTCCAGGCCAACGAGACGCTGAGGATCGGTGAACTCTGGGCGCTGCCCTCGCTGGTGCGCTACGTGCTCGTCGAAAACCTTCGCCGTATTTCGAGCCGTGTCGAAGCCAGCCGCCGGCTGCGCCGCCGCGCCAACGAGGCCGCCGACGAGCTGGTGCGCCTGACCGATCCGGCCAGGGCGGCCGCCTATCTGAAGACGCTGGAACCGCTGGCCGAGGACAATACCTTCTCGACGCAGTTCCTCTATCGCCTGCGTGACGGCTCGCAGACCTCGAGCCTGGCGATCACCTGGCTCGACGAGCGGCTGGAAGAGCTTGGCCGCAACACCGAAGAGGCGACGACGGCCGAACACAGCCGTCTCTCCTCCGGCAACGTGACGATGGGCAACATCATCCGCAGCCTGCGCGAGATCGACGACACCGAATGGTCGGTCTGGGTCGAGCAGGTCAGCCATGTCGACAAGCTGCTCTGGGAACATTCGGATTACGGCATCCTCGATTCCGGCTCGCGCAACAAATACCGCAAGCAGATCGAGAAGCTCGCCAAGCGTTCGCCGCTGACCGAGATGGAAATCGCCCAGCTGGCGCTCGATATGACGGATGCCGCCAAGGCCTCCGGCGAGCCGCAGCCGCACGAACCGAATGTCGGCGGCTTCCTGTCCGGCGCGCAGCGGCCGAAGCTCGAGGCGCGGGCGAATTACCGCCCGACGGTCACCCAGCATTTCGTGCGCGCCGTGCGCCGGTTCAACTGGCTGGCAATTGCTGTTCCCGTCATGCTGCTGACTGTCATCGCCATGGCTGTTGTCGGCAACTTCATGGCGAATGCCGGCATGGGTCCGATCGAAATCGCCGTGCTGCTGATCATGTTCTCGCTGCCGGCATCGGAAGGAGCGACAGGTCTCTTCAACACGCTTCTTTCCTTCTTCGTGACGCCGGCGCGTCTCGTCGGCTACGAGTTCAAGGAGGGCATTCCGGAGGATGCACGCACGCTGCTCGTCGTGCCCTGCCTGATCTCGAACCGCGACAGCGTCGACGATCACGTGCGCAATCTCGAGGTCCACTATCTCGCCAATCCGCGTGGCGAGATCTATTTCGCGCTGCTCAGCGACTGGCCGGACAGCGATGTCGAGGAGACGCCCGCCGATCTCGAGGTTCTCGACTATGCAAGGCGCGAGATCGCCAATCTTTCCGCCCGCTATGCCTATGACGGCAAGACGCGTTTCTACCTGTTGCATCGCCGCCGTCTCTACAACGCCTCGGAAGGCGTCTGGATGGGCTGGGAGCGCAAACGCGGCAAGCTGCACGAGCTCAACATGCTGCTGCGCGGCGACCGCGACACGACCTATCTGCCGGGCGCCAATGCCGTGCCGGCCAATGTGCAATATGTCATGACGCTCGACGCCGACACGCGCCTGATGCGTGACGCCGTCACCAAGCTCGTCGGCAAGCTCTATCATCCGATCAACCGCCCGGTCATCAATCCGAAAACCGGCCGTGTCGAAAGCGGCTACGGCGTGCTGCAGCCGCGTGTCACGCCGTCGTTGACGACGGGCAAGGACGCCTCGGTCTTCCAGCGCGTCTTTTCGATCAACCGCGGCCTCGATCCTTATGTCTTCACCGTGTCCGACGTCTATCAGGATCTCGCCGGCGAGGGCACCTTCACCGGCAAGGGCCTCTACCATGTCGATGCCTTCGAAGCCTCGCTGAAGGGCCGGATCGACGAGAATTCCGTACTCAGCCACGATCTTCTCGAAGGTTCGATGGCGCGCTGCGCCCTCGTCACCGATCTCGAGCTGGTCGAGGATTTCCCGATCCGCTACGAGGTGGAGACCTCGCGCCAGCATCGCTGGGCGCGCGGCGACTGGCAGCTCCTGCCTTACATGTTCAATCCGAAATACGGCGTCACGGCCCTCGGCCGCTGGAAGATGTTCGACAATCTGCGCCGTTCGCTGACGCCGATCGCCTGGTTCTTCGCCTCGGTGCTCGGCTGGTATTTCATGGGTCCGCTCGGCGCGCTGGTCTGGCAGATTCTGCTGATCTTCTGCCTCTTCGTGGCGCCGACCCTGTCGCTCATCAACGGCATCATCCCGCGCACCAGCGATATCGTCGCCCGCGCCCATCTCTATACGGTCTGGTCGGATATCACGGCCGCCAATGCGCAGGTCGCATTGCGGATCGTCTTCATTGCCGATTCGGCCGCCATGATGGCGGATGCGATCGGCCGTTCGCTCTACCGCCTGTTCGTCAGCCGTAAGCTGATGCTGCAGTGGCGGACCGCCGCCAGCGTTCAGGCCGGCGGGCAAGGCACCCTCACCTCTTATTACAGGCAGATGTGGCATGCGCCTGTGCTGGCGCTGCTGGCGCTTGGTTTCGCAGCCCTTCCCGGCGACAACGCCTTCCTGGTCGGCATCCCCTTCGCGCTGCTGTGGATCCTCTCGCCTGTCGTCGCCTGGTATGTCAGCCAGTCGGCCGAAACCGAGGACCGGCTCGAAGTCGCCGACTCCGTGTCGAGCGAGCTGCGCAAGATCGCTCGGCGCACCTGGCGCTATTTCGAAACCTTCACCACGGCCGAGCAGAATTACCTGCCGCCGGACAATATCCAGGAAACGCCGCATGTCATCGTCGCGGCCCGCACCTCGCCGACCAATATCGGCGTCTATCTGCTTTCCGTCGTGTCCGGCCGGCATTTCGGCTGGTTCTCCTTCGAGGAGACGCTCGAGCGGTTGGAGCAGACGATTGCCACGATCGACAAAATGGAGAAATTCCGCGGCCACCTGTACAACTGGTATCACAGCGATACGCTGCAGACGCTCGGGCCGCGTTACGTCTCGGCGGTCGACAGCGGCAATCTCGCCGGCCACCTGATCGCCGTTTCTTCGGCCTGCCGCAACTGGGCCGAGGCGCCGTCGGCCCATATGCAGGGCAATCTCGACGGTGTCGGCGATACGGCAGGCATTTTGGGCGAAGTGCTGGCGGATCTGCCGGATGACCGCAAGACCGTGCGTCCGCTGCGCCGGCGCCTGGAAGAGCGCATTGTCGGCTTCCAGAACGCGCTTGCCGCCGTCAAGCGCGAGCACGAATTCGCCTCGATCCGCATCATCAACCTCGCCGTTCTCGCCCGCGACATCGAAAAGCTCGCCGCCAATCTCGACCACGAGGTCAAGTCGAAGCAGAGCGAAGAGGTCACCCAATGGGCGGCATCCCTCGTCAAGGTCTGCGAGGCGCATATCTCCGACAGCACCTTCGATCTTTCCAAGGTCGATGCGCTCCGGCCGCGGCTGGTGGCGCTGCGCGACAAGGCTCGCGATCTTGCCTTCTCGATGGATTTCGGCTTCCTGTTCCGGCCGGAGCGGCGCCTGCTGTCGATCGGCTACCGTGTCGAAAGCGGTGAACTCGACCAGGCCTGCTACGATCTTCTCGCGTCGGAATGCCGCCTGACCAGCCTGTTCGGCATCGCCAAGGGCGACCTGCCGACGGAGCACTGGTATCGCCTCGGCCGCCAGGTCGTGCCGGTGGGATCGCGCGGCGCGCTGGTCTCCTGGTCCGGTTCGATGTTCGAATATCTGATGCCACCGCTCGTCATGCAGGAGCGCGGCGGCGGCATTCTCAACCAGACCAACAATCTTGTTGTGGTCGAGCAGATGAACTACGCCCGCAAGCTCGGTATTCCGTGGGGCATTTCGGAAGCGGCCTTCAACGCCCGCGACCATAACCTCAACTATCAGTACACGAATTTCGGCGTGCCGACGCTCGGTCTCAAGCGTGGCCTCGGCCACAATGCCGTCATCGCGCCCTATGCTTCGCTGCTCGCCAGCCAGTACGACCCGCCGGGCGCGCTCGAAAACCTGCAGCGGCTGCGCAAGGTCGGCGCGCTCGGCAAGTTCGGCTTCCACGACGCGGTCGACTTCACGCCGACGCGCGTGCCGGAAGGCAAGAAATGCGCTGTGGTCTACAATTATTATGCCCACCATCACGGCATGTCGATCGCCGCCGTCGCCAACGTCGCCTTCAACGGCCATCTGCGCGAGCTCTTCCATTCCGACCCGGTCATCGAGGCGGCGGAGCTGCTGCTGCAGGAAAAGGCGCCGCGCGACATTCCTGTTATGAGCGGCAAGCATGAATCCGACACGCCGGCCAGCATCCAGGACGATCTGCTGCGGCCGGAGATCAGGAAGATCAGCGATCCGGCGTCGCGCGACCGCGAACTCGTGTTCCTGTCGAACGGCCACTACTCGCTGATGCTGACGGCGACGGGCGCCGGTTATTCCCGCTGGAACGGCCTCTCCGTTTCCCGCTGGAAGGCCGATCCGACCGAAGATCGCTGGGGCACCTTCATCTTCCTGCGTGATACCGCCACCAACGAATGGTGGTCGGCGACAGCAGAGCCGAAGGGCGTCGAGGGCGAAAAGATCAAGGTCGAGTTCGCCGACGAGAAGGCGCAGTTCACCAAGACGGTTGGTGATCTGACGAGCGAGGTAGAATGCATCATTGCGACCGAGCATGATGCCGAGGCCCGCCGTGTCACCCTGCTCAACATGGGCACGGAAGACCGTTTCATCGAGGTCACCTCCTATCTCGAACCTGTCATCACCTCGGATGATACCGACAACGCGCATCCGGCCTTCGCCCGCATGTTCGTCAAGACCGAGATCGGCAAGCGTGGCGACGTCATTCGCGCCGAACGCAACAAACGCGATCCGAACGAGCCGAACATCAGCATCGCGCATCTGATCGTCGACAATGCCGGCGACACCCGTCACACCGAATTCGAGACCGACCGGCGCAAGTTCATCGGCCGTGGCCGCAGCCTCGCCGATGCGGCGGCCTTCGATCCGGGCGCCACACTTTCCGGCAGCGACGGCTTCATGCTCGATCCCGTCATGTCGCTGCGCCGCACCGTGCGTGTGCCGGCCGGCAAAAAGGTCAGCGTGTTCTTCTGGACGATCGCCGCTCCAAACCGCGACGAGGTCGACAAGGCGGTCAATCGCTACCGTCATCCCGACGCCTTCAACCACGAGCTCGTCCAGGCCTGGACGCGCACCCAGGTGCAGATGCGGCACGTCGGCGTCACCTCGCAGCAGGCGGCAGCCTTCCAGCATCTCGGACGCTACCTCGTCTATCCCGACATGCAGCTGCGCAAGGATGAAGCGACCGTCGAGGCCGGCCTGCAGTCGCAATCGGCGCTGTGGCCTCTGGCGATCTCCGGCGATTTTCCGATTTTCACGTTGCGCGTCAACGACGACATGGATCTCGATATTGCCCGCGAGGCCCTGCTGGCGCAGGAATATCTGCGCTCGCGCGGCGTCACTGCCGATCTCATCATCATGAACGAACGTGCCTCTTCCTACGCACAGGACATGCAGCACGCGCTCGACGCCATGTGCGAGAACGTGCGCCGCATGGGCCAGGCCGACGGCTTGCGTCAGCATATCTTCGCGGTTCGAAAGGACCTGATGGAGGAGAGCACCTATCGTGCCGTGATCGCGGCTTCCCGCGTCACCCTGCATGCGAAGAACGGCAAGGTGATCGATCAGATCAACCGCGCCGTCGCCCTGTTTGCGCCCTCGAAGGATGAACTGCAGGAGATGGAGCGCGCCGAACGCAACAAGGTTCCGGTCAAGCGCGTCGCGCCGGTGCCGCCGCCTGTCGTGCCGGCCGTCGTCATCGAGGAGGAAGGCGATCTCGACTTCTGGAACGGCATCGGCGGCTTTGCCCGAGACGGTCGCGAATATGTCGTTCGCCTGCCCGGCGGTCATGCAACGCCCCAGCCCTGGATCAACGTCATTTCCAATGACAGGTTCGGCTTTCACGTGTCGGCCGAAGGCGCAGGCTTCACCTGGAGCGTCAATTCGCGCGACTACCAGTTGACCTCCTGGTCGAACGATGCCGTGGTCAACCGCTCAGGCGAGGCCTTCTATCTCGCCGATCTCGACAGCGGTGCTGTCATGACGCCGTTCGCGGCGTTGTCGCGCCGGCCGGACATTCGTTTCGAAGCCCGCCATGGGCTCGGCTATTCGGTCTTCTCGAGCGTCCAGCACGAGATCGCGCTTGAACTGACGCAGACGATCGCCCGCGACAAGCCGGTGAAGCTGCAGCGCCTGCGCCTGCGCAATACCGGCTCGACCGGCCGCAGGCTGCGGCTCTACGGTTACGTCGAATGGGTCCTCGGCAGCAATCCGGGACGCACGGCGCCCTTCATCCTGTCGAGCCACGATGAGGAGACAGGCGCGCTGTTCGCCACCAATCCCTACAGCATCGATTTTTCCAACCGAACCGCCTTCTTCGCGGCGAGCGAGACGCCTTCGAGCGTCTGCGCAAGCCGGCGCGAGTTCATCGGCAAGGCGGGAACGATCCAGGCGCCGCAGGCCGTTGCGTCAGCGGCTGCTCTTTCGGGTGCGACCGAACTCGACGGCGATCCGGCCGCGGCTCTGGCTATCGACATCGAGCTTAGCGCCGGCGAAGAGCGCGATTTCACCTTCTTCCTCGGCGATACGCCGACGGAAGAAGAAGCGCGCGCCGTCATCGCCGATATCCGCAAGGCTTCCTTCGACGATGCCGTCGAGGCAAACCGCAGCTTCTGGCGGGATTTCACCGGCAGGCTGCAGATCTCGACGCCGGATCGCGGGATGAACAATCTCATCAACACCTGGCTGCCCTATCAGAGCCTCGGCTGCCGGATCATGGCCCGCACCGCCTTCTACCAGGCAAGCGGCGCCTTTGGCTTCCGCGATCAGCTGCAGGACACGCTGGCCTTCCTGCTGCACGAACCCTCGATCGCCCGCCGGCAGATCCTGAACGCCGCCTCGCGCCAATTCCGCGAGGGCGACGTCCAGCATTGGTGGCTGCCGGGAACGGGTGCAGGCGTCCGCACGATGATCTCGGACGACGTCGTCTGGCTGAGCTATGCGATCCACCACTATTGCAGCGTCACCGGCGACAAGAGCGTGCTCGACGAGGAAATTGCCTTTCTGGAAGGTCCGGCGCTTCTCGAGGGACAGCACGACTCCTTCTACAAGCCGGAGATTTCCGAGGATAAGGCGAGCGTCTACGAACATGCGGCGCTGGCACTCGATCTCGCCATCGCCCGCAAGGGGACTAACGGCCTGCCGCTGTTCCTCGGCGGCGACTGGAACGACGGCATGAACCGCGTCGGCATCGCCGGCCGCGGCACCAGCGTCTGGCTCGGCTGGTTCCTGGCGGGCGCCTTGCGCTCCTTCATTCCCTATGCCGAAGAGCGCGGCGACAAGGCCCGCGCAAAGCGCTGGTCTGCACATCTCAAGGACTTGAAAAAAGCGCTCGAAACGGCGGGATGGGACGGCGGCTACTATCGCCGCGGCACGTTCGACGATGGCGCGCTGCTCGGTTCCAACGAAAGCCCGGAATGCCGGATCGATTCGATCGCGCAGTCCTGGAGCGTTCTGTCCGGCGAGGGCGACCCGGCCCGCGCCGTCAAGGCCATGGACGCCGTGCTCGATCAACTGGTCGACGAGGAAGCCCGCATCATCCGGCTGTTCACGCCGCCTTTCGTCAATTCCGCCAGGGATCCCGGTTATATCAAGGCTTATCCGCCGGGCGTGCGCGAAAACGGCGGCCAATATACCCATGCCGCGACCTGGGTGGTGATGGCGCTGGCGGAGCTCAAGCGGGGCGATGATGCACTGCGCTGCTTCCAGATCCTCAACCCGATCACCCATGCGCTCGACAAGGCTTCGGCCGAGCAATACCGGGTCGAACCCTATGTCGTGGCCGCCGACGTCTATGGACATGAGCCTTATACGGCGCGCGGCGGCTGGACCTGGTACACCGGCTCGGCCGGCTGGCTCTACCGGGCTGCCGTCGAGGGCATTCTCGGTATCCGCTTGAAAGACGGCCGGCTTTATGTGCGTCCGTCGCTCCCGTCGGAATGGGACGGTTTTGCGGCAGAGGTGGAGCGGGGCGACGGCAAATACCGCATTTCGGTCTCAAAAGCGTCCAATGCCAGCGGCTACACTCTGTCGATCAACGGCAGCGAAATCGCCGATCCCGAAGAGGGATATCCGCTCGGATAAAAGCGTTTCTCCACGCAGACATCACGGCGATTCGCGGACGGCCAAAAGGGAACCCTTTTGGCCGTCGTCGCGTTTGCAAATCGGATAACAGGAGACACCCCATGGCAAGCACGCTGACCGAAGCCATCGGCGCCGAGCGCAGTTCCCTATCCGTAGCTGCGCCAGGGCGCGATACACGGCTTGACGTGCTGCGTGGCCTCGCCCTGATCATGATCTTCATCAATCATGTTCCCGGGCAGTTCTTCGAATATGCCACGACGAAGAATTTCGGCTTCTCCGATGCCGCCGAGGCCTTCGTGCTGATATCGGGCATTGCCGTCGGCCTTGCCTACGGCTCCCGCTTTCAGCCGGGCAACCGGCTCAGAATGGCGATCAAGGCGGTAAAGCGAGCCTTCACGCTCTACCTCGCCCATATGATCACGACCTTCATGACGCTGGCGCTGTTCATCTGCGGCGCCTGGCTGTTCCACCGGCCCGGGCTGCTTGTCGAAATCAATATTCTGGCGGTCCTGATGAACCTCAAGGACGGCATTCCGGCGCTGCTCCTGCTCGGCCACCAGATCGGCTACAACAATATCCTGCCCATGTACGGGGCGTTGCTGCTGATGGTGCCCATCCTCCTTCTCCTGAACGAGCGAAGCCCGCTGCTGGCGCTTGCCGTCTCGGGCACGGTCTGGCTGCTCGCCGGCATTTATCAGGTGGCGCCGCACAACATGCTGATCGAGGGCTATTGGTTTCTCAATCCGCTGTCCTGGCAGTTCCTGTTTTCGATCGGTATCGTCTCGATCCTGCACATCAAGCGCGGCGGCCGGATCCCGCGGCATCCGCTATTGCTTGCGGTCGCCGCCGCTTACGTCGTGCTGTCCTTCGTCTGGGTGACAGGTCATCTCTGGATTTTCGGCAACTCGCTGGCAGCGCTCGGCCTGCCGCCTGTTATCACCGGTTTCGACAAGACCTTCCTGTCGCTGCCGCGGCTGCTGCATGTGCTGGCGCTGACCTATCTGATTATCAGCATCCCCGCATGCTCCCGCATCCTGCGGCGTCCCGCGGATCACCCGCTGACGATCCTCGGCCGCCATTCGCTCAACATCTTTGTCGCCGGCACGATCCTCGCCATGGTCGGCCAGGTGGTGCTCTACATCACCAACAAGGATCCGCTGGTCGGCCCGATCTTCGTCATCGCCGGCATTGCGACGCAATTCGCCTATGCCTACTATCTCGAGCACAAGCGTCAGCAGGGCAAGGTCAAGAGTAAGCTCGTCACCGAGGTTGCCGCCGTCCCGGTGCCCGTGCGGATCGGCGGAGCGGCAAACACCTATCGCCGCACCAATCGGAAATAGCAGCCAGCCTTGCCTTGATATAACTGAGCCGGCGGGCCATGCCCGCCGGCTCAGTTTTTGTGAACGAGGATATTCACCAGCCTGCCCAGCGGATCGCGGACATAAAAGCGCCCGACGCCCCAGGGCTCGTCCACCGGGCCGTATTCGATCGGAAAACCGGCGGCCGACATCGCCGCGAAAGCAGCATCCAGATCGTCGACTTCGATCGAGAGGTCCGGCACCGGTGTGCCGGAGCCGCCTTGGCTGGCGACGCTCACCTGAACGTTCATAGGCCTCGCGGCGCCGAAGGTGGTGATCCAGCCGTGATCCATGATGACGTCGAGACCGAGGATATCCTGATAGAACCGCCGCGCCGGCGTGATGTCGGGTGCCGCAATATTGGCGACGATGCGCAGGACCTTCATGGGCTTTCCTTCCGATGCTTGGACAAGGCGGAAGGTAGGAAGATCGGCAGGGTGGTCAATTGGAGTTTGGCTTGGAATGGCGGCGTGCGGCACCCCTCTGCCCGGCAGGGCAGAGGGGGGTGGCTCATGGTACACGGTTATTATGTGTCGTAGGTCCCGCCAAACAAAAAGGGCCGGAAGGAGCTATCCTTCCGGCCTTTGTTTTGAAACCCGACCGATCAGGCGGCTTCGGTGGCGTGGGCCTTGCGAACTTCGTCGTCCGTCAGGATACCGCTGGCGCGCAGCAGGGCGGCGAAGCGGCCGTTGCTGTGGCTAAGCTCGTCGAAGCTGCCCTGCTCGGCGACGCGGCCGTTGTCCAGGAAGAGCACCATATCGGCTTCGCGGACCGTCGACAGACGGTGGGCGATGATGAAGGTGGTACGGTTCTCACGCAGGTTGTCGATCGCCGCCTTGACGCGGGCTTCGGTCTCGACATCGAGCGCCGAGGTCGCCTCGTCGAGCACCAGGATCGGCGCGTCCTTGAGGATGGCGCGGGCGATTGCGATGCGCTGGCGCTCGCCGCCGGAGAGCTTGTTGCCGCGTTCGCCGACATGCGTATCGTAACGGTCCTTGCGGGTTTCGATGAAGTCGGCGGCGGCGGCGGCTTCGGCCGCACGGCGCATTTCCTCTTCGCTGGCACCCTCGCGGCCGAGGCGGATATTGTCGCTGATCGAGCGGTTCAGCAGGCCGGCATCCTGGAAGACGGTGGCGATATGGCGACGCAGCGACTTGCGGGTCACCTTGGTGATATCGGTGCCGTCGACGAGGATCTGGCCACCCTGCGGGTCGTAAACGCGCTGCAGCAGGTTGACCAGCGTCGTCTTGCCGGCGCCGGTCGGGCCGACGATGGCAACCGTCTGGCCGGCCTTCACCGAGAAGGAGACATTGTGCAGACCCTGCGAGCTGTTGCCGAAGCCGAAGGAGACGTCGCGGAATTCGACTGCACCCTTGACGCTCTTGATCTCGCCGTTGCCGGCCGGCTCTTCGCGTTCACGCACCGAATCTTCGAGCGTGTAGAAGTCCTGCAGCTTGGAACGGGCCTCGAAGATCTGCGTGGCGAATTGACGCATCAGGTCGAGGCGGGCAATCAGCAGGTTGGCAAAGCCGATGAAGGCAATGACGTCACCGACGCGCAGCTGGCCGGACTGAACGAGCATTGTGCCGATGATCAAGACAACCATCATCGCGATGGTCGAGGCCATCCGGTTCAGCGCACTGGCGATCGCCCACCAGTCGAGCACCGGATACTGGGCTTCCAGCAGCCGGTCGGCGAAGGATTTCAACGCCTTGGTTTCGGCTTCGATGCGGTTGTAGCTATGCAGAACCGACACGTTGCTGATCGAGTCGCTGACATGCGAGAAGACGGTATGGTAGTGGTTCTCGACCGAAGCCTGGCCATCCTTGGTGCGGCTCATGACCACACGACCGATCAGCCAGTAGGCAATGCCGAGCACGATCAGGACGGCCGACAGCCGCAGGTCCATCGATATTGCGGTCGGCACCAGCAGGGCAAGCGCGATGACCGTCGACAGATGGTTGCGCATGAATTCCAGCCAGAGGCCGAACAGCGTCTCGCAGGCGCGCAGCAGCGTATGCAGCGCGTTGGAGGTGCCGCGCTGGTGGTGCCAGGCGAGCGGCATGGAAATGATCCGGCCGAAAGCCTCCGTCAGCAACGTGGCCCGCCGCCCATGGGCAAGCCGGTCGGCTTCGCGCGACACCAGGACGAAGGCGATGGTGTTGAACACGGCGAAGCCCGCCCACATGAACAGGATGGGCTTGACTTCACCCTTGCCCGAGATCGCATCGATGATGCGACCGAACAGGATTGGTTCCGCAATGGTGATGGTCGCCAGAACAATATTGGCAATAACGACCAGGGATACGCGGAGCTTGTAGGCGCCAAGATAGCGCAGAGCTCTTGCATAGACCTTGAATAGCGACACGTCTAACCTCTTGTGCATCTGCGAAAAACGGGAATGGTGCGATGCTACGAAAGGCTACCTGAACCGGCGATTAACGGAGTATTCAGAGTTCATCCGAGGGTTAATCAACCTGAGCCGACTTTCGCGGCTTGCGGCTAATCCGAAGCGGCATCAACAACATAGAGCAGTGGATCGGGTGACGAGAACTCACATTTTTCGCCATCGGGGTCTAGCGCGAGAATTGCGGGCACCTTATATGCCGCAACAATTTGCGCTTGCATTTTAATAAATGTTTAGCACAGCATTAAATAGAGACTGCATTTTTTGAAGAAGACCGTTCCGCGACCAAGGTGAGAATGCCGCCAACGGCCTCGATGCGGACTTGTGGTCCGGACAAAGGGCGTTTTTTGTGAAAATTAATTCGTTAATTCAATTGCTTGTCATTTTGGAAGAATGCTCCGATCCGGATGCCGTCGTCGCCGAGCTCGAGCAGGTCCTCCACCTTTCCGGCTTCGAGTATTACGGTCTGCTGCGCCATTTGCAGCAAAGTCCGGCGCAGCAGGAACTGCGGGCCGCGCCGCTCGCCGGCCGCTGGCCGGAACAATGGCTGCAGATATATGCCGCGAAAAAATATGTCCGGATCGATCCGATGGTGCGCTATCTCACCCACGCACAACGGCCGTTCCGCTGGCGGGAGAGTATGGCGGCGTTCAACGGCGACGCACATCGGCGCCGCATGGAGCAGATGATGGTCGATGCCTTCGGCCACGGATTGGAGGACGGCTATCTCTTTCCGATCCACGGGCGCAACGGCATTCTGGGCAGCCTCAGTCTCGGCGGCAGACCGATCGACTTGTCGCCGGTGGAGATCGCCTTGCTCGAGGCCGTGGCGCGCAAGACCTTCTGGCGTTTGCTCGAGCTGACAGGCGAGGCCGAGGCGCTGGAGACGCTGCTGCCGTCTGAGACGCCGCTGACGCGGCGCGAGATGGAAATCCTGCACTATCTCGCCGACGGCATGACGTCGATGGAGATCAGCAAGATGCTGAAGATCTCGAACCACACCGTCGATTGGTATATGAACGGGCTGCAGAACAAGCTGAAGGCGAAGAACAGGCAACAGGCGGTGGCGCTTGCCTTCCGCCATGGCCTGATAAGCTGAGCTTTTCCTTATCCATTTCGCCAAAATCGCTGCATACTGCCAGTCGACATGTCTCGTATGGCGAGAAAGTGCGTTTCGCAGTCGCAAGAGAAATTGAACTTCCTGTGACAAGAAGTTAAGAATTTTCTTCGCGGGTGCAGCATGCCCGCGTCTGAACGACGGAGGAGACCGTTTTGCCCATTTCCAAGATACTCGTTGCCAATCGCTCTGAAATAGCCATTCGCGTGTTCCGCGCGGCCAACGAGCTTGGAATAAAAACGGTGGCGATCTGGGCGGAAGAGGACAAGCTGGCGCTGCATCGCTTCAAGGCGGATGAGAGCTATCAGGTCGGACGCGGTCCGCATCTTGCCCGCGATCTCGGGCCGATCGAAAGCTATCTGTCGATCGACGAGGTGATCCGGGTCGCCAAGCTTTCGGGCGCCGATGCCATTCACCCCGGTTACGGCCTCTTGTCGGAAAGCCCTGAGTTCGTCGATGCCTGCAACAAGGCCGGTATCATTTTCATCGGCCCGAAGGGCGATACGATGCGCCAGCTCGGCAACAAGGTGGCGGCGCGCAATCTGGCGATCTCGGTCGGCGTGCCCGTCGTGCCGGCAACCGAACCGTTGCCGGACGATATCGCCGAAGTGGCGAAGATGGCCGAAGAGATCGGTTATCCCGTGATGCTGAAGGCTTCCTGGGGCGGCGGCGGGCGCGGCATGCGCGCGATCCGTGATCCGAAGGATCTCGCCCGTGAGGTGACGGAGGCCAAGCGCGAGGCGATGGCGGCCTTCGGCAAGGACGAGGTCTATCTGGAAAAGCTGGTCGAGCGCGCCCGCCATGTCGAGAGCCAGGTCCTCGGCGACACGCACGGCAATGTCGTGCATCTCTTCGAGCGCGACTGCTCGATCCAGCGCCGCAACCAGAAGGTCGTCGAGCGCGCGCCGGCACCTTATCTTTCCGAGGCGCAGCGCCAGGAGCTCGCCGCCTATTCGCTGAAGATCGCAGCGGCGACCAATTATATCGGCGCCGGCACCGTCGAATATCTGATGGATGCCGATACCGGCAAATTCTACTTCATCGAGGTCAACCCGCGCATCCAGGTCGAGCATACGGTGACCGAAGTCGTCACCGGCATCGATATCGTCAAGGCGCAGATCCATATCCTTGACGGGGCTGCGATCGGCACACCGGAATCGGGCGTTCCCGCCCAGGCCGACATCCGTCTCAACGGCCATGCGCTGCAGTGCCGCATCACCACCGAAGATCCGGAACACAACTTCATTCCGGATTACGGCCGCATCACCGCCTATCGCTCCGCTTCCGGCTTCGGCATCCGTCTCGACGGCGGCACCTCCTATTCCGGCGCCATCATTACCCGCTATTACGATCCGCTGCTCGTCAAGGTAACGGCCTGGGCGCCGAATCCGTCCGAAGCGATTTCCCGCATGGACCGCGCGCTGCGCGAATTCCGCATCCGCGGTGTGGCGACCAACCTGACCTTCCTCGAAGCGATCATCGGCCACCCGAAATTCCGCGACAACAGCTATACCACCCGCTTCATCGACACGACGCCGGAGCTCTTCCAGCAGGTCAAGCGCCAGGATCGCGCGACGAAGCTCTTGACCTATCTCGCCGACGTCACCGTCAACGGCCATCCCGAAGCCAAGGACCGGCCGAAGCCGCTTGCCAACGCCGCCAAGCCGGTGGTGCCCTATGCCAACGGCAACGGTGTCAAGGACGGCACGAAGCAGCTGCTCGACACGCTCGGCCCGAAGAAGTTCGGCGAATGGATGCGCAACGAGAAGCGCGTGCTTCTGACCGATACGACGATGCGCGACGGCCATCAATCGCTGCTCGCCACCCGCATGCGCACCTATGACATCGCCCGGATCGCCGGCACCTATGCGCATGCGCTGCCGAACCTCTTGTCGCTCGAATGCTGGGGCGGCGCGACCTTCGACGTCTCGATGCGCTTCCTCACCGAAGATCCGTGGGAGCGGCTGGCGCTGATCCGCGAGGGCGCGCCGAACCTGCTCCTGCAGATGCTGCTGCGCGGCGCCAATGGCGTCGGCTACACCAACTATCCCGACAATGTCGTCAAATATTTCGTCCGCCAGGCGGCCCGGGGCGGCATCGATCTCTTCCGCGTCTTCGACTGCCTGAACTGGGTCGAGAACATGCGGGTATCGATGGATGCGATCGCCGAGGAGAACAAACTCTGCGAGGCGGCGATCTGCTATACCGGCGATATCCTGAATTCCGCCCGCCCGAAATACGACCTGAAATACTATACCGATCTTGCCGTCGAACTGGAGAAGGCCGGCGCCCATATCATCGCAGTCAAGGATATGGCGGGTCTCTTGAAGCCGGCGGCGGCGAAGGTGCTGTTTAAGGCGCTGCGCGAGGCGACCGGCCTGCCGATCCACTTCCACACGCACGACACGTCGGGCATTGCGGCCGCGACCGTTCTTGCCGCCGTCGAAGCCGGCGTCGATGCCGTCGATGCGGCGATGGATGCGCTGTCCGGCAATACCTCGCAGCCCTGTCTCGGCTCGATCGTCGAGGCGCTTTCCGGCTCCGAGCGCGATCCCGGCCTCGATCCGGAATGGATCCGCCGCATCTCCTTCTATTGGGAAGCGGTGCGCAACCAGTATGCCGCCTTCGAAAGCGACCTCAAGGGGCCGGCCTCGGAAGTCTATCTGCATGAAATGCCGGGCGGCCAGTTCACCAACCTCAAGGAGCAGGCCCGCTCGCTGGGGCTGGAGACACGCTGGCACCAGGTGGCGCAGGCCTATGCCGACGCCAACCAGATGTTCGGCGATATCGTCAAGGTGACGCCCTCCTCCAAGGTGGTCGGCGACATGGCGCTGATGATGGTCAGCCAGGACCTGACGGTCGCCGACGTCGTCAGCCCCGAGCGCGAAGTCTCCTTCCCGGAATCGGTGGTCTCGATGCTGAAGGGCGATCTCGGCCAGCCGCCGTCGGGATGGCCGGCAGCGCTGCAGAAGAAGGCGCTGAAGGGCGAAAAGCCCTATACGGTGCGTCCCGGCTCGCTGCTGAACGAAGCCGATCTCGATGCCGAGCGCAAGGTCATCGAGACCAAGCTGGAGCGCCAGGTCAGCGATTTCGAGTTCGCCTCCTACTTGATGTATCCGAAGGTCTTCACCGACTTTGCGCTCGCCTCCGATACCTATGGCCCGGTCTCGGTGCTGCCCACGCCGTCTTATTTCTACGGGCTGGCCGATGGCGACGAGCTGTTTGCCGATATCGAAAAGGGCAAGACGCTCGTCATCGTCAATCAGGCGATGAGCGCCACCGACAGCCAGGGCATGGTCACCGTCTTCTTCGAGCTCAACGGCCAGCCGCGCCGCATCAAGGTGCCGGATCGGGCCCATGGGGCAACGGGTGCGGCCGTGCGCCGCAAGGCCGAACCCGGCAATGCCGCTCATGTCGGTGCGCCGATGCCCGGCGTCATCAGCCGCGTCTTCGCCTCGTCCGGCCAGGCTGTCAGCGCCGGTGACGTGCTCGTCTCCATCGAGGCGATGAAGATGGAAACGGCGATCCATGCGGAAAAGGATGGAACCATTGCCGAAATCCTCGTCAAGGCCGGCGACCAGATCGATGCCAAGGACCTGCTTGTCGTCTATGCCGGTTGAGGCTTGTGCAGGTGGCCGGCCGCTTCGGCCAATCACCCGATTGTGTGTGACCGGGCTGTCGGAAAGCTGATTTTTCGAAGCGTTTACGGCCTCCTCGCCTTGCCCGGCGAGGAGGCTTTCTCATAGACTTGAGGTCGTATTATCCGCCCCAAGACCAACCAGGAAATCGTCTCCATGAGCAAGTTGAAGATTGCCGTCATCGTCGGCAGCACGCGTATTGGCCGTTTCGCCGAACATCCGGCCAAGTGGATCGCCGGGCTCGTCGGCCCGCGCGCCGATCTCGAATGTGAGGTTCTCGATCTTCTCGACTATCCCATGCATTTCTTCGGCGAAGAGCGCGCAACGACGGCGGAAAGCGACGCCGCCGAGCGCTGGAAGAAGAAGCTGCGCGAATTCGACGGCTTCATTTTCACCGCCGCCGAGTACAATCATGGGCCGACGGCGGTTCTGAAAAATGCCATCGATCTCGGCGAGTTCATCCAGAAGCCGGTCGGCTTCGTCGGCTATGGCGGCGTTGGCGGGGCGCGGGCCGTCGAGCAACTTCGCCTGATCTTCGTCGAAATGAGCGCAGCTTCGGTCAAGACCGGCGTTCACATTGCCTTCAGCGAATATCTTGCCGTTCTCAAGGACGGCAAGCAGCTTGGGGACTACGCGCATCTCAACGAAGCCGCCAAGAACATGCTCGACCAGCTGACCTGGTGGGGCAACGCCTTGAAGGCCGCGCGCGCCGTCGTCACGGCCGCTTGATCGAAGTGCCGGCGGTGCCGGGGCGATAGCCCGGCACCGTTTAAATATCGTAGGTATGCGCCGCGTTGATCGTCGAGATGAACCGCTTGGTGCGTTCGCGCTCCGGCGCGGTGAAGATCGCTCTGGCGCTGCCCGTTTCCACCACACTGCCGGCTTCCAGGAAGACGACGTCATTGGCGATCTTGGAGGCAAGCCGCAGATCATGGGTCGCCATCACCATGGTCGTGCCTTCCCGGGCCAACTGGCCCAGCACATCGACCACTTCCGCCGAGAGTTCCGGATCGAGCGCCGAGGTCGGCTCGTCGCACAGAAGCACGCGCGGCGACGGCGCCAGCGCCCGGGCGATCGCCACGCGCTGTTGCTGGCCGCCCGATAATGTCGAGGGCCAGGCATCGGCCTTGTGCGCCATGCCGACCTTGGTCAAGAGTTCCGTGGCGCGTTCGCGGGCTTTCTCCTTCGGCCATTTCAGCACCGTGACCAGCCCTTCCATGACATTCTCGATCGCGGTTTGATGCGGGAAGAGCTGGAAGTTCTGGAAGACCATGCCGGTCTGGCGGCGGATTTTCTGAATCGCCTGCCAGCCGACGCGTTTGCCGGGCGCGAAGGAAAGCTCTGCCTCGCCGAGGCGGATTGCACCTGATGTCGGGATTTCGAGCAGGTTGATACAGCGCAGCAGCGTGCTTTTGCCGCCGCCTGAGGGTCCGACCAGCGCGGTGACGCTGCCCTCGGGGATGCGAATGCTGATATCCTTCAGGATGATGGCGTCGCCGAAGCGCTTTTCGATGTTGGAAAGCTCGATCATGCATTTGCCTCCAGCATGCCGCCATATCGCGCGAAGCGGCGTTCCAGCCGCACCTGCAGCTGCGAGAGGATGGAGCTCAGGACAAGATAGATCAGCGCCGCCTCGATATAGAGGATCAGCGGCTCATAGGTGGTGGCGACAATGCGCTGCGCGGCCTGGAAGAGCTCCGGCACGGTGATGGCGGCGGCAAGCGACGTGTCCTTCACCAGCGAGATGAAGGTATTCGACAGCGGTGGCACGGCGACGCGGCCGGCCTGCGGCAGGATGGTGCGGCTCATCGCCTGACGCCAGCTCATACCGATCGAATAGGCCGCTTCCCATTGGCCCTTGGGCACCGAGGAGATGACGGCGCGGATGATCTCGGAGCTGTAAGCGCCGATATTCAGGGTAAAGCCGATGAGGGCGGCGGGAAAGGCATCGAGCAGGATGCCGATGCTCGGCAGGCCGTAGAAGATCACGAAGAGCTGCACGAGCAGCGGTGTGCCGCGGATGACCCAGACATAGAAACGGGCGACGATCGCGACCGGTGCGGGACCGAAGAGGCGGGCGATCGCGGTGATCAGGCCGAGGATCAGGCCGAAGCTGAAGGACAGCAGCGTGAGGGGGATGGTGAAGATCAGCCCCGCCCAGAGGAGCGAGGGGAGCGATTCCGCCATCAATTGGAGCCAGTGCTGCAAGGGCGTTCCTTCTCATCGGTTGGGTGGTGATATCTCGAATACCCCTCCCCAACCCCTTCCCACAAGGGGGAGGGCTTGGATGCCGCTCCCGACGCTTTCCACTTCATCGTTTCATCCGCAGGAAGGCTGCTGTTTTCTGCAAGCGGATGCTGCGAGTTAGCCCTCCCCTTGTGGGGAGGGGTTGGGAGGGGACTTTTTCCCTCGAGCTTACTTCGATACGTCCTGGCCGAAATATTTGTCGGCGATCTTCTTGTACGTACCGTCCGCCTTGATGTCGGCGAGCGCCTTGTTGATTTCGGCGAGCAGTTCCGGCTCGCCCTTGCGGATGATGATGCCGGAGTAATCGGCATTTTCCTGCTCTGCGGCAATCTTCACCGGCGCGTCCGGCTTGTGCTTCTTGAAATCGAGGAAGGAGAGGCTGTCGTTGATCGTCGCATCGGCGCGCTTGGTCAGCACGAGTTGGATCGACTGGTCGAAACCGTCGGTGCCGACGAGTTCTGCGCCGGCTTCGGTCGCGAGCTTGCCGAAGTTGCTGGTCAGCGACTGGGCGGATTTCTTGCCCTTCAGATCGGCGAAGGTCTTGATGCTGTCGTCGCCGTCGCGGACGATCAGCACCGCCTTGGAAGCGATATAGGGTTCGGAGAAATCATACTTCTGCTTGCGGGCTTCGGTGATGCCGACCTGGTTGATGACGGTGTCGTAGCGCTTGGCGTCGAGGCCGGCGATCAGGCCATCCCACTTGCCTTCGACGAATTCGGCCTTGACGCCGAGCTTTGCGGCGATCGCTTCGCCGATCTCGACGTCGAAGCCGACGAGCTTGCCGCTTTCGTCATGATAGGTGAAGGGCGCATAGGTGCCTTCGGTGCCGATCTTGAAGACGCCGGCCGATTTGATGGCGGCAAGGTTTTCGCCGGCATGGGCGGGCAGGAGGGCAGCAGCCTGAATGAGGGCAGCGGCGGCGACGGTTTTCAACCAGTTCATTGTTCTATCCATCCTTGGGAGGTTGTGATCGGATGCGGCATAGTTCGCAGAAAACTAGGGCGTCGGAAGCGAAGAAAACTGCGAATAAAAGCAGCAAGTGCAAATATTTTTCTCAAGCGGCCGACCGGGCCTCGAATTGCCGGGAACCAGGCAATTTTGCCCTTCGTTGGTGGGGCTTTGTTTCAATAGGTCAGAAAACGTGTGGCGGTGCATGTTGCATGCACGGTCGTAAGCGTTTATGCACGTTTCACACCATTCAACTTTCGATCTGGTAGAAACATGCAGGACTTTCTGTTGCGAGAGCGCCAAGGTGTGATTTCCGAGAGGCTGCGGCTGAACGGCCGCGTGCTGGCGGCGGAACTTGCGCTCGAATTCGGCGTCTCCGAAGATACGGTGCGGCGCGACCTTCGCGAGATGGCGGCGGCGGGACTCTGCGAGCGGGTCTATGGCGGCGCCTTGCCGGTCGCGCCGGCCTATGGAAGCCTGACGCAGCGCATCGGCCTTGCCGCCGACCGGAAGCAGGCACTGGCGCGGGCCGCGGCAAAGCAGATCGCCGCCGGTTTGACGGTGTTCTTCGACGCCGGCAGCACCAATCTGGCGATTGCCAATGCCTTGCCGGCCGAACTCGAACTGACGGCTGCGACCAATGCGCCGGCGATCGCCGCGGTGCTGATCGACAAGCCCGCCGTCAACGTCATCCTGATCGGGGGCATGGTGGATCGGCAGACCGGCGGGGCGCTCGGCGCCAAGGCGCTGCGGGATATGGAACAGATATCGCCGGATCTCTGCATTCTCGGCGCCTGCGGCGTCGATCTCGAGGCCGGCATCACCGCGTTCGGCTTCGAGGATGCGGAGTTCAAACGGTTTGCCACGTCGAAAAGCAGAAAAGTTCTGGTGGCCGTGACCTCGGAAAAATTCGGCACCGCTGCGCCCCACAGCATCCTGCCGATGACGCATTGCGAATGCCTGGTTGTCGAGCACGATGCCGACCCGGCCGTCCTTGCCGGCTACCGCGAACGCGGCTGCAGGACCGTCATCGCCGAGCAAACGAACTGAGACCGCTGTCATAGAGTTTAGGGAAACCGGGCGCGCAAACCCGGCAAAGAGGAAAGACCGAGAAATGGACAGTCATGTGAGTGCACCGCGGGGAGCCCGGAGCGGCTTCATTACCAGAAACAGGGCGGCGGTTTCCCTGCTCTTTCTCATGAATGGCTTCGTCGTCGGCTGCTGGGCGCCGAAGATCCCGGATTTTGCCGAGCGTCTTGGGCTGAGCAAGTTCGAGCTCGGGCTTATGATCATCGTCTTCGGTGTCGGCTCGCTGGTCATGATGCCGATCGCCGGCGCGCAGATCGCAAAACACGGCTCGCGTGTCGTCGTTCGGGCAACCGCCGTTTGCGTGCTGCCGCTGCTCCTGGCTTTGACGCTCGCCCCGAACGTGATCACCGCGGCTATCTCGCTCTTCCTGTTCGGCGGCTTCATCGGGGCCATGGACGTGGCGATGAATGCCAACGCGGTCTCTGTCGAAAAATCCATGCGCCGCGCCATCATGTCGTCCTGCCACGCCTTCTGGAGCCTCGGCGGGTTGATCGGCTCCGGTCTCGGCGGCATTGTCATCGCCAAGCTCGGCATTCTCGGCCATGCGCAACTGGCGACCGTACTGGCGGCGATCTTCGTTGCCGTCGCCTGGCCGATGATCCTTGCGGATCCGCCCCATCCCGATGCCAAGAAGGAGAAGACGAGACTGCCGATGGTACCGCTGCCGTGGCTGCTCGGCTTGATGGCGCTGTTCTCCATGGTGCCCGAAGGCGCGGTTCTGGATTGGGGCGCGCTTTACCTCCGGCAGGAAATGAATGCGTCGGTCGCCCTTTCGGGTCTCGGTTTCGCAGCCTTTTCGGCGACCATGGCGACCATGCGCTTTGCCGGCGATCTGGTGCGCGATCGTCTCGGAGGCGTCAAGACGCTACGCATCTGCACGCTCTTTGCCATTGTCGGCATGTTGCTTGCTGGCCTTGCGCCGGACGCCGAGATCGCCATCCTGGGTTTTGCCCTTTGCGGCATCGGCATTTCCAACATGGTGCCGATCGCTTTCTCGGCGGCAGGTAATATTCCCGGCCTCAAACCCGGCATCGGCATCTCCGTCGTCACGACGATGGGCTATTCCGGCATGCTCGTCGCGCCGTCGCTGATCGGTTTCGTTGCTGAACATATCGGATTTGCCGTGGTCTTTATGGCGCTGCCGGTGCTGCTGCTGTTCGTTCTCGCGTTTTCGAAGCTGGCCCATTATGCCGACGGAGTTTCCGGGGGCGGCCATTGAGCCGCCTCCAAACAAAAGTGATATAGGGGGCGGTTGACAAGAAAGCGGTCATGATCCACCTGAAAGGCACCATTTCTAAAGCGCGGCGCAATCTTTTCAGATTCGCTTGCCGCGCTTTAGATCTTTGTTTTACGCATGTCGTTATCGCAAAACCGCTGCGCACTGCGCGACATGCTTAGGGGTGCAAGAGCTTTCAATGTTGTCAGCCGCCGATTTTGATCCGAAACCGCGCCGCGCTTCCGTTGCCGTCGATGTCGGCGGCGTCATCGTCGGCGGCGGCGCACCGATCGTCGTGCAATCCATGACGAACACCGATACGGCCGATATCGACTCGACCGTCGCCCAGGTCGCGGCCCTCCACCGGGCAGGCTCGGAGCTGGTCCGCATCACCGTCGACCGCGACGAGAGTGCGGCTGCCGTGCCGAAGATCCGCGAGCGGCTGCTGCGGCTCGGCATGGACGTGCCGCTGATCGGCGACTTCCATTATATCGGTCACAAGCTGCTCGCCGATCACCCGGCCTGCGCCGAGGCCCTGGCGAAATACCGCATCAATCCCGGCAATGTCGGTTTCAAGGACAAGAAGGACAAGCAGTTCGCCGAGATCATCGAGATGGCGATCCGCTACGACAAGCCGGTGCGCATCGGCGTCAACTGGGGCTCGCTCGATCAGGATCTGTTGACGGCGCTGATGGACCAGAATGCTGAAGCCGGTTCACCGCTTTCGGCCCGGCAGGTGACGCGCGAGGCGATCGTGCAGTCGGCGCTGCTTTCGGCGGCTCTTGCCGAGGAAATCGGCCTGCGGCGCAACCGCATCATCCTCTCGGCCAAGGTCAGCCAGGTGCAGGATCTGATCGCCGTCAATTCCATGCTCGCCGAGCGCTCCAACCATGCGCTGCATCTCGGCCTCACCGAAGCCGGCATGGGCAGCAAGGGCATCGTCGCCTCGTCGGCGGCGATGGGCTTCGTGCTGCAGCATGGCATCGGCGATACGATCCGCGTGTCACTGACGCCGGAGCCGAACGGCGACCGTACGCGTGAAGTCCAGGTGGCGCAGGAAATCCTGCAGGTCATGGGCTTCCGCCAATTCGTGCCTGTTGTTGCCGCCTGTCCGGGCTGCGGACGCACGACGTCAACGGTGTTTCAGGAACTGGCCCAGAACATCCAGAACGATATCCGCAAGAACATGCCGGTCTGGCGCGAGAAATATCCCGGCGTCGAGGCGCTGAATGTCGCCGTCATGGGCTGCATCGTCAACGGACCGGGCGAAAGCAAACACGCCGATATCGGCATTTCCCTTCCCGGCACCGGCGAGACGCCGGCCGCGCCCGTTTTCATCGACGGCAAGAAGGCGCTGACGCTGCGCGGCCCCAATATCGCTGCCGATTTCGAAGCACTTGTCGTCGATTATATCGAGAAGCGCTTCGGCCAGCGGACAGCGGCGGAATGAAGACCGGCGTGTTTGGATGAGCCGGTACTGGTCTCCCATTGTCAGCAAGCTTCGGCCCTATGTCGCGGGGGAGCAACCCCGCATTCCCGGCCTGATCAAGCTTAACACCAACGAGAATCCCTACGGGCCTTCTCCCAGGGCGCTCGAGGCGATCGGGCAGGCGGCGGACGATCGTCTGCGGCTCTATCCCGACCCGACTGCGACGGAATTGCGCGAGGCGATCGCCGCCCGTTTCGGTCTGGCAGCAGATGAAGTCTTCGTCGGCAACGGCTCCGACGAGGTGCTCGCTCATACGTTTCAGGCGCTGCTGAAACACGAGCTGCCGCTTCTCTATCCGGATGTCAGCTATCCGTTCTATCCAGCCTATAGCCTGCTATACGACGTCGAAACCATCGAAGTGCCTGTCGACGACAGGTTCCGGATCCGGCCGGCGGATTACGACAGGCCGTGCGGCGCGATCCTCATCCCCAATCCGAATGCGCCGACCGGCATCGGCCTGCCGCTTGCCGACATAGAGGCGCTTGTCGCCGCCCATCCGGATGCGGTCGTGGCGATCGACGAGGCCTATGTCGATTTCGGCGGTGAAAGCGCTGTCCCGCTCATTTCCAAATATCCCAATCTGCTTGTCATTCAGACCTTGTCGAAATCCCGCTCGCTTGCCGGTCTGCGCGTCGGTTTTGCGCTGGGGCAGCGGGAGCTGATCGAGGCGCTGGTGCGCGTCAAGGACAGCTTCAACTCCTATCCGCTCGATCGCCTGGCGCAGGTCGCCGCGACGGCGGCGATCAAGGACGAGGCGTGGTTCGAGACGTGCCGGAAGAAGCTCATCGCCAGCCGGGACGGTCTCGTCCGGGAACTCGAAGCGCTGGATTTCCACGTGCTGCCGTCTCAGGCGAATTTCGTTTTCGCAAGGCACGCAAGCCGGCCGGGCGCCGCGCTTCAAGCGGCTCTGCGCGAGCGCGGCGTCCTCGTCCGGCATTTCGCCAAGCCGCGCATTTCGGAATTCCTGCGCATCAGCATCGGCACAGACGAGGAATGCGCCTGTCTGGTGTCCGCTCTCAAGGAAATATTGGCGGCCTGATCTAACTCTTCCGGTCGGCGATGAAATGCGCCGCGGCGATGAGGGTCGATGCACGGGCGCCGTAGGGAGCCAGCAGCGCCTCGGCGTCGGCGACATGCCGGCGGAGCTCGGTCTCGGCCCATTCCACGCCATGCAGCGCCACGAGCGTTCCCTTGCCTCGGGCCGCATCCTTGCCGGTCGCCTTGCCCATGGTCGCGGCATCCGAGGTCAGGTCGAGAATGTCGTCGGCGAGCTGGAAGGCAAGGCCGATCTTTTCGCCGAAGGCGCGCAGGCGGCGGCGATCGTCCTGCGGGCTTCCCGCGATGATGGCGCCGGCCTCGCAGCCGAAGCGGATCAGCGCGCCCGTTTTCATCGCCTGCAGGCGGACAATGCCGGCCTCGTCTGGAGCCTGTCTTTCCGCCGCCAGATCGAGCGCCTGGCCGCCGGCCATGCCGCCCAGACCGGCGGCGCGCGCAAGAGCCAGCACCAGCGATGCCTTGCTGGCATCGGGAAGCGCCGTTTCCGGTGCTGCGACAATATCGAAGGCGTAGGTCAGCAAGCTGTCGCCGGCGAGGATCGCGGTGGCTTCATCGAACTTGATGTGCACCGTCGGTTTGCCGCGGCGCATATCGTCGTCGTCCATGGCCGGCAGATCGTCATGCACGAGGGAATAACAGTGCACGCATTCGAGCGCGGCGCCGATACGAAGGGCGGCCTGCGCATCACCGCCGAGAAGAGCGGCACTTTCGACGACCAGGAAGGGACGCAGCCGCTTGCCGCCGTTCAACACGGCATAGTGCATGGCGCTGCGCAGGGTCTCGGGCCTGGCGATTTCGTCGGAGAGGGCGTTCGGCGACAGCAATGCGACGAGCAGCGCCTCGATCTCGCGGGCGTTGTTCTTCAGCCTCGTCTCGAAAGTGTCCCGGTTCGCGTCCATCGGCGCTGTTTGGCATGGGGCAAGGGGGCTTGCAACGGAATTGTCGATGGCCACCGCAAGATTTCCCATGTGCTCTGGCATAAGCGCCTCACAGGCGTTATGAGAACGACAGGGGAGCGAAGTGGACTGGGGACATTTTGGATATAGCGCCGGAGACAGAGGATATCGCCGACATGCCGGCCCGTCGGCGATGGTTCGAGAATCGGCCTGTGCTGAAGCGCATCGTTCTTGCCGTGCTGGCGCTGGTCGTCCTTCCCTACGTGCTGATCTTTTTGTATCTGCTGCCCTTCATCCACCCGGTCTCGACGCTGATGCTGCGCGATCTCGTGCTGTTGCGCGGTTATGACCGCAGATGGGTGTCGCTGGACGAGATCTCTCCGGTCCTGGTGCAGTCGGTGATGATGTCCGAGGACGGGCAATATTGTTTCCATGGCGGCGTCGATTGGGCCGAGATGCGCATGCTGGTCGTGGATACGCTGAAGGGTCAGGCAACGCGCGGCGGCAGCACCATCCCGATGCAGACGGCCAAGAATCTCTTTCTCTGGAACAGCCGCTCCTTCGTGCGCAAAGCGATGGAGCTTCCGCTGGCCGTCTCCACGGATTTCGTGCTGTCGAAACGGCGGCTGATGGAAATCTATCTCAACATCGCCGAATGGGGTCCCGGTATCTACGGCGTCGAGGCGGCAGCCCAGCATCATTTCAAGGTGCCGGCCTCGAAGCTGACGCGGCGGCAGGCATCACTGCTTGCCGTCTCGCTGCCGAACCCGATCGACCGCAATGCCGGCAAACCCGGACGCGGGCTTCGTCGGCTGGCCGGCGTCATCGAAAGGCGTGCGCAGGGTTCCGGCGATTACGTCAAATGCATCTATGATTGAGATCAGAACTGATCGTTAGAAGAACCAAGCGTCATCTGACATTCTTGGTTCTGCCATATGGGCGGTGCATTGAAACCAGAACCCCTCGAGTCGCCCATGACCGCCACGACCTTTTCGCCCGAGCTTCTCGCCTACTCGAAGACCCACAATCCGACCCCGCCCGCCCATCTCGGCAGCCGCTACCGCAGGGTCGGCGGCTTTCTGCCCGAGGCCGGCAGTACCATCGTCTGTCATGTCGAGAAGGCGTCGCGGACGCAGACGGTGCTGATCGAAGCGCGCGAGAAATATCTGGCAATGCCCGAGGCCGAACAGTTCCTCTTCACGCCGATCTCCAGCCTTCACATGACGCTTTTCGAAGGTATCATCGAGACCAGACGCCGGCAGGATTACTGGCCGCGTGATCTCCCTCTCGATACGCCGATCGACGACATGACCGAGCTGCTGGCCGCACGGCTCGAAGGTTTTTCAATGGCCGAGCCCTTCAAGATCGCCGTCGTCGAAGCCCGACCGTCGGGACTGCTCGTCGATGGGGCAACCGAGAAGGACCGCAAGATCATGCGCGCCTGGCGCGACGCATTTGCTGATCTTCTCGGCTATCGCCAACCGAACCATATGGACTACAAGTTCCATATCACCTTCGCCTATCCGATCGAACGGCTGGAGGACGAAGCCTTGCCGCGTTGGCAGGCAATGCTTGACGACGTGGCCGAGGATATCCGCCGCAAGGCTGCTGTTTTCGAGATGACGCCGCCGGCATTCTGCGTGTTCGAGGACATGAACCATTTCCACGAACTACTGATCTTCGAATTCGACGCCTGAACGGGAGAGGCCCCATGGACAGACCGACGCTCTACATCGCCAACAAGAATTATTCCTCCTGGTCGTTCCGGCCATGGATGGCGCTGACCGGTGCCGGTATTGATTTCGAGGAAGTTCTGATCCCCTTCGACTATCCCGGCGGCAATCCCGACATCAAGGCCATCTCGCCAAGCGGCAATGTGCCGGTCCTGCAGCACGGCGCATTGAAGATCTGGGAATCGCTGGCGATCATCGAATATGCCGCCGAGCTTTATCCCGAAGCCGGCCTTCTGCCGAGGGATCGCGCTGCGCGGGCGCTCGCCCGTTCGGTTTCGATGGAAATGCTGTCGAGCTTCCGGGCCCTGCGCGGCGCCTGCCCGATGAATATCCGCCGGCCGAAGGCCAGGATCGTCTTGCCGGATGGTGTCGCCGCCGATATCAGCCGTATCGAGACGATCTGGCGCGACCTTCTGCAGAAATCCGGCGGACCGTTTCTCTTCGGTGCCTTCAGCGGTGCGGATGCGATGTTTGCGCCTGTCGTCAACCGGTTCGACATTTATGACCTCGTCGATCGGGACGACACGCTCGCCTATATGACGACGATGAAGGCGCATCCGGCCTGGCGCAAATGGGAAGAGGCGGCCCGCGCCGAACGTTGGATCGTGGCGGAAGACGAAGTCTGAGGCAGGAATCGTCGCCTCGCAAAAAATATTCATGGGGACTGGTCAAGGCCGCCCCTTGCATGTATAAGCGCGCAAAATTTCCGAAATCGCGACATGTCCGTTTCGGCCGCCAGTCTGGCCGTGGGAATGTTTTGCCCGCAAGTGGAGTAAGAGAAATGGCTGTACCGAAGAGAAAAACGAGCCCGTCCAAGCGCGGCATGCGCCGTTCGGCTGATGCGCTGAAGGCTCCGACCTATGTCGAAGACAAGAATTCCGGCGAACTGCGCCGCCCGCATCACATCGACCTGAAGACCGGCATGTATCGTGGCCGCCAGGTTCTGACGCCGAAGGAAAGCGCATAATTTTCCGATCCGGCTTGTCCGATCGAAAGTTTCAGAGGCCGGCGTCACGCCGGCTTTTTGCATTTCGGCGATATAATATTTGCAATGACTTGCGGTGGGGCAACGGTTTACGGCAGTATTCTTCCGGTCGCCAAGGAGAGATTGCCGATGATAGCCGCCATGCCGCTGATGATTATCCCGTTTATTCTCTACAATCTGGCGATGCTCGGCCTGATGGGCGGCGGCGGCATTGCGGCGCTGCAGCACGACATCATTGTGCTGTCGATGCTCTCGGGCGCGATCTGGAGCATGGCGCTCGGCGATCTCTTCATCGTCATAGCGCTCGTCGTGCTCTTCTTCGAAATCCTGAAGGCAACCAGAACCGGCCCCGGCAACCTCATCAACCACATCTTGTCGATGCTGGTGTTCATCGCCTTCCTGGTCGAGTTTCTGCTCGTCCAGGACGCTGCGACGCAGGTATTCTTCATTCTGATGACGATCGCTCTGATCGATGTGATCGGCGGTTTTGCCGTTTCGATCCGAAGCGCCGGGCGGGATGTCTCGATCGGCTTATAGGTTATCGAGCTTGTTCTGAAGGGCGCGGAGCTGTTCCTTCAGCTCGTCGATATCCTTGGCCTCGGCCTTGCGGCTTTCCTTGGCCGCCGGCGGGTTCATGAAAGGCGAGAACATCTGCATCGCCTGCTGAAACAGCTCCGTATTCCGGCGAACCTGGTCCTCGACCATCTGCATCGGCAATTGCAGGTTCTTGCCGAGCGGCGTTTCGCCAAAGGCGCGGTTCACCTGCTCGCGCATCTGGGCCTGCTGTTCGCTGAAGGCGCGCATCGAATGTTCGAGAAAGCTCGGCACGACCATCTGCATCTGGTCGCCGTAATAGGTGATGAGCTGGCGCAGGAACGAGATCGGGAGCAGTGTGTTGCCGGTCTTCGATTCCTGTTCGAAGATGATCTGGGTCAGCACCGAATGGGTGATGTCATCTCCGCTTTTTGCATCCTGGACGGTAAAATCCTCGCCCCTCTTCACCATCTCCGCCAGATCTTCCAGCGTCACATAGGTGCTGGTGCCTGTATTGTACAGGCGGCGATTGGCGTATTTCTTGATGACTATCTGACCCTCATTCTTCGCCATATCAGTCTCCTGAACCCCCGTCTGATTTATGGATGTTCCTCCACTTCAGACTGTAAACGCAAAAGAAGGCCGGTGACAATCTCTTTGTGCGATGCGGCAAACCTTTAACAGATCATACGAATTGGCTTTACGGGCCGCCGCCGAAAAATGCCGCCGGCCGGTCTTCGCGTTTGACTTGTGCTCAAAGCTTTGCCAGTTTCCCCTTATGTAAGTGGGACGAAAAACGAGGAGCCTCCCCATGAGCAATTCATCCGTCGTCATCGCCAGCGCAGGTCGAACCGCAGTCGGTTCGTTCAACGGCGCTTTCGCAACGGTCCCCGCCCATGAACTCGGCGCGGCGGTCATCAAGGGTGCGCTCGCGCGCGCCGGCGTCGACGCCGGCGAAGTCGACGAGGTGATCCTCGGCCAGGTGCTGGCCGCCGGCGAGGGCCAGAACCCGGCCCGCCAGGCGGCGATCAAGGCCGGTATTCCCAAGGAAGCGACGGCCTGGGGCGTCAACCAACTCTGCGGCTCGGGCCTGCGCGCCGTCGCGCTCGGCATGCAGCAGATCGCCACCGGCGATGCCAGGATCATCGTTGCCGGCGGCCAGGAATCCATGTCGATGGCGCCGCATGCCGTGCATTTGCGCGGCGGCGTCAAGATGGGCGACGCGAAGATGGTCGACACGATGATCAAGGACGGCCTGACCGATGCCTTCCATGGTTATCACATGGGCATCACCGCCGAGAATATTGCGCGCCAATGGCAGCTTTCGCGCGACGAGCAGGATCAGTTCGCCGTCGCTTCGCAGAACAAGGCGGAGGCCGCCCAGAAAGCCGGCCGCTTTACCGATGAGATCATCCCGTATGTCATCCAGACGCGTAAGGGCGACGTGACCGTCGATGCCGACGAATATATCCGCCACGGCGCCACGCTGGAGGCGATGGGCAAGCTGCGTCCGGCCTTCGACAAGGACGGCACGGTGACGGCTGCAAATGCCTCCGGCCTCAACGACGGCGCCGCCGCCGCGGTGCTGATGAGCGAAGCCGAAGCGGTCCGCCGCGGCATCCAGCCGCTCGCCCGCATCGTTTCCTGGGCAACGGCGGGCGTCGATCCGTCGATCATGGGCACCGGCCCGATCCCGGCGTCCCGCAAGGCGCTGGAAAAGGCCGGCTGGTCGGTCGGCGATCTTGATCTCGTCGAAGCCAACGAGGCTTTTGCGGCGCAAGCCTGCGCCGTCACCAAGGATCTCGGATGGGATCCGGCCATCGTCAACGTCAATGGCGGGGCGATTGCGATCGGCCATCCGATCGGCGCGTCCGGCGCGCGTGTTCTCAACACGCTGTTGTTTGAAATGAAGCGCCGCGGCGCGAAGAAGGGCCTGGCCACGCTTTGCATCGGCGGCGGCATGGGCGTCGCCATGTGCTTCGAGGCATTTTAATAGCATACGATACGATCCGTCATTGATTGAAATCCCGCCACGCGGGCGAAAACACGAGGGGAGCGGAACATGAGCAGAGTGGCTCTGGTCACCGGAGGTACACGCGGCATCGGCGCAGCCATATCCATGGCGCTGAAAAACGCCGGATACAGGGTTGCGGCGACTTATGCCGGCAATGACGAGAAGGCCAGAGCCTTCCACGAGGTCACCGGCGTTGCCGTATTCAAGTGGGACGTTTCGGACTATGCCGCCTGCGGTGAAGGGATTGCCAAGGTTGAAAGCGAGATCGGACCGGTCGAGATTCTCGTCAACAATGCCGGCATCACCCGCGATGCAATGTTCCACAAGATGACGCCGCAGCAGTGGCACGAGGTGATCAATACCAACCTCACCGGCCTGTTCAACATGACCCATCAGGTCTGGACAGGCATGCGCGACCGCAGCTTCGGGCGCATCGTCAACATCTCCTCGATCAACGGCCAGAAGGGTCAGATGGGCCAGGCGAACTATTCGGCCGCCAAGGCCGGTGATCTCGGCTTCACCAAGGCGCTTGCCCAGGAAGGGGCGGCGAAAAACATCACGGTCAACGCTATCTGCCCCGGTTACATCGGAACGGAAATGGTGCTGGCCGTGCCGGAGAAAGTGCTGAACGAACGGATCATTCCCCAGATTCCCGTCGGCCGTCTCGGCGAGCCGGAAGAGATCGCCCGTTGCGTCACCTTCCTCGTCTCCGACGACGCCGGCTTCATCACCGGCTCGACCCTGACGGCCAATGGCGGGCAGTTCTTCGTCTAGCCCATTCTCCGAGCATCACGTGGACTGAAAAAGGAGCGCATCCGGCTGGATGCGCTCCTTTTCTGTCCCGGCACGCCACTGTTGGCGCTGACGGCTGCGGCCGGCAAAGAAAAACGGGCGCCGAAGCGCCCGTTGGGAAGTCCGATATGCGCTTGCCGGTCAGTAGCGGCAACGGGCCTCGTAGCGGCGGCCGTAGCGGTCGCGATAGATGCAGTAGCCGCGGCGTTCGACCGACTGGCCGATCAGAGCGCCGGTCAGACCGCCGGCAACGGCGCCGACAGCGGCACCACCCCAGCTGTTGGTGACGGCGCCACCGATGACCGCACCGGTGCCGGCGCCGATCGCCGTGCCTTGCTCGGTCGCCGTGCAGGATGCGAGAGCGCCTACGAGCGCGCCAACGAGAACAATCTTCTTCATCATGTCGTAACTCCCCAGGTTGTCGGGCTTTAGATGCGGCCCATTAGTACAAGGATAATGATAATGACGAGAACTAGCCCCAAACCGCCGGAAGGTCCATAGCCCCAGCCACGGCTATAACCCCAATTCGGCAGGGCTCCGATCAAGAGCAGAATGAGGATAACGAGAAGTATCGTGCCAAGCATGGTGTGTTTCCTTCATTTCATCCGCAATCTGAATGGACAAGAAACACGCATTGGCGATTTTTGTTCCCGGTTGAGCGCGCGAATTGTGATGCGACGCGATTCATGGTTTGCGATCCGTCTTCCCCGGTAAATTGTCGCTATGGTTAAAAAGACGTTTAAATACAATATGTTGCGGAGAACAAAGCGGGAAGGTCGCGATGTCGCCGATTCGTCGGTGATTCGTTCCGTTTTTGATCGATCCGACCGCGCAAGCGGTCCCCGGCTTAAGACTGTGTGAATTTCGTCGTCGAAAGATTAACGCCCGCCCAAAGCGTCAGACGCGAGGATCTGTCGCCTGCCTGCATCTAGCGGCGGCACGTAGCGGCGCCACCAGATCTTGCCGTGAACGAAAGGTGAAAGCTGTTCGGTCGGCGATTCGTCTCCGATTCGTTCCGGATTTGGTCGAGGGGTTAATTTGGGGTGGAATTTTCGCTTGGCAAAAAGCGCGCGGCAGACCGCCGGTAAGGCGACAGAAATGGGAACGGGACGGAGTCTCGCGATTCAGCATCTAGTGGGAAAAAGTGATTCAAAATCAATACTTAGCCGTGAACAAAAGCTGAATCAGCGGGAGTCAGCGATTCGTCGCTGATTCGTTCTCAGGCTGTTCCGAATCGGAAATGCAGGCCTTCCCCATGACTCGCAAAGGTCGTAATCGCGGAAGCATTTTAAAATCTGCCCTTGCGTTTGCGGCGGCAGCTGTCCATGTGTTCTGTGCCTCCGTCGCGAGGCGACAGTTTTCCTGGGGCCGCCTGCCTCATTTGCATGGACCATGACTCTGACTTCGCAGCCGATGATTCTGAGCGGGCGCGGTGTGACCGCGATGCTCGGACCAACCAATACCGGCAAGACCCATTATGCCATTGAGCGCATGGTCGCGCACGGGACCGGCGTGATCGGCCTGCCGCTCCGGCTGCTGGCGCGCGAGGTCTATACGCGGGTGGTGGAGAAGGTCGGCGTGCAGAACGTGGCGCTGGTCACCGGTGAGGAAAAGATTTCGCCGGCCAACGCGCGTTTTTCCGTCTGTACCGTCGAAGCGATGCCGCGCGACACCAAGGCCGCCTTCGTCGCAATCGACGAGGTGCAGCTCGCCGGCGATCTCGAGCGCGGCCATATCTTCACCGACCGCATCCTGCACCTTCGCGGCCGCGAGGAGACGCTGCTGCTCGGCGCGGCAACAATGCGGCCGATCCTGCAGCAGCTCCTGCCCGGTATCACCATCGTCGAGCGGCCGCGGCTTTCGCATCTTTTCTATGCCGGGCAGAAGAAGATCACCCGGCTGCCGCAGCGTTCCGCCATCGTCGCTTTTTCGGCCGACGAGGTCTATGCCATCGCCGAGCTCATCCGCCGGCAGCGCGGCGGTGCGGCGGTCGTGCTGGGCGCGCTCAGCCCGCGCACGCGCAATGCGCAGGTCGCGCTTTATCAGGCGGGCGACGTCGAATATCTGGTGGCGACCGATGCGATCGGCATGGGCCTCAATCTCGATGTCGATCACGTCGCTTTCGCCCAGGACAGAAAATTCGACGGCTACCAGTTCCGCAACCTCAATCCGGGTGAACTCGGCCAGATCGCCGGCCGCGCCGGGCGGCATGTGCGCGACGGAACCTTCGGCGTCACCGGCCAGGTCTCGCCCTTCGACGAAGAGCTGGTGCAGCGCATCGAGGGCCACGAATTTGACAACGTCAAGGTTTTGCAATGGCGCACGACCGAGATGGATTTCTCCTCGATCCAAGCGCTGCGCGCCAGCCTCGAGGCGGGACCGCGCGTAGCGGGGCTGACGCGGGCACTGCCCGCGGTCGACCAACAGGCGCTGGAACAGCTTTCGCGCTATCCCGAGGTCCTCGATCTCGCCGATCGGCCGGCCCGCGTCGAAAAACTCTGGGAGGCTTGCGCACTTCCCGACTACCGGCGTATCACTCCGGCACAACATGCCGATCTTATCTCGACCCTCTTTTCCGATCTCGTCCGCTATGGCACGGTGAACGAGCAGTTTCTGGCGGAGCAGGTTCATCGCTCCGATCGGACAGATGGGGAAATTGACACGCTTTCGGCGCGAATCGCGCAGATAAGAACCTGGACCTATGTTTCGAATCGGCCCGGCTGGCTGGCTGATCCGACACATTGGCAGGAAAAGACGCGGGAAATCGAAGATCGATTGTCCGATGCGTTACATGAAAGGTTGACGAAACGCTTTGTTGATCGCAGGACATCTGTGCTCATGAAGCGCCTGAGAGAGAATGCGATGCTGGAAGCTGAAATCAGTGTGAATGGCGATGTCTTCGTTGAAGGACATCATGTAGGGCAGTTAAGCGGATTCCGTTTCACGCCGGTGGCGGGAACGGACGGACCGGATGCCAAGGCGGTTCAGGCTGCGTCACAGAAGGCGCTCGCGCTCGAATTCGAAGCCAGAGCGGCGCGGATGCATGCCGCCGGCAATAGCGATCTGGCGATCGGCTCGGACGGGTTGATCCGCTGGCTCGGCGACCCGGTGGCGCGGCTTTCGGGCAGCGATCACGTCATGCGCCCGCGGGTGATCCTGCTGGCCGACGAACAGTTGACGGGCAATGCCCGCGATCACGTCGCCGCCCGCATCGAGCGCTTCGTCAATCATCATATCAGCACGGTGCTGAAGCCGCTCGACGATCTGTCGCGCGCCGAGGACCTGCAGGGGCTGGCCAAGGGGCTGGCCTTCCAGCTCGTCGAAAATCTCGGCGTGCTCTTCCGTCGTGACGTGACCGAGGAGGTGAAGTCGCTGGATCAGGAGGCCCGCGCCTCCATGCGCCGCTACGGCGTACGTTTCGGCGCCTATCATATCTTTGTGCCGGCACTGCTGAAGCCGGCGCCGGCCGAACTGATCACGCTGCTCTGGGCATTGAAGAACGACGGTTTGGACAAGCCGGGTTACGGTGACCTCATTCCCGTGCTGGCCGCCGGCCGTACCTCCGTCGTGACCGATCCGAGCTACGAGCGGATGTTCTACAAGCTCGCCGGCTTCCGTTTCCTCGGCAAGCGCGCCGTGCGCATCGACATTCTTGAGCGGCTTGCCGATATCATCCGTCCGCTGCTGCAGTGGAAACCCGGTCAGAACAACCGTCCGGAGGGCGCCTATGACGGCCGCCGCTTCACGACGACGACGGCGATGCTGTCGATCCTCGGCGCGACGCTCGAGGACATGGAAGAAATCCTCAAGGGTCTCGGCTATCGCGCCGATGCCGTGAAGGCGGAAGAGGCCTCGGCTCATCTTGCCGCGCAGGACGCCGCTTCGGCGCCTGCCGCCGTCGCGGAAACCTCCGCGGAGGAGACGGTGGAAAAAGCCGATCATGACGACGCCGACGCGGCGGCGGAAGAGGCTGCTTCCGAGCCATCCCCGGCCGAGACGGCCCCGGCCGCAGCCGACACGCCCACGGCAGAAGCACTCCAAAGCAACCCTGCGGCCGAAGCGGTCGAAACATCCGCCTCGGCGGAGGCTTCGGCTGCCGGCGACGCGGCCGCTGCTTCCGGGGAGGCTGGCGAACCGGCGGAACCGAAGCCGGTTCTTCTGTGGCGCCTCGGCGGCCGTAACGATAATCATCGCCAGGCGCGTGGCCATGGCGAACGCCGCGGCGGCCAGGGCCACGATCGCGGCCAGAACCAGGACCGCGGCGAGCGCAATCGTCGTCCGGGCGGAGGTGAAGGCGGCGAGGGCAATCGCGGCGGCGACGGACGCGACAACAACCGCAACAACCGCGGCAAGGACGGCGGTCGTGATGGCCGGCCGCAGCAGGCAAGGGGCGGCGAGCGCAAGGACCAGCCGCGCGGCGACCGGCAGGACCGTGGCGATCGCAAGGATCGCGGCGAGCGCAACGATCGCAATGACCGTAACGATCGCAACAACAATCGCGGCGCACAGCCGCTGCGCTTCGAGGCCAAGCCGCCACGCAAGGAGAAGCCGATCGATCCGGATTCGCCCTTCGCCAAGCTCGCCGCTCTCAAGGAACAGATGAAGAAGTAGTCATGGGCGGGGAGACACAGCCGGCAAGCGGTTCGCGCCAGCGCATCGACAAATGGCTGTTCTTCACGCGCATGGTGAAGTCGCGTTCGCTGGCGCAGAGCCATGTCCAGTCGGGGCACGTGCGCATCAACGGCGAGCGTTGCAGCCACCCGAGCCAGATGGTCAAGCCGGGCGACCGCATCGAGTTGGCGCTGGACCGGCGTGACGTCGTTCTCATTGTACGCCTCGCCGGGGAGCGGCGGGGTCCCTATGAGGAGGCCCGCCTCCTCTATGATGACCAATCCCCGCCGCCGGATGAGGCAAAACGCCTCACCCCCTACGAGCAGGCGATCCGGGCGACCGGGACCGGCCGTCCGACCAAAAAGGAAAGACGCGCAATCGACAGGCTGATGTCGGACGAGGATTAGAAAACTCTGTCTGCGGCGGCGGCTTTTGCAGATCGTTTATCCTTGAAATCCGGCGATAAAGCCGATACGTCACTGACAACCTGCCGGAAGCGTGCTTGCCTCCCAAGCCTGTCCACGCTTCGTCCGGCACGGGGGATAGGCGCGACGTTCCAGGTTGCCCGGCCCCATCCGCATGGAATCCTGGAGTTCTTCATGACCTATGTCGTGACCGACAATTGCATCAAGTGCAAATACACCGATTGCGTAGAAGTCTGCCCCGTCGACTGCTTCTATGAAGGGGAGAATTTCCTCGTCATCCATCCCGACGAATGCATCGATTGCGGCGTCTGCGAGCCCGAATGTCCCGCCGAGGCGATCAAGCCGGATACCGAGCCGGGCCTCGACAAGTGGCTGAAGATCAACACCGAATATGCCAGCATCTGGCCGAATATCACGGTCAAGAAGGACCCGCTGCCGGAGGCCAAGGAGATGGACGGCCAGACCGGAAAATTCGAGAAGTATTTCTCCGAAAAACCCGGTTCCGGCGATTAACGGGCTACCCGATTCGACCGCCGGATTCGGGCGTTTCCGCGATGAAACGTTTTAAATCCTGCGTGTCTGATATGGGTGATCTGTGTTGCCCGCATGACTCAGGCGAACCAAATTATTGATTTCCTCATATTTTTATGATAGGTTTCGCCTACTGTTCCATTTGTGGCATGACGCATGCCCAAAACCATCACGAAAGCAAAACCAATCCGTACGCGGTTTCCGTGACATATCAACGCTTTGAGCGCCGGGTCCCCCAGATCGCGCGCAAGAAGTCCTTGCTTTTGCCTGATGGGACCAGAGTGAAGTCACCCGACGGATGCAACCGTCTCAACCGGGCCTGACTGACCCGGCTCCGGCCGCCGCCGGATGCGTAACAGGGAGTTTTTGGATAGAATGACGACTCAGCAGAAAAAACCTTCTACAGCACGTCACGGCTTCAAGACCGGTGAATCGATCGTCTACCCCGCTCACGGCGTCGGTACCATCACCGCTATTGAAGAGCAAGAAGTTGCCGGCATGAAGCTCGAACTTTTCGTTATCGATTTCGAGAAGGACAAGATGCGCCTGAAGGTTCCGGTCGCGAAGGCGATGAGCATCGGCATGCGCAAGCTTTCGGAAACGGATTTCGTCGATCGTGCCTTGAAGGTTGTGCAGGGCAAGGCGCGCGTCAAGCGCACGATGTGGTCCCGCCGTGCCCAGGAATATGATGCCAAGATCAATTCCGGCGACCTGATTTCCATCGCTGAAGTCGTGCGTGATCTTTATCGTGCGGAGAACCAGCCCGAGCAGTCCTATTCCGAGCGCCAGCTCTACGAGGCTGCGCTCGACCGCATGGCGCGCGAAATCGCCGCTGTCAACAAGATGTCGGAAACCGAGGCTGTCCGCCTCGTCGAGACCAACCTCAACAAGGGTCCGAAGCGCGGCAAGGCCATCGAGGAAGACGATTCGCAGGACGAAGCCGCATAAGGCGACCCTGTTTTTCCTATGAAAAAACCCGGCCTTCGTGCCGGGTTTTTTATTGGAACTTTTTCCCGGCTGCCGCGTTTATCACACGTAATTGCGGACTGCTCGTCGGGCGCTGGCTCGTCGGGCGAACTGCCATTCCGTCAATGTTCGGTGAGGAGCGGATCATGCCTTTTCATTATCGCCCATCCGGCAACGTGAAGAAACAGGTCCGGCCCGGCCGTCTTAGCGGCACATGATGAGAATTAGGGCCTCCCCCTGAAAAGTCCAGGGGTGAGGCCTTCATGCACTCGCAACCCCATTCAGTCCGGACAGCGATGTTCCGGAAGGTGAGTTTTATTGTTCATTTTGAGGGCGAAGGCCTGTTTTGGGAGATCGAAATGAAGAACATGTCTGCAGATCGGCGCATGATCAAAATCGCGATGGCCGCCCCCTATCTCGCCCGCCAGGAAGAGCACGACCTCGCCACCCGCTGGAAAGATCACGACGATCGCGGTGCGCGCAACCAAATCGCCATGGCGCATATGCGGCTGGTGATCTCCATGGCCGGCAAGTTCCGCAATTTCGGCCTGCCGATGAGCGACCTCGTGCAGGAGGGCTATGTCGGACTGCTGGAGGCCGCCGCGCGTTTCGAACCGGAACGTGATGTGCGCTTTTCGACCTATGCCAGCTGGTGGATCAGGGCGTCGATCCAGGACTATATCCTGCGCAACTGGTCGATCGTGCGCGGCGGCACGAGTTCGGCGCAGAAGGCGCTGTTCTTCAATCTGCGTCGCCTGCGCGCCAAGCTCGCCAAGGGCGACACGCAACTGACCCTGCAATCCATTCATCAGGAAATCGCCGCCGCCCTCGGCGTCAGCCTTGCCGACGTTCAGACCATGGACGCCAGACTTTCCGGCAACGACGCTTCGCTGCAGGCGCCCTCGGTCTCCGGCGATGCCGAGAGCGCGGAGAAGATGGATTTCCTCGTCAGCGACGACCCGTTGCCGGACGAACAGGTTTCCAACATGATCGACGGCGAGCGCCGCCGCGTCTGGCTCGCCTCGGCGCTGAAACATCTCAACGAACGCGAGATGAAGATCATCAGCGCCCGGCGACTGGCCGAAGATGGCGCCACACTCGAAGAACTCGGCGCCGATCTCGGCATTTCCAAGGAGCGCGTGCGTCAGATCGAAAGCCGGGCGATGGAAAAACTTCGCAGCGCGCTGGTCAGCGCCGACCCGCATATGGCCGCCTACGCCTAGCCCGACAGTGCTTACAGCATCCTTTGCGCGTCTGAAAAGACGCGCGCCGTAAACCGCATTCCCCTCCAGCAGCACAGACTGGCCCGGCGCAAGCCGGGCTTTTTTTACTCGGCAATGATCTTGACGCGATCGCCGGGTGAAACGGCTGCACCCATGGGCAGGGCGTTGATGAGTTTGAAGAGATCGAGCTTGCGGTCGGTGCCCATCATACGGGCGGCGAGCGTCGAGATGTTCTCGCCCGGCCGCACCGTGACGACACGGATACGCAGCGGCTTCAGCGAGGCCGCCTCCGCCGGCGTCATGCGCCGGAAACTCGCCCGCAGAACATTGGCCGTCGGCTCCAGGGCCGCGCTGCCTTTCGGCACGGCGGTGAGGAAACGGAAGATCTGCGCATTGTTGCGGATCACGGTGACATCGAAATCCCAGCGGTCGGCGCTGGCGCGTGCGGTAGCAGCTTCCATGCCATTGACGGTGATCTGCTGGATGGTCGATGGATCGAGACCGGTCACCCACCCGCTGGAGATATAGTTGGTAAGGCTCTGGTTCTGGTTGTCGGCGACGCCATCGAAACGGACGGCGATGTCGCTCGGGCCGGTGGCCATCACCGCCTCGACCTTGTTATCGATGTGAAAGTCCGGTGGCACGTCGAAGCGGATGCCGAGACCGCCGTGCAGGAAGGTCTGACCGCGCACATAGCCTTCCTCCGGGCTGTCGCCGTAGAGCAGGCCGTCTATGCCGTCGAGATAATAATCGCGGCCCTTGTCGCCGACCGAACCTTCCTGGCCGAAGGCCCGCGCATGGGTGCGGGCAAGCTCGATGCGTTGGGCGGAATTCGGGTGGCTCGACAGGAAGTCGAGGCTCTGGTCGGCTTCCGGATCGACCGACATGAAGCGACTGTAGGCCGCCATGGAATCGAGGAAGCGGGCAGCCGCATAGGGATCGTAGCCGGCTTCGCCAAGCATGCGCACGCCGATGACATCGGCCTGCAGTTCCTGCTGGCGGGAGAAGGCGGCGAGCCGCAGCTTGCCGCGGGCCAGCGCCTGTTTGCCGGCGATATCACTGGAAAGGACCTCGGCGACGACGCGGCTGGCGATGACCTCCGCCTCTTCGCGCTTCTGCCGCTCGATGCCGTGGTTCGCCGTCACGTGGCCCATCTCATGCGACAGCACGGCGGCGACCTCCGAGGCGTCATTGGCAAGGGCGAGCAGGCCGCGGGTAACGTAGAGGTAACCGCCCGGCAGCGCAAAGGCGTTGATAGCAGGCGAGTTCAAGATGGTGATGCGGTAGGACTGGCTCGGATTTTCCGACACCGCCGTCAGCGCGCCGGCGATGCGGGCGACCAGACGCTCGGTCTTGGCATCCTTATATTCGCCGCCGTAGCTTGCCACGATGCGCGGATGTTCGCGGGCGCCCATCGCCGCACGCGGGTCGTTCTTCTGCACCTCGTCGACGATCTGCGGATTGGAAGACGGCGAGATGCTCGGCTGATAGGATTGTTCGATCAGCGATTGACACCCGTTCAGCGTCATTGCGATGGCTGAAAGCAACATCAGGCGACGCGCGAAACGGCACGGCGCGGAGATGGCATCACTGGAAAGCGCGGGTGATTTCCACGTCGTCAAGCTGTCCAGTCTGGTTCTCCGCATCATGTCGCTGCTTTGCCGGTTTGCCGCAAATCGGGACCGGCCTTGGGACCTCAACAGGTGTGCACCCCTGATCTCGCGCTGCACAATAGGCCGATACAAGTCATTGCTGTAGCTGATTTACGCATCGGTTGCATAGCGAGACTCTGTTTAATTGTGGCGCCGTTGCATTTTGGCAATGCCTCAGCCTTGAGGCTCCCTTCGCTCGGATGAAATTATGGCGAAAGTTCCGTCATGCGGCGCAGATTTGTCGGCGGCACGGAAAAAGAACGGGGTGATTGCGGCAATCGCCGCAGAAACAGCAGCGATGCGCGAAAATCACAACTCATGATCGTTAATTGGAGGAGGGGACCCCTGGCGTGAGGCATTCCGGTTTTGCCATTGGGCTATTCCGCCGCTTCCGCCGTTGCCGGTTGCAGTTGCTTCGTCTCGCCGGCGCGCGGCAACTGCACGGGCTTCAGCATCACGGCGGCGGCAAGGCCGATCAGGGCAATGGCGCAGGAGGTCATGAACAGCGGCGAGAAGGCGGCGGCATAGAGATCGGCGACGGCCTGGCGGCTCGCTTCGGGAAGGGCGGCCATCATCTTCGGCGTCAGCTGTTCGATATCGGCAACACCGGCAATGGGAACGCCGGCCTTGCCGAGACCGGAGGCGATGATGGCGCCGTAGATGGAAATGGCGATCGAGGCGCCGCCCATGCGCGAGAGCGTCACCGAGCCGGTCGCGGCGCCGACGTCGCGGGCCGGCGCGGCATTCTGCACGCCGATAACGGGAACCTGCTGGGCAAGGCCGATGCCGATTCCGTGCAGCAGCATAATCGCGCCGATGAAGGCGATCGGCGTTCCGGCCTGGATCTGCGACATCAGCGCGAAGGCAACGGCGCTACAGGTGAAACTGGCGATGGCGAAGGGTTTGTAACGTCCCGTCCTGGAGATGATGCGGCCTGCCGATAGCGATCCGCACACGAGACCGCCCGTGAGAAGGATAAAGAAAAGGCCGGCGGCGGAGGGCGAAAGACCGGTGGTGGTCTGCAGGAAGAGAGCGAAGTAATTGACCATGCCGATGGCGATGGCGCCGCCCATGATCGAGATGATCAGCATCAGGCTGAAGGTCGAATTACGAAAGAGCTGCAGCGGCACGATCGGCTCCAATGCGCGGCGCTCGACGAAAACCCAGGCGACGGCGCAAACGACGCCGAAGGCGACGACTCCAATACTCTCAGGCGAGATCAATGCGCCGAACAGTTCGCTGCTATCGGTGGCGAGCACGATGCTCGTCGCCGTCAGCGCAAGCAGCAACGCACCGGCATAGTCGATCTTGGGGCGGCGATGCGGTTTGCGGTAAGGCAGCATGAAGGCAAGGCCGGTCAGCGCGATGACGCCGATCGGCACGTTGACGAGGAAGATCGAGCGCCAGCCGAAGAGGTCGCTCATCGTGCCGCCGAGCACTGGCCCGATCGCGCCCGACGCCATCAGCACCAGGCTGGAATAGCTCTGATAGCGCGCCCGCTCGCGCGGTTCGAACAGATCGGCGTTGACGGCAAAGATCGATACCATGATGCCGCCGCCGCCGAGGCCCTGCAGCACGCGGGCGGCGATCAGCGTATCCATCGAGACGGCGAGGCCGCAGACCGCGGAGCCGACGGTGAAGATTGCGATTGCCGTCATCATTACGTATTTGCGGCCGAAGAGATCGCCGAGCTTGCCGTAGAGCGGCATGACGGCGCTGAGCGCCAGAAGATAGGCCGAGCCGATCCAGCCGAAACGTTCGAGATGGCCGAATTCGCCGACGATCGTCGGCAGCGCCGTGGAAACGATCTGATTATCCAGCGTCGCCATGAACATGGCGGTCATCAGGAAGAAGAAGAGGATAAGCCGGCGGCGAGGGTCCGTCACCAGCGGCGCGGGCGCGAGTTGCATGTCCATGGGGCGTCGTTCCGATTGGTCGGCTTTTTATGTGCTGTTAGCATATATTTGTCAATAGCACATTATTGACGTCGGCATATTCAGTTTCCGCTTCCGCTCTGTTATGGTGTCGTCATGAATGAAACTCTGACCAGCATCCTGTCCAACAGCGCGGCCGAGCCGGACGACGACAACGTGCCTCTCATCGGCCGGAGCATGGCGCGCATGCGGCTGATGACAGGGCGGCGGCTGATCGGCCGGTTGGCGATCCAAAGCGCCGCACCGGGCCTCGAGCTTTCGCATCTCGATGTGCTCGATGCCGTGCGCAGGGCGCAGCCTGCCGGCGAGGTCACGGTCGGCCTGATCGCGGAGATGCTGCGCATCGATCCCTCTCGGGCAAGCCGGGTGGTCGCCGACATGGTCGGACGCAACGTGCTGCGCCGCGAGGCGTCGCAGGCCGATGCGCGGCGGATCGTCGTCGTCATGACGGCGGCGGGCGAGGCCCTGCTTGCGGAGATCCGCGCGCAGAAATTCGCAATCATTTCTCAGATCGTCTCCGATTGGCCTGAAGAGGATGTCGAACGCTTCGCGACGCTGTTCGATCGCTTTATCGGCGGTTACGAGGCGATCTTCCTGTCGCGTGACAAGGATACGCCGGGTTGAGGTGATCCGCCGATCCTTCGGCCCTTCCCCTCGACCCCCCGTTTGCGCTAAGGGCAATGCCCATGAGCCAATCCACCTTCACCATTCTGCTCGGCGGCGAACTCAGCCTGACGGAGCGTCTGCGCCGTGCGATCGGCGGCAGCCGCTTCATCGCAGCCGATGGCGGCATGCGGCATGCAACCGCACTCGGCGTGACGCCGGAGCTCTGGGTCGGCGATTTCGATTCGACGCCGGCCGATCTCGAAGGGGCGTTTCCCGATGTGCCGAAACAGCCCTATCCCGTGGCGAAGGCGGCAACGGATGGCGAGATCGCGGTATCGGAAGCGATCGCCCGCGGTGCACGGCGGCTGATCCTCGCCGGCGCGCTCGGCGGCGAACGCTCCGATCATGCCCTTCAGCACCTGTTGTCGGCCGTCAGCCTGGCGGAAGAGGGTTTCGACATGCTGCTGACCTCGGGCAAGGAAGAGGCCGTGCCGCTGGTGGCAGGCGCGATCGAACTCGACCTTCCCAAGGGCAGTCTGTTTTCGGTGCTCGGATTCAGCGCGCTCACCGGGCTTTCGATCGAGAATGCGCATTATCCGCTCAGCGATTTCCATCTGCCTTTCGGCTCGTCGCGTCCCATTTCCAACGTCGCGCAAGGCGCAGTTCGCTTTTCGCTCGGCAGCGGCCGGGCGATCGTGCTCGCCCGGCCCTATGATCTTTCCGGAGTCTGATTTTTGGCCCCTCCCATTCTGAAACTCGACGATATCTTCCTGAGCTTCGGCGGCGCGCCGCTTCTGGCGGGCGCTTCGCTGCAGGTCGAGCCCGGCGACAAGATCTGTCTCGTCGGCCGCAACGGCTCGGGAAAATCGACGCTGCTGAAGATTGCCGCCGGCCTGGTCGAGGCGCAGTCCGGCGAGGTCTTCCGCCATCCCTCTTCGACGGTGCGTTATCTCGAACAGGCGCCGGATTTTGCCGGCTTCAGCACGGTGCAGGCCTATGCGGAAGCCGGGCTTGGGCCGGGCGACGACCCCTATCGCGTCACCTATTTGCTGTCGCATCTGGGCCTGACCGGCGAGGAAGACCCGAACACCCTTTCCGGCGGCGAATCGCGCCGTGCCGCCCTTGCCCGCGTCCTGGCGCCGGAACCTGACATTCTCCTGCTCGACGAGCCGACCAACCACCTCGATCTGCCGACGATCGAATGGCTGGAAGGCGAACTGCAGAAGACGCGCAGCGCGCTGGTTCTGATTTCGCACGACCGGCGGTTCCTCGAAAAGGTTTCGACCGCAACCGTCTGGCTCGACCGCGGCAGCTCGCGCCGGCTCGACAGGGGGTTTGCGCATTTCGAGGCCTGGCGCGACCAGGTGCTGGAGGCCGAGGAATTGGAACAGCACAAGCTCGGCAAGGCGATCGAGCGCGAGGAGCATTGGCTGCGCTACGGCGTCACGGCGCGGCGTAAGCGCAATATGCGCCGCCTCGGCGAGCTGCAGACGATGCGTTCGCAGTATCGCGGCCATAAGGGACCGCAGGGCACGGTGCAGGCGACGGTTTCCGACGCGCAGGAATCCGGCAAGCTGGTGATCGAGGCCGACAAGATCACCAAGAGTTTCGGCGAGCGCGCCATCGTCACGCCCTTCTCCATCCGCGTGCATCGCGGCGATTGCATTGGCTTGGTCGGGCCGAACGGCGCCGGCAAGACGACATTGCTGAAAATGCTGACCGGGCAGCTTTCTCCGGATAGCGGCACGATAAAGCTCGGCACCAATCTGGAGATCGCGACACTCGACCAGAAGCGCGAGGATCTCGATCCCGAGGATACGCTTGCAAACTACCTGACGGACGGGCGCGGCGAAAACCTGATCGTCAACGGTGAGCAACGGCATGTCACTGGTTACATGAAGGAGTTCCTGTTTCAGCCGGAACAGGCGCGGACGCCGATCAGGAGCCTCTCCGGCGGCGAGCGCGCCCGGCTGATGCTGGCCCGCATCCTGTCACGCCCGGCAAACCTCCTGATCCTCGACGAGCCGACCAACGATCTCGATATCGAGACGCTCGACCTCCTGCAGGAAATCGTCGCCGGCTTTCCCGGCACCGTCATTCTCGTCAGCCACGATCGCGATTTCCTCGACCGCACCGTGACGTCGACGATCGCACCGGCCGTGCCGGACGCGCCAGACGGCCGCTGGATCGAATATGCCGGCGGCTATTCGGACATGCTTGCCCAGCGCAAGGGCGCGCTTGAAGAGCGCAAGAAGGCCGAGAAGGCGGCGGAGAGGCCGAAAACCCAGGAGACGGCGCCTGCCGCGGGAAGCGCGAAGGGCAAGCTCTCCTTCAAGCAGAAATTCGCGCTGGAAAGCCTGCCGAAGGAGATGGCGAAAGCCGAAGCCGAGATTGTCAAGCGCGAACAGGTGATGGCAGATCCCAATCTCTTCACGCGTGATCCGGCAGCCTTCAACCGGCTTGCCGTCGAGATGGAGAAACTGCGCGCCAGCCTCACGAAGATGGAAGAGGAGTGGCTAGAGCTCGAAATGCTGCGGGAGGAGCTGGAGGGCTGACCTTCACAACTCAGCCTCTCGCGTCATCCATGTAACCGGACGGACGGCCGGAGCGGCCTTAAAGCGCCGGGGCTGGGACGGCAGCAGCGCCCGCACTGGCGCTGGCGCCCGTCTGGGCGACCTGGGGCTGCGCCTCTTCGGATTTTGACGGCAGCGCCTGCAGATGCAGGACGCGCGGCTGCAGCGCCTCGAGATAGGCTTCGGAGCGGCCGATATAGATCATGCCGGTTTCGGGCATGGAGGTCAGCAGCTTTGCCATCGTTGCCTGCCACTCCGGCTCCATGCCTTCCAGCACTTCGTCGAAGACGATCCAGCGCGGGCGCACGAGCAGCAGGCGGGCGAAGCCGATCGCCTTCTGTTCGTCGCTGTCGAGCAGCTTGTCCCAGCGAGCGCGGGTATCGAGCCTTGTGATCAGCGAATGCAGGCCGGCCTTGTCGAGGGCGGCCTCGACGGCGGCTTTCTCGTAAGCATTGGGGCTTTCGGGAAAAGCCAGCGCCTCGCGCAGCGTGCCGCCCGGAACATAGGCGATCTGCGGCACGAACAGCGTATCGTCGACCGGCGGCAGACCCATCGTGCCGCTGCCGCATGGCCAGAGGCCGGCCATGGCCTGGAACAACAGCTTGCGGTTGACGCTGTGATCGCCGTTGATCATGATTTTCTCGCCGGCCTTGATCACGACATCGGTTTCGCGCAGGCGGAAACCGCCGCATTCGTCGATATCTTCGCCGATCTTGGCGTTGATCACCACATCCTTCAGCGTCAGCGTGTCGGGCGCGGTGTTTTCATAGGCGATGCTGTCCTTCAGGTCGTAGTCCTCGTCCATGTCGAGCAGCGCCTGGCGGAAATCGGTGACGCGCATCAGCGTGGCCCGCCATTCGGCGATCGGGCCGAAATTGGCGACATACCAGCGCAGCGCGGTGTTGACCTGGTTGAAGGCGCCGACCGACATCATCAACTGGCCGAGGGTGAGGCCGCCGGAGAAATAGGCGGGCGCAGCGACAATGATCGGAATGACGATCACCAGCCAGCCATAGCCGGCCGAAACCCAGGTGAGGTTGGTATTGGCCATGGCCAGCCGCTTGACGACCCGCAGCACCGAGCTGATGTCGGTGTTGATGCGCCGGCGCTCGTTCTCCTCGCCGCGGGCGACGGTGATCGCCGGCATGTTCTCATTGGCATGCATCAGCGTGAAACGAAGCTCGGCCTCTTTCGAGAAGCGGTCGGCATTGAGCTTCACCAGCTTGCGGCCGACGACCTGGCTCAGCACCGAGGCGGAAGCGGCATAGAAAATCGCCGCCCAGACCATGTAGCCCGGAATGGAGAAGCTGTGGCCGTTGATGTGGAAGATGAAGCCGCTGGAAAGCTGCCAGAGCACGCCGATAAAGCTGACCAGAAGAATGGTCGATTGCAGCAGGCCGAGAACGAGCCCCGTCGTGCTTTCGGCGAGATTGCGGGAATCCTCGTGCAGCCGCTGGTCCGGATTGACGCCGATCAGGCCGCTGGAGGCGAGCCGCAGCGCCCGCTTGCGCTTCAGCCACTGGTCGACGAGATCGCGCGACAGGCCCTCGCGCATATAGAGCGCAGTCATCTGATTGAGCCAGGCCTGCAACACGTTGAGCAGCAGCAGCGTGCCGGCGATCATCGCGAAGATTTCGAGCTGGTGGAAGAATTCGCCGAGGTCGCGGCGCTCCAGCGAGTCGTAGAAGGGGGCATTCCACTCGTTCAGGATGACCTGGCCATAGGAGGTCGCCAGGATGACGAGGATCAGCACGGTCGCCAGAAACAGCACCTTGCCACGCACTTCAGAATTCCAGAATGCTGAGAACATCACCCCGAGGCGATATGTCAGGCTGAGATCGTACCCTACCCTGTCCTGCCTTCGGATGCCCGGCCTCCCCTTGGTCTTATCTGCCATCACGCTTTTCCAACACCGCCCATACTGTCATTATTAGCATGGTGGCGTTACCGGTCTATCAACAGATTCTATCAGTCATTAAACTGTGATGAGGCTTGCCTGAGTCGCCGCTGCATGCATTCGGCAGTTGATTCGTCGCGCAACTGGGACTAATTAAGGCATTCCGTGGTGATTTGGCCGGCCGGCTTGCAGCCACGTTAAAAAATTCGCTAAAGGGCCGCGTGCGGACCGGTAGCGATTTTTTGTCGCCGCCGGTTTTTTATTTTTGATCGAGTGACCGCAATGCCCATCAAGATCCCCGATACGCTGCCCGCCTTCGAAACCCTCGTCCAGGAGGGTGTGCGGGTAATGACCGAGACAATGGCGATCCGACAGGATATCCGCCCGTTGCAGATCGGGCTGCTCAATCTCATGCCGAACAAGATCAAGACCGAATTGCAGATGGCCCGCCTGGTCGGCGCCTCGCCGCTGCAGGTGGAGCTGTCGCTGATCCGCATCGGCGGGCACAAGGCGAAGAACACGTCCGAAGATCACCTGCTTGCCTTCTACCAGACCTGGGAGGAGGTAAAGCAGCGCAAATTCGATGGCTTCATCATCACCGGCGCGCCGATCGAACTCCTGCCCTATGAAGACGTCACCTATTGGAAAGAGATGCAGGAGATTCTCGACTGGACCGAAACCAACGTCCATTCGACGATGAACGTCTGCTGGGGCGCGATGGCGGCGATCTATCATTTCCACGGCGTTCCGAAATACGAGCTGAAGGAGAAGGCCTTCGGCGTCTACCGCCACCGGAACCTGAAGCCTTCCTCGATCTATCTCAACGGCTTTTCGGATAATTTCGAAGTGCCGGTATCGCGCTGGACGGAGGTGCGGCGCGCCGACATCGAGAAATCCGACAGCCTGGAAATTCTGATGGAATCGAGCGAGATGGGTGTCTGCCTCGTGCATGAGAAAAGGGGCCGGCGGCTCTACATGTTCAATCATGTCGAATATGATTCCACCTCGCTCTCCGACGAGTATTTCCGTGATGTCGACGCCGGCGTGCCGATCAAGATGCCGCACAATTACTTCCCGCATAACGATCCGGCGCTTGCGCCGCAGAACCGCTGGCGCAGTCACGCACATCTCCTGTTCGGCAACTGGATCAACGAAATCTACCAGACGACGCCCTATGACGTCGAAGAGATCGGCATGGATCTCTGAGCGGATCAGCGGATGCCGCGGCATTTCTTTCTGATCCGACCGGTTGCGGATTGAAGCAAATGCGGGCAGGTTCCGGTCCTGAACCCCAAGGATAGAACGGAACGGATGTCGATCATGTCGGAGAAGTTGGAGCGGGAAGTTTTCGGGCAGACGAAGGCGGGCGAAACCGTCTATCGTGTCGTCATCAAGGGCGGCGGGCTGACGGCCAAGATCATCAGCTGGGGCGCGGTCATCCAGGATCTGCGCCTCGAGGGACATGACGCGCCGCTCTCGCTCGGCTTTGAGGATTTCGACAGCTATCCGCTCTATTCCGCCTATTTCGGCGCGACGCCCGGCCGCTGCGCCAACCGCATCGGCGGCGGTAAATTCACCCTCGACGGTAAGGACTATCAGCTCGAGCCGAACGAAAACGGCGTCACGCATCTGCATGGCGGCAGCGACAATATCGCCAAACGCAACTGGACGATCGTCGAGCATGCCGTCGACCGCGTGGTGCTGAAAATCGTCGATCCCGATGGCCGCGCCGGCTATCCCGGCAATTGCACGATCCAGGCAACCTTCTGGGTGCACGGCAGCGGCGAACTGTCGGTGACCTACGAATCGACCAGCGATCAGCCGACGCTCGCCAATGTCTGCCAGCACGCCTATTTCAATCTCGACGGCCGCGAAGATGCGCTTGGCCACGACATCATGATCGCCGCCGATCATTATCTGCCGACCGATGACAGGCAGGTGCCGACCGGCGAGATCCGTTCCGTTGCCGGCACGGAATTCGACCTGCGCGAAATGGCGCCGATGAAGCGTTTCGTCGGCAGCGAGCAGGTGCTGTACGACCATAATTTCTGCCTGTCAGCCGAACGCACCGCCAAGCGCAGCGTCGCGCTCGCCCGCAGCCTTTATTCTGGTGTGTCGCTTGAGGTGCGCAGCACCGAGCCGGGCGTGCAGTTCTATGCCGGCTTCAAGCTGAACACCGGGGCGCCCGGCCTCGGTGGGCGCAAATACGGCCCCTTCGCCGGCTTCTGCCTGGAAACGCAGGTCTGGCCGGATGCCATCAATCACCAAGGTTTCCCGAATGCGGTGCTGCGCCCCGGCGAAGTGCTGCGCCAGGAGACGGATTATATCTTTACCAAGAGCTGAGCGTCCGCCCAGACGAACGCCTGTCAAATTTGAGCGCTATGAACCCTCTCCGGACACTCGCCGGGGAGGGTTTTTTCTATGGGCATCCGATTGCGTCTTGCCGATTGGTTCTAAATAGGTTCTATTGCCTGCCCATGGATAGAACCAGTCTGATAGCGGAACTGAACAGCCGCGGTCTGCGTGACGCGGGCCTGACCGGGCCGCTCTACAAGCGGCTGGCGCAGGCCCTGACCGGCCTTGTGCAGGAAGGCCTGCTGAAGCCCGGCACAGCGCTGCCGGGCGAGCGCGACCTTGCCGAGGCCTTGAAGCTCGGCCGCGTCACCGTGCGCACCGCCTATCGCGACCTGATGGCGTCGGGCGTACTGGAATCGCGCCATGGAAGCGGTACTTTCGTATCAAGCAGAGTGGAGCGCATGGAACAGTCGCTCTGGCGGCTTTCCTCCTTCTCCGCCGACATGCGCTCGCGCGGGCGGCTGCCGGCCGCACGGATCTTGTCGCGGTCGGTCAACAGGCCGTCGCCGGAGGAATCCTTCCTGCTCGGCCTCGGTGGCGACGAGCCGGTTCTGCGGCTCGACCGCTTGCGTCTTGCCGACGGCCTGCCGCTGGCGATTGAGCGCGCCGTGGTGCCGATCAAGTTCCTGGGCGACGATGCCGGCGGCGAAGGATCGCTTTACGATGCGCTGGCGGCCAACGGCCACAGGCCGGTGCGGGCGCTGCAGCGGCTGACCGCGGTCACCCTCGACCCGTCCTCGGCCGCCATCCTGAACGTCAAATCAGGCGCGCCGGCGCTTCTGATCGAACGCGTCTCGCGCCTGGAAGACCAGCGCGTCGTTGAATACACCCGCTCGCACTATCGCGGCGATGCCTATGATTTCGTTGCCGAATTGAGAATCGGAGATGACCTATGAGTGAGAATCAGTCGCTGATGCTGCAGGAAGCCGGCCAGTCGCCGGAGGTGGTGGCCACACTTCTCGAAAAGGAAAAGCCGGTCTTTGCCGAGATCGCCCGGCTGTTTTCGTCCGCCCGCCCGAGCGTCGTGACGACGGCGGCGCGCGGCTCTTCGGATCACGCCGCCACCTTCTTCAAATATCTCTTCGAGATCACCTGCGGCGTTCCCGTCGCGTCCGTCGGCCCGTCGATCGCTTCCGTCTACGGCGCCGCACTCCATCTGAAGGGCGGCGTGCATTTCACTGTCTCGCAGTCGGGTGCCAGCCCCGATATCGTGGCGCTGCAGGAGGCGGCCAAGAAGGGCGGGGCGACGACGATCGCCGTCGTCAACGTCACCGACAGCCCGCTGGCAAAACAGGCCGATATCGTTCTCGGCCTGAATGCCGGCGCCGAAAAGAGCGTTGCGGCAACGAAGTCCTTCATCGCTTCCGTTGCCGCTCTTGCCGGCGTCACGGCTGCGATCGGCGGCGGGTTCGACCTGCAGACAGCGCTCGCCAAGCTGCCGGAGGCGCTTTCGGCAACCGCCGGGATCGATACGGCGGCAGCCGAAGACGTGCTCTTCCACGCGACCTCGCTCTATACGGGCGGCCGCGGCCCGGCTTTCGCGATCGCACTTGAAGCGGCATTGAAGGCCAAGGAAACCGCCGGCCTGCATGCGGAGGCCTTTTCGCTGGCGGAACTGATGCACGGTCCGATGCGCCTGGTGCAGCCGGGCTTTCCGATTGTCGCCTTTGCGCCCGACGACGCGGCCTTCGCCAATAACGGCCAGGCGCTGGAGCGGCTGCAGAAACTCGGCGCCACCACTGTCGGCTTCTCCACGCAGCCGCTCTCCGGCCTCAATCTGCGGGTGCCGACGACGGGCAACGGTCTCGTCGATCCGCTGGTGTCGCTGCTCGTCTATTACCGGCTGATCGAGTCGGTGACGCGCCGCAAGGGCTTCGATCCGGACAAGCCGGCAAACCTGCTCAAGGTGACGGAGACGGTCTGATGGCCCGCAAGATCTTCATCGGCGCCCGTATTTTCGACGGCGAGCGCTTTCATGACGACAAGGCGCTGATCGTCGCCGACGGCCGGGTCGAAGCGATCGTTGCGACAAACGATCTGCCGGACGGCGAGACGGTGACGCTTGCCGGCGGCGTGCTTTCGGCCGGCTTCATCGATGCGCAGGTCAACGGCGGCGGCGGGCGGATGCTGAACGACGAACCATCAATCGCCTCGATGGAGATCATCGCACAGGGGCATCGGCCCTATGGCACGACGTCGCTGCTGCCGACGCTGATCACGGATACGGCAGAGGCCTCCATTGCCGCGATCGAGGCCGCGATCGAGGCTGTCAAAGGGAACCGCGGCGTCGCCGGCCTGCATCTCGAAGGCCCGCATCTGGCGCCGGCGCGCAAAGGCGCACATCTGGCCGAATTGATGCGGCCGGTCGAGGACCGCGACGTCAAGGCCTTCATCCGTGCGCGTGAGGCGATCGGCACGCTGCTCGTCACTATTGCCGCCGAACAGGTGACGGTTGCCCAGGTAAGCGAACTTGCCGAAGCCGGCGTCACCGTCAGCATCGGCCATTCCGATTGTTCGAGCGAGGCGGCGGAGGAACGTTTCGATGCCGGGGCGCGCGGCGTCACGCATCTCTTCAACGCCATGAGCCAGCTGGGACATCGCGCTCCCGGCCTCGTCGGCGCCGCGATCGATCATCCCTCCACCTGGTGCGGCATCATTGCCGACGGTCATCACGTCGATCCGAAGGCCTTGCGCACGGCGCTGCGCGCCAAGCGGGGCGAAGGCAAACTGTTCTTCGTCACCGACGCAATGTCGCTCGTCGGATCAAAAGAGGATTCGTTCACGCTGAACGGTCGCATCGTCCGGCGCGAAAGGGGCGGCTTCTGCTCGAAGCTGGTGCTCTCCGACGGCACGCTGGCCGGTTCCGACGTCGACATGATCTCGACGATCCGTTACGGCGTCACTTATCTCGACCTGACGCTCGCCGAGGCTCTGCGCATGGCGACCCTCTATCCCGCCCGTTTCCTCAGGCTTGCCGATCGCGGCCATCTCTCGCCGGGCGCGCGCGCCGATCTCGTCCATCTCACCGATGCGCTCTCTGTTACCGCCACCTGGCTTGCCGGCGAAGCGGCCTGACATCAAGGAGACCTGGCATGACTGATATCACCGATGCCTATTTCTCCAATCTGATCGGCCGGCTGGAGACGCTGAAGCAGGTACTTGCCGAGCCGATGGCGCAGGCAGCGTCGGTGATCCTCGATGCCGCCCGCGGCGACAAGCGCGTCTATGTCTTCGGCACCGGCCATTCGCACATGCTGGCGGAGGAGGTGCACTACCGCGCCGGCGGGCTCGCCTTCACGGTGCCGGTGCTTGTCGGGTCGGCCATGCTGCACGAGGGAGCGGTCATCAGCTCGGTCTATGAACGCACCCAGGGCCTGGTGCGGCCGATGCTGGAGCGTTACGGCATGCAGCCGGGCGACGTCATTATCATTGCCTCGAATTCCGGCGTGAACGCCGCGCCGATCGAAGCCGCCGACTATGCGCATGAAATCGGCGCCAAGGTGATCGCCATCACCTCGATCGCCTATTCCGCAGCGATCGCCAATGGCCGCCGGCGGCTCGCCGAAGTCGCCGATATCGTGCTCGACAACGGGCTGCCGCCGGGTGATGCCGTTCTCGACCTTGCAGGCACAGGACTTCGGGTCGGGCCGGTCTCGACGGCGGTCGGGGTCACAGTCATCAATGCGATCTTTGCCGAAGTCGCCTCGGAACTTTCCAAATCCGGCGATGCGCCGGTCTATCTCAGCGCCAACATGCCGGGGGCGGCCGAGATCAATCAGAAGCTGGTGAAGAAGTACAGGCCGCGCAATCCGCATCTCTGATATCGCGGATACAAAAAAGGCCGGTCTGAGCCGGCCTTTTGCGCGAGATGCAACCAGGATCAGTCCTTGGCGCGCTCGACGTAGGAATTGTCTTCGGTCGCGATGACGACGCGGGTGCCGGCATTGATATGCGGCGGCACCATGGTGCGCACGCCGTTCGACAGCATTGCCGGCTTGTAGGAGGACGACGCCGTCTGGCCCTTGACGACCGGCTCGGTCTCGGTGATTTCGAGCGTGACGTGGCGCGGCAATTCGAGCGCCAGCGGAATGCCTTCATGGATCGACAGGATGCAGGACATGCCTTCCTGAAGGAAGGCCTTCTGGTCGCCCATGGTTTCGACGTCGACCACGACCTGGTCGTAGGTCGCCGGGTTCATGAAGTGGAAACCTTCGCCGTCTTCATAGAGATACTGGAAGGAGACGTCTTCGACGAAGGCGCGCTCGACCTGTTCGGTGGTGCGCCAGCGCTCGGAAACCTTCACGCCGTCAACGATGCGGCGCATGTCGACCTGGGTGACCGGCGTGCCCTTGCCCGGATGAAAGTTCTGGGCGGTGAGAACGACGTAAAGCTTGCCGTCGACATCGAGAACGTTGCCCTTGCGGACCGAAGAGGCGATGACCTTGACCATAAGACTTCCTTGTAACTCGGCTTTCGGCGTCGTAGAGGACTGTCGAAACGCCCTGAAGACGCAAATATTTTTCTTTGGGGGCGCAACTAACCTAAAATCCGGGAAATAGCCACCCCCATACCGGCTTCTCCGGCGAAGAAAGCTTGGAATGAACTCTGCGGCCAAAGCGTCCCCCTGGTGGACCCCGTCCGTGCATGCCGATCGCCGCCCGTTCCTCATCGGGCGCAATGCGATCCAGGCCACGTTGCGCGGGTTTTTCGCGCGCGAGGACTTCATCGAGGTGGATACCGCGGTGCTGCAGATATCGCCGGGCAACGAGGCGCACCTGCATGCCTTCGCGACGGAAGCGGTGACGACGGACGGGCAGAGGGCGCCGTTTTATCTGCACACTTCGCCGGAATTCGCTTGCAAGAAGCTGCTTGCTGCCGGCGAGCAGCGCATCTCCTGTTTTGCCCATGTCTACCGCAATCGCGAGCGCGGGCCGCTGCATCACCCGGAATTCACCATGCTCGAATGGTATCGGACCGGCGAAAGCTATGAGAGCCTGATGATGGATTGCGTGCGCATTCTGGCGCTTGCGGCCGAGACGGCGAAGACTGACAGGCTTGGCTATCGCGGCCGTGAGAGCGATCCCTTTGCAGGGCCGGAGCGGGTGAGCGTCGCCGAAGCGTTCGAGCGCCACGCCGGCATCGATCTTCTCGCCTCCGTCGCCGCCGGCGGTTCGACCGATCGTGAGCATCTGGCGGCCGAAGTCCGGCGCGTCGGCATGCGTGTGGCCGAAGACGACGGCTGGGCCGATCTCTTCAGCCGGGTGCTGGTCGAGAAAATCGAGCCGCATCTCGGCTTCGGCCGCATCACCATCCTCGACGAATATCCGGTCTCGGAGGCGGCCCTTGCCCGCCCATCAGCCCGCGATCCGCGTGTTGCCGAGCGTTTCGAGCTCTATGCCTGCGGCGTCGAGCTCGCCAACGGCTTCGGCGAGCTCACCAACGCCGCCGAACAAAAGCGGCGGTTCGAGATCGAGATGGCCGAGAAGATGCGGGTCTATGGTGAGACCTATCCGATCGACGAGGATTTCCTGGCGGCACTGTCGTCGATGCCCGAGGCAAGCGGCATTGCGCTCGGTTTCGACCGGCTTGTCATGCTGGCGACGGGCGCTTCGCGCATCGATCAGGTGCTCTGGGCACCGGTCGCGGAGTATGGGCGATGAACGCCGTCAAGCCGCTCAAGAGCGTCGATGATCTTCTGCAGGCAGGTCTGGCCACGCTCGGCGATCGTGCAATGCTCGACGAAGTGGCCGCGCGTTACGCGATCGCGCTGACGCCTGCCGTCACGAGGCTGATCGACCGCGCCGATCCCGATGATCCGATCGCACGGCAATTCGTGCCCGACGCCGCCGAACTGACGGTCGCGCCCGAGGAACGCGCCGATCCGATCGGCGACCATACCCATAGCCCCGTCGAAGGCATCGTCCACCGCTATCCCGATCGCGTACTGCTCAAAGCCGTGCATATCTGCCCGGTCTATTGCCGCTTCTGCTTCCGACGCGAAATGGTCGGACCGCAGGGTCTCGGCACGCTCGATGCGGCGGCGATGCAGAAAGCCTTCGATTACATAGCCGGCCACCAGGAGATCTGGGAGGTGATCCTCACCGGCGGCGATCCGCTGGTGCTTTCCGCGCGCCGGCTCCGCGACATCATGGAGGCGCTGGCGGCAATCGCGCATGTCAAGATCGTGCGCTTCCACACCCGCATTCCCGTGGTCGATCCCGAAAAGATCGACGCGGCGCTGATCGATGCCCTGAAGGCGAGCGGCAAGACGGTCTATGTGGCGCTGCATGCCAACCATCCCAGCGAGCTGACAAGCGAAGCGCGCGCGGCTTGCGCCCGCCTGGTCGACGCCGGCATCGCCATGGTCAGCCAGTCGGTACTGCTGAAGGGCGTCAATGACGATCCCGACGTGCTTGCCGAACTGATGAAGGCCTTCGTCGAGATCCGCGTCAAACCCTATTACCTGCACCATCCGGATCTCGCGCCCGGCACCGGCCATTTCAGATTGACGATCGACGAGGGGCAGCGGATCGTCGCGGCGCTGCGCGGACGGATTTCCGGGCTTTGCCAGCCGGCCTATATCCTCGATATCCCAGGCGGCCACGGCAAGGCCGTCATCAGCGAAAGCGTGATCAGGGCAACAGGTGACGGATGTTATTCCGTCTCGGACTATCGCGGCGGCGAGCATTTCTATCCCCCCGCCGGTTGACGCAAAATGGCGCTTTGCGTGTCATTTCTGTACTCGTCGCGTCGACGAGCGCCGCAAGCTTCGTTGTCGAAACTCTATTAAACTATTGATGTAGAATTGTTATTTTTACTCCAGCCAAGCCGATCGCTAAAATCCTAACTGTGAGTGCTAATCATATTTAACCCAACAAATTAGCGGAATGTTCTGTTTTCCGCACTAAAAGAACGCTCATGACAAGGCGATGAACGCCGGTTCGGGATCATGAGAATCTTGGAGTGATGGGATGAATACGACAATCCGCGACCTCGTAGCCAAATTTGGCAAGCTTCCGACGTCGATCGACCAGATCGCCGACGATGCCGATCTTTATGCAGCAGGTCTGACGTCCTTCGCTTCGGTGCAGCTGATGCTCGGCATTGAAGAGGCGTTCGACATCGAATTTCCCGACAATCTCCTGAACCGCAAATCCTTCGCGAGCATCTCGGCGATCGCCAAAACCGTCGATCTCATCCGGGACGGCCGGAAGGTCGCCTGATGAATTTCCCCGTCAAGATCATGCAGGACGGTCTTGTCGCAAGGGTGGCTCGCGTCGCCGAAATCGCGGCCAAACATGCCGATGCCGTTGACGCCGAGGGCCGTTTCCCACGGGAGGCCGTGGATGCCATGAAGGCCGAGAGGCTGCTCGGCATTCAGGTGCCGCACCATCTCGGCGGTGAATCGGCCTCGATCACCGAGATCGCCGAATTGTGCTCGATGCTCGGCCAGGCTTGCGCGGCGAGCGCCATGGTCTTCGCCATGCACCACATCAAGCTGTCGAGCCTTGTCGAACACGGCGCCGACAGCCAATGGCATTGCCATTTCATGCGCCGCATTGCTGCCGAGCAGCTGCTGATCGCCTCCGCCACCACCGAGGGCGGGATCGGCGGAAACCTGCGCAACAGTATTTGCGCGGTCGAAGTCGATGGCGATATCTGCCGCCTCGAAAAGGATGCGACCGTCATTTCCTACGGCTCGCATGCCGACGCCATTCTCATCACCTCGCGCGCCCACGCCCAGGCCGCCTCCTCCGATCAGGTGCTGACGGCCTTCCTCAAGGACCAGTACACGCTCGAAAAGACGCATGTCTGGAATACGCTCGGCATGCGCGGCACCTGCTCCGACGGCTTCCTGTTCAAAGGGCAAGCGCCGGCGCATCAGATCCTGCCGAAGCCTTTCGCCGAGATCGCGGCGCAATCCATGCTCGCTTCCTCGCACCTGTTGTGGAGCGGCGTCTGGTACGGGATTGCGGTCGACGCCGTTGCTCGCGCGCAGGCCTTCGTGCGCGCCGCCGCCCGCAAGGCCCCCGATGCCCAGCCGCCCGGCGCCCTGCGCCTCGCCGAGGTCTCGAACCTGCTGCAGATGGTGAAATCCAACGTGGTGGCCGGCCTGAAGGCCTATGAACATGCCAAAGCCGATCCCGACAGACTGTCGTCGATGGGCTTCGCCGTGGCGATGAACAACGTCAAGATCGCCTCGTCCGAGACGATCCTGGAGATCGTCAACCATGCCATGCTGATCTGCGGTATCATGGGCTACAAGAACGGCACGCCCTTCAGCCTCGGACGCCATCTGCGCGACGCGCATTCCGCACAACTCATGATCTCGAACGACCGCATCCTCGGCAATACGTCGAGCATGCTTCTTGTCCACAAGCAGGACACTAGCCTACTGGGGTAACAGTCATGGATATGCAGACCTCGTTTCTCGACCGGCTTTTCGAAGCCGGCCTGCTGATCGACACGGGCATCGATGGACTCTATGGCCGCAGCGGCCAGTTCGAAGAGGTGATCGCTGCCTTCGAGCGCCTCATCGACAAGGTCGGCGGCGGCGACGGTGCGGAGGCCATGCGCTTTCCTCCGGGCATGAACCGCGCCTTCTTCGAAAAGAGCGGCTACATGAAGAGCTTCCCGCAGCTGGCCGGCACGGTGCACAGCTTCTGCGGCAGCGAACTCGACCATGTCAGCCTGCTGCAATGCATGGAAGTCGGCGAGGACTGGACCAAGGGGCAAGAGGCGACCGACATCGTGCTGACGCCGGCGGCCTGCTATCCGCTCTATCCGACGGTCGCCAAACGCGGCAATCTGCCGAAGACCGGCGGCCTCTTCGACCTGCAATCCTATTGCTTCCGCCACGAGCCGTCGAAAGACCCGGCCCGCCAGCAGCTGTTCCGCATGCGCGAATATGTCTGCATGGGCACCGAAGAGCACGTCACCGATTTCCGCCAGCGCTGGATGGATCGCGGCATCGAGATGATGAAGGCCGTCGGCCTCGAGGTGACGATCGATATTGCCAACGATCCGTTCTTCGGCCGCGCCGGCAAGATGCTCGCCAACAATCAGCGCGACCAGAATCTGAAGTTCGAACTGCTGATCCCGATCACCTCGACCGCCAATCCGACCGCCTGCATGAGCTTCAACTATCATCAGGACGCCTTCGGCGCGAAATGGGGCCTCAACCTCGAGGACGGCAGCGTTGCGCACACGGCCTGTGTCGGCTTCGGGCTCGAGCGCATCGCGTTGGCATTGTTCCACCATCACGGGCTCGACGTGAAGCAATGGCCGGCCAATGTGTGGAAAGCGCTGTGGGGCTGAGCTACTCGATGACATCGGTATTCCCGGGGATCAGCCCGGAAAGCTACCGTCAGCACGCGCTGCATTCCAGCGAGCGCGCCTGGCCGGAAACCAACTGTTACGTCGATCTCTGGATCGAAGTGCTGGCGACGTCGGGGGCGGTACCCGAGGCGATGCTGGGTTTCACCCTGGCGCAGGATTTCGAAGGCGACCAATTCACCTTCTTCAAGGTGCCGCTCGAGGATCTCGAGACACTTTACGGCATCCGCGCGACCGAGCTTGCCATCTATGACCGGGTCGAGCGGCATGTCGACGTGCAGATCGCGCGGGGCCGCCTCTGCCTGATCGAGATGGATTCGTTCTATATGCCGGATACGCGCGGCACCGCCTACCGGCAGGAACACGGCAAGACGACGGTTGCGATCAACCGGCTGGACGTTGCGGCAAAGCGTGTCGACTATTTCCACAATGCCGGCTATTTCCGCCTCGAGGGCGAGGATTTCGACGGGCTGTTCCAGCTGCAGCTGACGGAGAACGACCCGCCGTTCCTGCCTTACACGGAATTTGCACGTTTCCCGGAAAAGCCCGCCGACGAAGCGCATCAGCGCGCAACCGCGCGGCGGCTTGCCGGGGTTCATTTCAACAGGCGGCCCAGAGAAAATCCGATCCGCGCCTTCGCCGCCATCTTTCCGCAACAGGTGGAAGCGGTGGCTGAGCGGCCGTTCGGCTTCTTTCACAAATATGCCTTCAATACGCTTCGTCAGGTCGGCGCCAATTTCGAGCTGGCGGCCGATCACCTGGCGTGGCTCTCCGCGGATGAATTCGCAACCGCCGCCGAGCATGCGCGGCGCATTTCGGACGCGGCGAAATCCGTGCAGTTCCAGCTTGCCCGCGCCGTCGCCCGCAGGAAGTTCGAGCCGCTGCAGGCAGCTCTTGATCCGGCCGCCGATGCGTGGGATTTGATGATGGCATCGCTTGCAGAGCGAATCTGAGGCCGGAGATCAGACCATGCGGGGGCGTTTGGCAAGCATCGGAGCCGAGGAAAGCGTGCTTTCCGAAGGCTGGAACCTGGTCCTGACGGAACCGGATGCCTGTGCGGTGCCGCACGACATTCCGCTCTCCGCGCAGTTCATTCCCGCACCCGTACCCGGCACCGTCGCCGCCGCACTCGAAAAAGCCGGGCTCTTCGACCGGGAAAATCCGGAACCGCTGAACGCGAAAGACGCCTGGTATCTCTGCCGGCTCTTCGATGCCGAGCCCGGCGATGCGATCCTGCGTTTCGCGGGGCTCGCGACGCTGTGCCATGTCTTTCTCAACGGCCAGGAAATCCTCTTTTCCGAAAGCATGTTCACGGCGCACGAGATTCCCGTGACGCTTACGGGCGGCGACGAACTGGCGCTCTGCTTCCGGGCGCTCGGCCCGCGGCTGTCGGAGCCCGGCCCGCGCGCGCGCTGGCGGCCGCAGATGATCACGCCGGTAGGCCTGAGAAATTTCCGCACGACGCTGCTCGGCCATATGCCGGGCTGGTGCCCCGATATTCACGCGGTCGGCCCGTGGCGACCGATTTCGCTGCTGCGGCGCAATCCCGTCTCGATCGACAATGTCTCCATCCGCGCCGTCCTGGACGAGAGCGGCGTCGGCCGGCTGAGCGTTTCCCTGCACAACAATGCCGACAACCCGTCGATGCTGCTGCGCTGCGGCGGCATGGAACAGCCGTTCGAGAAAGTCGGCGACAATCATTATTCGGCTATCCTCAAGCTGGCCGACATCGAGCCCTGGTGGCCGCACACCCATGGCGCTCCACGTCTCTACGAACTGACGCTGGTTTCCGATGGCGCCGAGTACTTGCTCGGCAGCACCGGCTTCCGGCGTATCGAGGTCGAGCGCGGCGATGACGGCGATGACTTCGCGCTTCTCGTCAATGGCGAGCGCGTCTTTTGCCGCGGCGCGGTGTGGACGACGGCGGATATCGCCCGCTTGCCAGGCGGACGGGCGGACTACGAGCCGTTCCTGCGTCTTGCCACTGACGCCGGCATGAACATGATCCGCATCGGCGGCACCATGACCTATGAGACGCCGGATTTCTTTGCGCTCTGCGACGAGCTCGGCCTGCTCGTATGGCAGGACTTCATGTTCGCCAATTTTGACTATCCGCGCAACGACAAGACTTTTCTCGGTCACGTGCATGCCGAGGTCGAGGAATTCCTGCACGGCGTCCAGGCCTCGCCTTCGCTCGCGGTGCTTTGCGGCGGCAGCGAGATCCACCAGCAGGCGGCGATGCTCGGCCTGCCGATGGAATTCTGGAGTGGGCCGATCACCGATGAGATCATCCCGGCCGTCATCGCGCGCATGCGTCCCGACGTTCCCTATGTCCCGAATTCTCCCTATGGCGGCGCAATGCCTTTTTCGCCGAACGCCGGTATCGCGCATTATTACGGCGTCGGCGCCTATATGCGGCCGATTGCCGACGCCCGCCGCGCCGAGGTGCGGTTTGCCTCCGAAAGCCTCGCCTTCGCGCATGTGCCGCAGCAAAGGACGCTGCATCGTCATCTCGACGTGCCGGCCGTCCACAGCCCGCTCTGGAAGGCGCGCGTGCCGCGCGACCGCAGCGCATCGTGGGATTTCGAGGACGTTCGCGACTTCTATCTGCAGCTGCTTTACGGCTGCGATCCGGCCCGGCTGCGCCGCGAAGATCCGGAACATTATCTCGATCTCTCCCGCGCCGTCACCGGCGAGGTGATCGAGGAAACCTTTGCCGAATGGCGGCGCAAGGGCTCCGGCTGCAGCGGCGCGCTCGTCTGGACGCTGCAGGACCTGTTGCCCGGCCCCGGCTGGGGCGTGATCGATTCAACCGGCGAGCCCAAGCCGGTCTGGTATGCGATGCGCCGTGCCTTCCGGCCGGTTCAGACTGTCTTTACCGATGAGGGAACCAACGGCCTCGATGTGCATGTCGTCAACGAGACGGACGCCGCACTCGACGTGGAGCTCGAAGTCTTCTGCCTGCGCGACGGCAAGCAGCAGGTCGTCAGCGGCAATACCGGCTTCACGCTGGCGGCAAGGAGCGCGGAACGTTTTGCGTCCACCGCGCTGTTCGGCGCCTTCTTCGATACGACCTATGCCTTCCGCTTCGGCCCACCGGCGCATGATGTGGGCGTGGCGCGACTGCGCTCGCTCGCCGACGGCGCCGTTCTCGCCGAAAGCTTCCACTTCCCCTTGGGACGCGGCAAAGCGCTTCACGATGCGGGCATTGAGGCATCGCTCGGCAAGGCCGGCGACGATTGGTTCGTCGATCTCAGGACCGACCGGCTGGCGCAATCGGTGCATATCGACGTCGAAGGCTATCGGGCCGACGACGATTGGTTCCATCTGGCCCCCGGCGCGATGCGGCGCGTGAAGCTTCACGCACTCTCCGGCACGGAAGGCGATCTTCCACCTGCGGGCGAGATCAGAAGTCTGGGCAGTTCACATCGCGTCATGCTCCAGGGCTGATGCTTCCGCCAAAAATAATGCCGACGCATTGAGAAAGACCCGTGATTTGAGAACGATATACCGCTTTCTGCGCGCCCATGTCCTGCAGCGGCTGATTCCGCGGTCGCGTCTGGCCTTCAATCCGCGCAGGCCGGTGGAAATCGTCGGCTATCTCTCGATGGCCGTCGGCGTCGGCGAATCGGCAAGGCTCTGCGCCGGGGCTCTGTCGGAGGTCGGGCGGGCGATTTCGCTCTCCGACGTCAGCACCCATCCCGACGAGAATTCCTTCGCCGGCTGGACGCCGTCGCGTCTCTCCACCGAACCGCCGGGAAGCCGTATCTGGCATCTCAATCCGCCGATGCTGCCGCGCGCCATCCTGAAGAAGGGCGTCGCGAATTTCACCCGCGCCTTCAACATCGGCTATTTCGCCTGGGAACTCGAAGTCGTGCCGGCGGAATGGCGCAATGCGATGCATTATATGAACGCCGTCTTCGTGCCGTCGGAATTCACCCGGCGGGCGATCGCACCGCTGACCAAGGCGCCGGTCATCGTCGTCCCGCATCCGGTCACCGAGGCGGCGGCAACCGACGGCATGCGGGAGAGATTCGGCATCGAGAAGGATGCCTTTCTCGTCAGCTTTATCTTCAGCGCCGGCTCCTCGATCAACCGGAAGAACCCGCAGGCCGTCGTCGAGGCCTTCAGGATCTTTGCCGCCGAAGCCCCAGGCGCTGTCCTGCTGATGAAGGCCAGCGGCGATGTGAACAAGGATGAAGGCCTGCGCGAGCTGATTGCTTCGGTGAAGGGCGAAAGCCGCATCAGGATCGTCACCGACAGGCTGTCGAACGCCGATATCAACGGTCTCATCCGCTGTTCGGACGCCTATCTTTCGCTGCATCGGTCCGAGGGTTTCGGGCTGACGGTCGCCGAGGCGATCATGCAGCGTACCCCCGTTATCTCCACCGCTTGGTCGGGCACGGCGGATTTCTGCGATCCGGACAATACATGGCTGGTCGGCTCTCCCCTCATTCCCGTGGTCGATACTCATCCGGAATTTGCCGGGCTCGCGGGCGCGGTCTGGGCCGATCCCTCTCCGCAAGCTGCGGCCGAGCACCTCAGGGACATCTTCCGCGCGCCCGAGCTTGCGCTGGACAAGGCGGAGAAGGCCCGGGCGTTCCTGCTGCGCTATCTCGCTGAGAATAGCTACGAGAAGGCGCTTCGGCGGCTGGCGGCGATGCAGGCGAGCTAAGCTGAGGTCGTCACCCCGCTTTATTTTAACATTTTCGCATTAGAGATGGCGAGTGTCCGGCCTAGTGGGCCGATCCTGACGGATGGACGGATGTCGAAGGGTATTATCGCAAATTCGGTGGTGAATGCGGCGGCGGGCATGCTGCTGTTGCTGACGGGATTCGTTTCCTCGATCATCACCGCGCGGCTGTTGGGGCCGGAAGCCAACGGCATCGTCGCCTTTTCGCTCTGGCTGGTGGTGACCGGCGCCTCGATCGCCGAGCTCGGCTCCAGCATCACGCTCCTGAAGACGCTGCCGCAGCTTTCGGCCGAAGGTTACGATGCACGCCGCCGGCGGGGGTTTGCCGCCATCCTCGTCAGCTTCATGATGTTTTCGACCGTCGTGCTGCTCGCCCTCTACGCGCTGTTTTTCCTGACCTCCGAGGAGATGCACTGGGCCGAGACCACGCCGTCCGTCGCTCTGGTCACCGGCGGGCTGTTCTTCGTCCAGGCGATCGGATCCTTCGTCAAATTCTACCTGATCGGAGAGAAGAAACTCGGCGCCTTCTTCCGGCTGACCGTCGTCGTCTCGATCGTGCAGCTTGCCGGCGTCGCTGGCGGCGCCGTCCTCTATGGCGTCCAGGGCGTTCTTATCGGTTACGCGCTCGGCCAGCTTGTCTTGTTCTTCGCCACGCTGCCGATCCTTCTTACGCGGCGGGACTGGTGCGGCGTGTCGCTGAAATACCTCGCCTCGTCCTCCGTCATCCTGTCGATCCAGTTCATCATCGATTCCATCTTCCTCAACCGGCTCGAGCTGCTCTTCCTGCAGCAGTTCTGGTCGGTGGAGATGGTCGGTTACTACGCCGTCGGCCTGTCGATCGCCAATATCGCGCTGCAGCTGCCGATCCAGATGACCGGCAGCCTGCTGCCCTATTATTCCGAGCGGCGGCATAACAGCGACGATTCGACCTTGCCGGTCGAAGTCTTCGCCGCCGTCACCCGCAGCATGGCCTATATCGTATTGCCGATGAGCCTCGGGCTTGCGGCGATCTCAAGCGAACTGGTGCTCGTGGTGTTCGGCGAAGCGTTCCGCCGCAGCGGTACGGTGGTGGCGCTGCTGGCGCTGGTGGCGCCCGCCTATACCTTCATGCAGATCCTCAGCCTCTACCTCCTGTCGATGGACAGGGCCCGCTCCCGCCTGAACATCAGTGTGATAGGTGGCCTTCTGATGGTAGTCGGTTGTTTACTGATTATACCTAGGCTCGCCGCCGAGGGTGCCGCACTCGTGCGCATTCTCGTCTTCGTTGCGATGTCGGTGATGATGATCAGACAGACAGGATTCGGATCTCAGCTTTCAGGCCTCTACACGAGCCTGACGAAGGTGACGCTGGCTGCCGTGCTGTGCGCTTGCGGAGCCATTTCCGTGCTGGAATTTGTCCATGGTCCGGCCGGACTGGTCGGCGCGATCATCGCCGGCACGTTCTGCTATTTCGCAGCGCTGCGGGTACTGCGCGCCGTACCGACCGAAGATGTTGACGTCATGCGTTCCATTCTCGACAAGATGCCGTCCGTGCTGCGCAAGCCGGTCGGGCACGCAATCAATTTCGTTGCGCCGGCGCTTCCCGGCGATCCCGATCGCGCCAAGGTCGCTCCCGGAGAGTTCTCGCTCGAACCGGCCGAGGGGGCTGGACGCAGCGCTGCCCTGCCTGTCGTCTTCGACGGTACGATCGGCCTGTTCATGCCTGAGAGTGCAGGGGTGAAGAAGCGGTCGGCCGCCGTGCTCTTCGTCAGCCCCTGGGGTTTCGAGGAGATGTGCAGCCGCAAGTTTTTTCGCGTTGCGGCCGAACATTTTTCGGATATCGGTGTGCCGAGCCTACGCTTCGACTATCGTGGCGCCGGCGATGCGCTGGATTTCGACGCGCTGCCGGCAAGGCTGGAAACCTGGGAAAATTCGATCCGCGCGGCGGCCGCCAAGCTGAAGTCGCTCGCCGGCTGCGACCGTATCGTCCTCATCGGCCAGGGCCTCGGCGCAACGCTTGCCCAACGCATCGGCTCTTCGATCGACGGCGTCGACAGCCTCGTCATGCTGGCGCCGGTGCTGAGCGGCCGGGCCTATCTGCGCGAACTCACCATGTGGTCGAAGATCATCGATGCCGATCTCGGCCTTGGCAAGGAGCATGTCCAGACCGCCAAGGTTCAGATCGCCGGGCTCGTCATGCCCGAGGAGATCGCCGGCGAGCTCGGCAAGCTCAACATCGCCTCGCCGCAGGGATTGGCGGCGTCGCGCTATCTGATCCTCGAACGTCCCGCCAAGGCCGACGATACCGGCTTTGCCGACACACTGAAGGCGCTTGGCGCCGATGTCGAGCAGAAGGCTTTCGAAGGCTATGACGAGCTCGTCACCAATCCACTCTTCGCCAAGACGCCGATGGCTGTCGTCGATCTGCTGACGACCTGGCTGGAGGGCGCCACGGTGGAGACATCCGCCGCCCCTTCGCCGGCAGAAATCGAGAACCCGCCGCTGGCCGGCGATGGGTTTGTCGAAATGCCGGTCCGTTTCGGAAGCCATGGTCACCTGGTCGGCGTCGTCAGCCGGCCGCCCGGCGAGATCAAGGGCAGTGCCGTGCTCTTCCTGTCGACGGCCTATGACCGGCATGCCGGCTGGGGGCGGACGACGGTTGATATGGCGCGCGAGCTTGCGCGCCAGGGCGTGGTTTCGCTGCGCTTTGATTCCGCCAATGTCGGCGACAGCCCGCCGCGACCCGATGCGCCGGAGCAGGTGCTCTATTCCGATACGCAGACCGCCGATGCGGTCGCCGCGCTCGATCTGCTCGAAGGCATCGCCGCCGGCCCGGTGATGGTGGCCGGCCGATGCAGTGGCGGCTATGTCGCCTTCCGCGCCGGCGTCGCGGACGAGCGGCTGAAGGCCGTCGTGTCGATCAATCCCTTCGTTTATTACTGGGATCCTGAGATACCGGTGCGTAAGGAACATGTTGTCTCCGTTCCCCGCAGCCTCGATGATTATGGCCAGCGCCTGGCGCGGCTCGATACGCTAAAGCGGCTGCTGCGCGGCCAGGTGGATGTCGTCTCTGCGCTGCAGAACATGGTCATCGCTGCCGGTCGTCGTCTGTCCCCATGGATCGCGCCGCTGCTCGAGCTGCTTCCCGACCGGCGCCACATCGCCCGCGAAGTCCGGCATTCCTTCACTGAGTTCGGCAAGCGTAAGGTGCCGTTGACGCTGATCTACAGCGAAGGCGACGTTGGCCTCGATCACGTCTATTTCCATTTTGGACCGCGCGGCGCCAAGCTTTCCCGCTATCCGAACGTGCGGCTGCTGATGCTGCCGGACGCCGATCACAATCTGACGCCGCCGCAATCACGCAGGTTCGTGCTCGATGAGATTATCCGTCTCGCCAAAGCGTGACGGAAATTTCAGGCTGGCAGGATCAGACCCGGTCGGCAGCGGCGACGTTCAGCGATCGATAAAGATCGACATAACGTCCGGCGACAATATCCCAGGAATAGCCGCCCACGGCGTCGACCAGCTCGGCGCGAACGACATCCGGTTGGCGCGCGAGTGTTTCATAGGCCGCCTCGATCACTGTCGCGGCGGTCTCCGGATGGGTGAAATCGGCTAGCCTGATGACAGGATGCCGGCCGGCAAGCATTGTAAAGGCGTCATTGGCATTCAGCACCGGCAGCAGGCCGGCGCTCATCGCCTCCAGCGCCACCAGCCCGAAGCCTTCATACTCCGAGGCGGAGGCAAACAGCGAGGCGTCAGTGATGATGCGCCGGATGGCGCCGTTGTCGGGCGAGACGTGCAGGGTGACGCGGCCGGCAAGGTTGCGGCCTTCGATGGCGGCTTCGACATCGGCCCGGTTCAGGTCGGATTCGGCCCCGACGATGTCGAGATGCCAATCCGCATCGCGGCTCTGCAGTACGGTCATCGCGTCGAGCAGATGGTCCAGCCGCTTGTTCACCGAGAAGCGGCCGATGGTGACGATGCGGCGCCTTGGCCGCTGCGACGCGCTATTGGCGAACTTGCCGATATCGGCGCCGTTTTCGATCAGCAGGCTGTCGGGTGCGATCGCGGAAAACTGCTTGAGATCGGAGGCGCTGCAGCAGACGACGCGCCGATAGGCCAGTGCCGAAGCGCGGGTCAGCATGCGGAACCAGATCTTCTTGATCGCGGCGTATTTGCGGGTGTGGAAGAAGCCGCCATGGGTGGTGACGATCATCGGCTTGCGATGCAGCAGCCGGCCCCAGGCGAGCGCGTCGAAGAAGAAGTCGATGGCATGGACATGCACGAGATCGGCATCGGCCAGATGGCGGAAAACCTTGGGCGCCAGCGGATAACGGCTGCTGCCGGACCAGGGAATGCGCACCACCTCGATGCCGTCGATGTCCTCGCGCGCCGGCAGTTTATCCTTCGGTGCGGTGAACAGCGAATCGAGTGTGACGACGCGAACGCGATAACCGCGCCGGACGGTCTGGCGGGCAAGATTGGCGACCACATCTTCCAGGCCGCCGCGATTGGGCAAAAACTGGCGCACGACATGGACGATCAGCGGCGCCGTTTCCGGCTGCGGCCTCTCGCGCACCCTGTCTGCCTCGACGATCGCCATTTCCCACCTATCGCTGCGCACGCCGCCTCCTGTCGAGGCGGCCTTCTTATAGCAACGATGAGATATCCCAGGCGTTAAGCCGCAGTTTCAGCGACGTTGGGAAAGGCGATTCTTCGCGAAAAAGGTTAACCGCGTCTGACGGAATGCTCTTTTTTGTTTCACGCAATTCCCGGCAAAAGCGCTTCGCGCTTTGCCTGGCAAAACCGCTGCACACTTTTGCTGGAATTGCTTTTAGAACGCCTTGAAGGTCAACGTCGTCAGTGAGCGGACGATGCCGGGAATATTGGCGAGGTTGTCGTTGATGAACTTGCCGATGTCCTGACCTTCCTCGATGTAGACCTTCAGCAGCAGATCGTAATCGCCGCTGGTGGAATAGAGCTCCGAAACCAGTTCGGTCTGGTAGATGGCGTCGGCGACCTCATAGGTTTTGCCGGGGGCGCATTGGAGCTGGACGAAGATCGGCTTCATGGGATTTCCTGCAGAGGTTGTTTGGCTGATATAATGGTCGAAAGCGCCATGCCGATGCAAGCCGTTCCTCACGCAGCCGGATTGGCGGCGGCTTCCGCGACGATCCAGTCGCGAAAGGCGGCAAGCGGCGCATAGTCGGCGCGTTCGCGCGGAAAGGCGAGATAATAGCGCTCGCGGCTCTCCATCTCCCGATCGACGGCGGCGACAAGATCGCCGCGCTTGAGCTCCTCCTGCATCAGGAATGTCGGCAGCAGGGCGACGCCGAGACCGGCGATCGCCGCCTGCGCGGCGGTGGCGAACTGGTCGAAGAGCATGCCGTGCACGCTTTCGAAGGAAACGCCGTTGCCGGCGAACCACTGCTCCCAGGCATCCGGCCGCGTCGTGAGATGCAGAAGCGGAACGGCGAGCAGATCCTGCGGTTCCGAAATCCGGTGCTGCTTCAGAAAGTCAGGGCTGCAGGCCGGCACCGTGCGCTCCGACATCAAAAAGGCGAGCTCGGCGCCAGGCCAGTGCGGATGACCGAAATGGATCGCGGCATCGATCGAATCGAGGCGGAAATCGAAGGGCGAAAGCCGGGTCACCAGATTGATGGTTACGCCGGGATTGGCGGCAAGGAAGCGCCCGAGCCGCGGCGCCAGCCAACGCGTGCCGAAGGTCGGCAGGATGGCGAGATTGAGCGTGCCGCCATGCGGATTGGCGCGCAGGTTCAAAGAGGCACTGGAGATGCGCCGCAGCGCCTCGCGGATTTCGCGGGCGTAGCTGTCGCCTGCCAGCGTCAGCCGCATGGTCTGGCGTTCGCGCAGGAACAGCTCGACGCCAAGCTGCTCCTCCAGCGCGCTCACCTGGCGGCTGACGGCGCTTTGCGTCAGATCGAGCTCGCGCGCGGCCGCCGTGACGCTGCCGGTGCGGGCGACAGCCTCGAAGGCGGCGAGATGTGAAATCGACGGCAGAAAGCGTCTCGAAGCGATCATGATCATTCCGTTTCAGAATGAGCTATTTCCGAATTAGCGATATTTCCGGCTTCGCAGCGGTTGTAAAGAGTTTCATCCTGCAAAAACGGAATGAGTCGGAGTTTTCAAGATGCCGCAAACCTTCGTTTCCACTGACCGCATCCGTTCGCTTTTCACCGAGGCGATGTCGCAGATGTACCGGACGGAGGTGCCGCAATACGGCACGCTGATTGAACTGGTCGCCGATGTGAATGCCGGCTACCTCGAACGCGATCCGGCTCTGCGCGAGCGCCTGGCCCGCGCCGGCGAGCTCGAACGCATCGATGTCGAGCGCCACGGCGCCATCCGCCTCGGCACGGCGGATGAACTTTTCACCATCCGCCGGCTGTTTTCGGTCATGGGGATGCAGGCGGTCGGCTATTACGATCTCTCGGTTGCCGGCGTGCCGGTTCATTCCACCTGCTTCCGGCCGATCGACGAGGCGGCACTCAACATCAATCCGTTCCGCGTCTTCACCTCGCTGCTGCGCCTGGAACTGATCGAGGACGAAGAGCTGCGCAGCGAAGCCGAGGCCATTTTGGCAAAGCGGCGCATCTATACGCCGCGCGCCGTCGCGCTGATCGAGCGTCACGAGCAGAATGGCGGCCTGACGGAAGCGGAAGCGGCGGAATTCGTCGCCGAGGCGCTTGAAACCTTCCGTTGGCACGGCGAGGCGACGGTTAGCGCCGAAACCTACAAGCGCCTGCACGACGCACATCGGCTGATCGCCGACGTCGTCAGCTTCAAAGGGCCGCATATCAACCATCTGACGCCGCGCACGCTCGATATCGATGCGGTCCAGGCCCGCATGCCGGAACGCGGCATCACGCCGAAGGCCGTCATCGAAGGGCCGCCGCGCCGTCATTGCGATATCCTGCTGCGGCAGACGAGCTTCAAGGCGCTGGAGGAGGCGATCATCTTTGCGGGTGACGCGGAAGCCGTTCAAGGGACGCATACCGCCCGTTTCGGCGAGATCGAACAGCGCGGCGTGGCGCTGACGGCCAAGGGCCGGGCGCTTTACGACCGGCTGCTCGCCTCGGTTCGCGGCGAAGTGCAGGTCGGCGCCGGCGGCGCCAAGGCCGGCGCTTACGATCAGGAACTCGCCGATCGTTTCAAGGCGCTGCCGGACAGCTGGGACGAACTGCGCAGGCAAGACCTGGCCTTCTTCCGTTATTCCGCCACGTCGGAGGGCATTGCCGCCGCGGTCAACGGCACGCTGCCTGGCGATCCGGAAGCGCTGATCGCCAGGGGTCACCTTGCCTTCTCGCCGATCGTCTACGAAGACTTCCTGCCCGTCAGCGCGGCCGGCATCTTCCAGTCAAATCTCGGCACCGATCAGCAGCAGAATTATGCGACGCGCTCGAACCGCGACGCCTTCGAGGCCGCACTCGGCGCCACCGTTCAGGACGAGTTGGCGCTTTATGCCGAGCGCCAGGCCGCATCGCTGGATGCAGCGATGGAAGCGCTCGGCCTTGCCGGCCTGCAGCTGAAGACCGTTGCGTGAAATGCGCGCTTCAACGCTTCATCATATGGGTTAAACTACCGCGATTTCGTTCCGATCGGACTGAACCATGCTGAATGATCCGCGCTCCCACGGCCTCTGGGAAAAGACCGCAGCTGAACCGCCTGTTACCTCGCCTCTCGCAGGCGCGGTATCGGCCGACGTCGTCATCGTCGGTGGCGGCTACACCGGCATCTCCTCTGCCCTGCATCTTGCCGAAGCCGGCTCGAAGGTGGTGTTGCTGGAGGCAAAGGAGATCGGTTTCGGCGGCGCGGGGCGCAATGTCGGCCTCATCAATGCCGGCATGTGGGTGATGCCCGACGATCTGCCCGGCGTGCTCGGCCCGCTGCATGGCGAACGCCTGCTCGAGCTGCTCGGCAATGCGCCGAAGCTGGTCATGGAACTGATCGACAGGCACGGGATTGCCTGCGAACTCGAACGCAACGGCACGCTGCACTGCGCGGTCGGGGCGGAGGGGCTGAAGGAGATCGAGGAACGCGCGGCGCAATGGTCGGCGCGCGGCGCACCCGTGACGCTGCTCGACGCGGCGGAGACGGCCAGACGCATCGGCAGCGACGCTTATACCGGTTCGCTGCTCGACATGCGCGCCGGAACGCTGCAGCCGCTTGCCTATGCGCGCGGCCTTGCCCATGCCGCCGTCAAGGCGGGTGTTATCATCCATACATCCAGCCCCGTCATCGCAACGGAGCGCAGCGGCAACCGCTGGACCGTGAAGACGAAAGGCGGCGAGGTCAGCGCGGACTGGATCATCGTCGCGACCGATGCCTACAGCACCGGCCCCTTCGAGCAGGTGCGCAACGAACAGGTCTATCTGCCCTATTTCAACTTCGCCACCGTGCCGCTCGGCCACAATCTGCGCCAATCGATCCTGCCGGGACGGGAAGGCGCATGGGACACCAAGGACATTCTGTCCTCCTTCCGCATGGACCAGGCCGGGCGTCTCGTTTTCGGCAGTGTCGGGGCGCTGCGCAATACCGGACTTGCCGTGCACAAGGGCTGGGCCAAGCGCGCCCTGAAGCGGCTCTTTCCCATGATCGGCGATGTCGAATTCGAATGCGAATGGTACGGCCAGATCGGCATGACCGACAATGCGCTGCCGCGCCTTCATAAATTCGCCCCCGGCGTCATCGGCTTTTCCGGTTATAATGGCCGCGGCATTGCCCCCGGCACGGTTTTCGGCCGGACACTGGCCGAGCATATTCTCGGCCGGCTTTCGGAAGCCGATCTGCCGCTGCCGCTGACCTCGCCCACCGAACCGAGCTTCCGGGCGCTTAAGGAACTATGGTACGAAGCCGGCGCTCAGGTCGCCCACTTCGCCGATGCCCGCTTCTGAGAAGCGAAACGCGCTTCTGGAATAACAAGATTGGAACCACGACAATGAACATCGCCGTCCTCGATCTCGCCACCGAAACCGCCAAGCTGCTCGCCGAACTCGGCGTCGACGCCGGCCGCTATCACGGCGGCACCCTTTCCGTCACCTCGCCGGTGACGGGCAAGGAAATCGGCAAACTCAAAGAGCACACCGTTTCCGAGACGAAGGCGGCGATCGAAGAGGCGCACAAGGCTTTCCTCGAATGGCGTTCCGTTCCGGCACCGAAGCGCGGCGAGCTGGTCCGCCTGCTCGGTGAGGAGCTGCGCGCCGCCAAGACGGCGCTTGGCCGTCTCGTCTCGATCGAGGTCGGCAAGATCACCTCGGAGGGTCTCGGCGAAGTGCAGGAGATGATCGATATCTGCGATTTCGCCGTCGGCCTGTCCCGCCAGCTTTACGGTCTGACGATCGCCACCGAGCGCTCCGAACACCGGATGATGGAAAGCTGGCACCCGCTCGGCGTGGTCGGCATCATCTCCGCCTTCAACTTTCCCGTCGCCGTCTGGTCGTGGAATGCGGCACTTGCGATGGTCTGCGGCAATTCCACCGTCTGGAAACCTTCGGAAAAGACGCCGTTGACCGCGCTTGCCGTGCAGGCGCTGTTCGAGAAAGCACTGAAGCGCTTCGTCGCCGAGGGCGGCACGGCGCCGGCCAATCTGTCGACCTTGATCATCGGCGGCCGTGAGGTCGGTGAGGTGCTGGTCGATCATCCGAAAATCCCGCTCGTATCCGCCACCGGCTCGACCGCCATGGGCCGCGCCGTCGGCCCACGCCTGTCGCAGCGTTTTGCCCGCGCCATCCTCGAACTCGGCGGCAACAATGCGGCGATCGTCTGCCCGAGCGCCGATCTCGACCTGACGCTGCGCGGCGTCGCCTTCTCCGCCATGGGCACGGCCGGTCAGCGCTGCACGACGTTGCGTCGTCTCTTCGTCCATGAAAGCGTCTACGACCAGCTGGTGCCGCGCCTGCAGAAGGCCTACGGCTCCGTCACCATCGGCAATCCACTCGAAACCGGCACGCTGGTCGGACCGCTGATCGACGGCCAGGCCTTTGAAAAGATGCAGGCAGCACTCGGCGAAGCGGCTTCTGCCGGCGGCAAAGTGATCGGCGGCCAACGCGTCGACAACGGTTCGGCCGATGCCTTCTATGTTCGCCCCGCGCTCGTCGAAATGCCCGATCAGACCGGACCGGTCGAGCACGAGACCTTCGCGCCCATTCTTTACGTGATGAAATACAGCGATTTCGACGCGGTGCTGGCCCTGCACAATGCCGTGCCGCAGGGGCTGTCCTCGTCGATCTTCACCAACGACATGCGCGAGGCGGAAACCTTCGTCTCGGCGCGCGGTTCCGATTGCGGTATCGCCAACGTCAATCTCGGCCCTTCGGGCGCCGAGATCGGCGGCGCCTTCGGTGGCGAGAAGGAGACCGGCGGCGGACGCGAATCCGGCTCCGATGCCTGGAAGGCCTATATGCGCCGCGCCACCAACACGATCAATTACGGCAGCACGCTGCCGCTCGCGCAAGGCGTCAAGTTCGACGTCGAATAAGTGCAATAGCGAGAGAGGCGGCGCTCGCACAGCGTCGCCTTTCTTGACTGAATTGGGGCTTATCCCCTCGTGATATGAAATATTTCGTCAAGATATTGTGATGCGTTTTTCGCGGCGACCAAACTTGAAAAAGCTAGTCAAGAAAAATATACGCCTCTTACCCCTCGGGGTGACATTGCCATGGAGGCCATCATGACTACTGCTCTTAATCGTTTTTCCCAGGTGCTGGGGTTTGCCGCTTCGCTTCTCTCCGCCACGGCGCTCGCCGGCAGCGCCAATGCGCAGGATGAGGGCCTCGTCGTCTACAATGCTCAGCATGAAAGCCTGGGCCGCGAATGGATCGATGCCTTCACCAAGGAGACGGGCATCAAGGTCACCATGCGCCAGGGCAGCGACATGCAGTTCGCCAACCAGATCATTCAGGAAGGCGACGCCTCGCCGGCCGATATCTTCCTGACCGAGAATTCGCCGGCGATGACGCTGGTCGATGGCGCAGGCCTCTTCGCGCCGGTCGAAAAGGACACGCTGGATCAGGTTCCCGATCAGTACCGCCCGGCCGACGGCATGTGGACCGGCATTGCCGCCCGCACCACCGTCTTTGCCTATGACAAGACGAAGCTCACCGAGGACAAGCTGCCGAAGTCGATGCTCGACCTCGCCGATCCGGCCTGGAAGGGCCGTTGGGGTGCGGCGCCGGCCGGCGCCGACTTCCAGGCGATTGTCGCGGCGCTGCTGCAGCTCAAGGGCGAAGACGCCACCAAGGCATGGCTGAAGGGCCTCAAGGACAATGCCACCCCCTACAAGGGCAACAGCGTCGCCATGAAGGCGGTCAATGCAGGCGAAGTCGAAGGCGCGGTCATCTATCACTATTACTGGTTCGGCGATCAGGCCAAAACCGGCGAGAACAGCAAGAATGTCGGCATGCACTACTTCAAGAACCAGGATCCGGGCGCTTTCGTCAGCGTTTCGGGCGGCGGTATCCTGAAATCCACCCAGCACATGAAGGAAGCCCAGGCTTTCCTGAAGTTCATCACCGGCAAGGCCGGCCAGGCGGTTCTGAAGGACGGCACGTCCTACGAATATGCCATCGGCAAAGATGCAGCCTCCAACGGCAAGCTGGTCCCGCTCGCCGATCTCAACGCGCCGAAAGTCGAGGCTTCGACGCTGGACAGCAAGAAGGTCGTGGAGCTGATGACCGCCGCCGGCCTGATCTGACACTTCTGCCGCAGGCTTGCAGCGGCCAAAACTATTGCTTTTGGCTCAAGAAAACCTTAGGGCATGACGAAATCCGGCAACCGTCCTTCAAAGGCGGTTGCCTTCCTTTTTCAGCGTGTAAAGGCATCGGCCTTGCTGCAGGACAACAGATTGCTCGCATCCGGTGGCGAGGCGCCGGCCGCGCCGGGGACCGTGCGAATGGTTTTGCCGCGCGGGCGCATACCGCACGCATCCGTCATGCTCCTCGCCACCGCGGTCGCGCTGTTCAGTCTCGTGCCGCTCGGCTTCATCGGCTGGATCACCTATGATGTCGGCTGGGAAACCGTGAAGGCGCTCGTCTTCCGGTCGCGCGTCGGCGACCTCCTCATCAATACGGTTCTCCTCGAATCGATCACCATTCCGCTGTCGGTCGCGCTGGCCGTGACGCTGGCCTGGCTGACCGAGCGGACGGATGTTCCTTTCGCCAGGCTGTGGGCCTGGCTGGCGATCGCGCCGCTCGCCGTGCCGGCCTTCGTGCATAGCTATGCCTGGGTCAGCCTCATTCCCGGCATGCGCGGCCTGCAGAGCGGCGTCTTCGTTTCGGTGATCGCCTATTACCCCTTCCTCTATCTGCCGGTCGCCGCAGCCTTGCGCCGCCTCGATCCCGCCATCGAGGATGCCGCGGCCTCGCTCGGCCTCAATCCCTGGCGTGTCTTCTTCCGCGCCGTGCTGCCGCAACTGAGATTCGCCATCTGCGGCGGCTCGCTGCTGATCGCGCTGCACCTGCTTTCGGAATACGGTCTGTTCGTCATGATCCGGTTCGACACTTTCGCGACGGCGATCGTCGACCAGTTCCAGTCTTCCTACAACAGCCCGGCCTCCAACATGCTCGGCGGCGTGCTCGTCGCCTGCTGTCTTTTCCTGCTGGGCCTCGAAGTGCTGCTGCGCGGCAACGAACGTTATGCCCGCGTCGGCGCCGGCTCGCCGCGTCCGGCCGATCGCCGGCGTCTCGGCTGGTTCGTAGTGCCGGCCATCGCGCTGCCCGTCGTCCTGGCGGTGCTGACGCTCGGCGTACCGCTGGTGACGCTGGGCCGCTGGCTCTATCTCGGCGGCAGCGAGATCTGGCGTATCGAGGTCGCCAGCGCCTTCGTGCAGACGATCGTGCTCGCCCTTGCCGGCGGCGTGCTGGCGACGATAGCCGCAGCGCCGATGGCGTGGCTGTCCGTGCGTGCACCCGGCCGCTTGCAGCGCCTGCTCGAAGCCTGCCACTATTATGTCGGCTCGCTGCCGGGTGTCGTCGTGGCGCTGGCGCTGGTGACGATCACCGTGCGCCTGATGCTGCCGCTCTATCAAACCTTCGCAACCCTGCTCGTCGCCTATGTGATGCTTTTTCTGCCGCGCGCCATGGTCGGGCTGCGCACCAGCATCGCCCAGGCGCCGGTGGAGCTGGAGCGCGCCGCGATGGGTCTCGGCCGCACCCCCGGCCAGGCGGTGCGGCAGATCACCATGCGGCTTGCAGCGCCCGGAGCCGCCGCCAGCGTGGCGCTCGCCGCACTCGGCATCACCAATGAACTCACGGCGACGCTGATGCTTTCGCCCAATGGCGTCGATACGCTGGCAACGAAATTCTGGTCGCTGACCAGCGAAATCGATTATGTCTCCGCCGCCCCCTACGCCTTCATGATGATCGTGCTGTCGCTGCCGCTCACCCTGACGCTCTATACGCAATCGAAACGGACCGCCGGCCAATGACGCTGCTTACGATCGAGAACATCAGCAAGCGTTACGGCCCGGTGCAGGCGCTGAAGGATATTTCGCTCGAAGTGCAGGCGGGCAGCCGCACGGCGGTCGTCGGGCCGTCCGGTTCGGGCAAAACGACGCTGCTGCGCATCATTGCCGGCTTCGAGCAAGCCGACACCGGCAGGGTGACCCTGGATGGCGACGTGCTGGCGGACGGTCCGGCCGCGGTGCCGGCCCATAAGCGCGGCATCGGCATCGTCTCGCAGGACGGAGCGCTGTTTCCGCATCTGAGCGTTGCCGAGAATATCGGCTTCGGTTTCGAGAAGGGGGCTGTGGATCGCGAGAAGCGCATCATCGATCTGCTCGATATGGTCGAGCTCGATCGCGGCATGCTGGCGCGGCGCCCGCACCAGCTTTCCGGCGGCCAGCAGCAGCGCGTCGCACTTGCCCGCGCGCTCGGCCGCAAGCCGCGGCTGATGCTACTCGACGAGCCGTTCTCGGCGCTCGATACCGGCTTGCGTGAAAACATGCGCAAGGTGGTGGCGCGCGTGCTGCAGGCAGCCGGCATTACCGCCGTTCTGGTGACGCACGATCAGGAAGAGGCGCTGAGCTTTGCCGATCAGGTGGCGGTCTTAAGGGAAGGGCGGCTGATCCAGGCCGGGTCGCCGCAATCATTGTATCTGCATCCCAGGGATCGCGAGACGGCGCTGTTCCTCGGCGATGCCGTGTTGTTGCCCGCCATCATCCGAAACGGCCAGGCCGATTGCGCCCTCGGCCGCGTCGCCGTCGACGGCAGCCGGCAGGGCAAGGCGGAGATCATGCTGCGGCCCGAACAGATCCGTGTCATTGCCGATGAAAGCGATCGCGATCATGGCGGACGTGTCGTCGAGGTGGAGTTCGGCGGCGCGGTCTGCACCGTTGCCGTTTCGCTCGATGGCGTTGCCCTGCCGCCGATCCGGATCAAGACCTCGAGCGTCGCCCTTCCCTCGCGCGGAGATCTCGTTCGCCTCGATATATCAGGCAAGGCGCATGTCTTCGAACGGTAATCAGCCGACCTTGCGTATCAGCTCTTCCGGTTCGATGCCTTCGAGCCAGCCGCCGGCAAAACCGGCGCGCTCGAGGCCGAGACGGATGACCGGCGACTGCCGCATCAGTCTCCAGATGAAGTCGGAGCGCTCGTTTTCGACGGTCATGACGACAAGCCCCTGGTCGATGCCGACGGTGCGATCGTCGACCCAGCCTTCCGGCCGCTTGGTCTTGACCGTCGGGTTGAAGCCGCCGGGAAAGCCGCCCTCCAAGAGCAGGTTTGGATAGCTGGTCAAAAGTGCCTTGGTGCCGTCGAGAGCCGCCTGCCGGTCGTAGGGCAGGCAGGCGAGGGCCGCCCAGGGCGCGATCGTCCCGTCATCCGGGCCGAGCGGCGCGCCGCGCGCGGCATAACCCAGAACTTTCGGCTGGCGGCCGCCGCGCATGCGCCGGGTCGGCGGCGGGCCGTCGCAAGCGGAAAAACCCCAGATATTCCTGTTGTAGCCGACGAACTGGCCGGGATTACGCTCGGCATAGTCACGCTGGACGTTGATGACCACCTGCGTGTTGCGGAAATAATCCCAGTTCCGCTCCGCCATCGGCCTGTCCCGAATGCCGCGGAAATCAATCCAGGCATGGGAGAAGAGATGGATGAACAGCGGGCCGGCATAGAGATAGGGCTGTTCGCCGTGCATCATCCAGGAATAGCTGGACGTGAAGGCATCGTAGCACGATTGCGGGATGGGATGCGTCGGTGATGCCAGCGCCAGGGCATAGAGGATGATCGCCTCGTCGAAGCCGTGATAACGCCAGCGCAGAAAGCCCGACGAGGGCTTCCAACCCATGGAAATGGTGTCGCCCTTGTTCAGCGCCCAGCGCCAGTCGACGCGTTCGTAGATGAAGGTCGCGAGCTCACGGATTTCAGTCTCGGTCTCGTCCTGGCGATCGAAATATTGCGCTGATGTCAGGATACCGGCAACGAGCAGCGCGGTGTCGATGGTCGAAAGTTCGCTGTTCCAGGCGCGGTTGCCGGTGTCCATGTGCAGGAAATGGTAGAAGAAGCCGCGGTGGCCGGTCGCATGACGTTCCTCGCCCTGGCGCGCCTCGGCAAAGAAACGCAGCGTATTGACCGTTCGTTCGGCCGCTTCCTTGCGAGTGATCCAGCAACGTTCGACGCCAACGGTATAGGAGGAAAGCGCAAAGCCGACGGCCGCGATGCTCGCCGGCACGCCGCCGATCGAGGTATCCGCCACCAGGCCATTCTCGGGATTGGAATATTTCAGGAAGTACTTGAATGCCGAATACTGCAACCTGTCGACCAGGGCGGCATCAATGTCTTCAATCCGTTGCAGCATAGGCTCCTACCCAACTGTTGCATCGCCCCCATGGTTGAACATGAGGGCCGTCCCCCGGCAAATCAAACCTTTTTGATTCGCAAGGATAAGAGAACACAAACGACGGGTATCGGTCGTTAACAATTATCGGTGAAATAATATCTAGCATAAGTCATATAAGCGGTGCAGCAAAAAGAGGCGCCGCGCCGCGGCGGCACAGCTTATCTCAGGCAATACTTGTTGCCTCACGGCGCCCTGCAAGGCGGTCGCCTATCGGCCGACCGCATAGGCCTGCATCAGGCGCGGGGTGGCTGCGGCGCGCATCAGCCCGTCGGCATCGCGCCGTGCGGCAGTCAGCCGGCCGATCGTCCAGGCATCGGTAATCGTCAGCTTGTGACCCTTCCGCGAGAGCGCGCCGAGCACATCCGAGCCAAAGCTCTCTTCCGCCATCAGGCTGCCGGGTTCGCGGGTGCGCGGATAGAAGGAGCTCGGAAAATGGGCGGTATGAAAGAGCGGCCGATCGATCGCCACCTGCAGGTTCAGCTTGTGATTGACATGGCGCAGGAAGAAGGAAAGCTGCCATTGCTCCTGCTGATCGCCGCCCGGCGTGCCGAAGGCAAGGGTCGGGCGGCCTTCATAGAGGCCGAGTGACGGCGTCAGCGTCGTGCGCGGCCGTTTCCCCGGCGCAAGCGAGGTCGGCAGGCCCGGCTTCAACCAGAACATCTGCGCACGGGAATTGAGGCAGAAGCCGAGGCCGGGCACGGTCGGCGAAGACTGCAGCCAGCCGCCGGACGGGGTAACGGAGACCATGTTGCCGTGACGATCGATCACGTCGATATGCACGGTGTCGCCGCGCTTTTCGGACAGATGCGCCATGGTGGGCTCGTAGACGGCGCCGGTCTTGGAATCGGCGCCGAGCATATTCATCGTCAGATCACGCTGTGCCTCGAAGCCCGGAACGATGCCGGGGCGAAGATCGAAGGAGGCGTCCGCGCCGATCAGCTTGCGGCGTTCGGCAGCATAGATCTCCGACAGCAGATGCGCGACGGGGATCTCGGAAAAACCGGGATCGCCGTAATAGACCTCGCGGTCGGCGAAGGCGAGCTTCATCGCCTCGACGACGGTGTGAACGAACTCTGCCCCATCCGGGTTCATCGCGGCGAGGTCGAAATCTTTCAGGATCGACAACGCCTGCAGGAAGACGGGACCCTGGCCCCAGGGACCGGTCTTGGCGACGGTCCAGCCGTGATAGTCATAGGTCAGCGGTTCCTCGATCGTCGCCGACCAGCCCGCCATGTCGTTGGCGGTCAAAACGCCCCTGTGGCGGCTGCCGCTTGCGTCCATCACTTCGGCGGTCTTCAGATAGGCGTCGATCTTTTCGGCGATGAAGCCGCGATAGAAAGCGTCGCGGGCCGCCTGCACCTGTGCTTCCCGACTGCTTTTTGCCTCGGCTTCGGCAATGATGCGCTTCCAGGTTTCGGCAAGCGCCGGATTGCGGAAATTCGCCTGCGCTTCGGGGACACGTCCGCCCGGCAGCCAGGTCTCGTGGGACGTCGGCCATTCCTTTTCAAAGAAAGCCGCAAGCCCCTTGATGGTCGCTGAGACGCGCGGCAGCAAGGGATGGCCGTGTTCGGCGTAAAAGATCGCCGGTTCCAGCACCTCGCGCACGCTCATCGTGCCGTAGTCGCGCAGCATCAGCATCCAGCCGTCGAAGGCGCCGGGAATGACCGTTGCAAGCAGGCCATCGCCGGGGATCAGAGAAAGACCTTCGCTTGTGTAATGCTCGATCGTCGCGCCCGCGGGTGCGGGCCCTTGCGCGCAGATGACCTCGACCTTGTCCTTCTTCCTGGAATAAATCACCGCCGGCAGATCGCCGCCGGGGCCACAGAGATGCGGCTCGACGATCTGCAGCACGAAGCCGGTCGCGACCGCGGCATCGAAGGCATTGCCGCCCTTCTCGAGAATACTCATACCGACGGCGGAGCCGATCCAGTGGGTCGACGTGACGACGCCGAACGTGCCGAGAATTTCAGGTCGGGTGGTAAATCCGGTCATGCCGAACATCCTTTTTGGGAAATTATCTCGCCGGCTTCGGTGAAATTTTAAACCTGGGGTGAGCGCGCGGAGAGGAAGACCTGCGGCTCGAAGGCAAAATCCTTGTCGAAAGGATAGGTCGGATGCTGTTTGCGCAGCCGCGGCAGGCGCTCGACGAACTGATCGACCACGCCCTCCGACAGTGCCATGAGGTTCGGATTGGCGATCGGCGCCAGTTCCGGCGAAAGATAGCCCGATTTGACGACGATGATTTTGGCTGCCTGCGGGTCGAGGCCCAGCCGGGTGAAGTCGGCGATATTGTGATAAGGCCGCCGTTTGGCCGAAAGCACCAGATCGATACCGCCGAGCGATACCACCGCCTGACGGTCTGAAGGGTCCGGCGCTTCGTGCAGGAACTTGACGGTGAAACGGGCAATCACCGGCTTGCTGCCCTGGGTATCGAGCGAAGCGCCGACGCTGAGTTCCAGCTCGGTACCCACGCCTGCGGCGTAACAGGCTTCGGTCGCCGCCTTGTCGGTGATGCCGGCGAAGACCACACCGCTGGCGTTTCCGGAGATCAGCTCGGCCAAGACGTCGGCTCGGTCCCCGACGCCGCCGCCGGTCGGGTTATCGCCGGATTCGGCGAGCACGACAGGAGCCGTCGGGCTGGCGATGGCTCTCGCGACGCATTCCTCGACCGATCCCGTCTCGCAGCCGAAAACGAAGTCCTCGCGCGCATCCCAATAGGCTTTTGCGAGACGTCGGGCCTCACGCTCGAGCACCGCCCGATCGGTGCCGGTCATGATGGCGGCAGCCGTGGCGCGCGGTTCGTCGGCCCAGACGTAGCCGACCATCAGCGACGCATCCCAGACGCCATCGATCGCATCGATTTCAGGCAGCATGGCATAGAGGCTCTTAGCCGGCTCATCGACGGTGCTCGTGCGTTCGCCCGGCAGCACGACCGGGATCGGCGCCCAGAGAACAACCGGCTTCACGCCTGTTTTCAGGCTCGTTACCAGCATGGAGACCGAGCGGCGCATTGTCTCCTCGACATCGATATGCGGCGCCGTGCGATAGGTCGAATAGATATCGAGCGCATCGATGATGCGCTGGGTGACATTGCCGTGCAGGTCATAACTCGCCGAAACCGTGCAATCCTCGCCGACCAGCGCACGGGCGGCACCGATCCAATCGCCTTCGGCATCCTCCATGCCGTCCACATACATGGCGCCGTGCATGGCGAGGTAGAGGCCATCGAGCGGCAGCAGCGGTTTCAGCCGCTCGAGGAATTCGCTCTTGAACGCCTCATAGGTGGCACGCGAAACCGGCCCGCCGGCAATGGCCCGGGCATGGATCGTCGGCAGGAATTCCGCGTCATAGTCCATGAGGAAGGCAAAGTAGGACGACTCCAGCAGCCCCTCGCCGCGCAACACCCGAAAATCCTTCTCCTCGTTCAGCACGGGATTGTATGTGCTGCACTCGATATGAATGCCACCGACGGCAATGCGCATGAGAACCTCGGTTGATGGTGGGAGCAATCGGGACGTTATGGCGGTACCGGCAGACCCGCGCCTTTCGAGGCCAGTGCCGCCTTCTGGTGTTCACGCGTCATCTTGACATCAAGTGCGGGCGCACCGCAAGCGAATGGCTTGGCATCTTTGCCGGCATATCGGCCCTCCTCCCCCAGCGCGGTTAAAACCGGCTGAACGCAAGACACCGGCGTAGAGCCGGCAGCGTTTGAAGGGTCCGACAGGATAAGGCGGGCCTTATGCCGCGCCCATGAAGATCCTCGTTTGCCGAACTCGACCGCGAATACGCAAGATGCAATGTGCTCGACCCTGTGTCCATCAGGAGTTGTGCCGCTCGGGAGGAGCGTCAAATGATCACGCATCGTCTTGCGGTGGGCATGGCCGTCAGCCTTGCCCTCGCGCCTGCCATCGTCCGCGAATACGGGCTTTTTCTCAAAGCCACGCGCATCGCGCGCTTTGACGCAGGTGTCGGCCACGGACTTGCCGTGCCCGCCAAACCGGTATGTGCGGGAGACGCCTCCTGACGAATGCGGGGCGGGCCGATGCGGCACCCCGCTCTCTGCTGCATGCCGCAGGAACAGGAAAAGTGTATTCGCCAACCAAGGGAGGCAGTTATGTCACTGGAGACGGAAGCGGTTATTTCAGGTCCAATTGTCAGGGAAGAGACGTCCGCTGCGTTCAAACGACGCTTCATGATCAGGATGATTGCCGTTCTCACCGGCGGAATGCTGCTCGATGGCTACATTCTCGGGGTCATCGGCCCGGTAACGGCTGTCATGAAGGCCGAAATGGGAATGACGACGGTCGATATGGGCCTCATCGCCTCGGCTGCGCTGTTCGGGATCCTGATCGGCTCGCCGCTCGGCGGGTGGGCGGGCGACAAATTCGGCCGCAGGCCACTGTTCATGATCGACATGGGACTGTTCGTGCTGGCCTCGGCGATGCAGTTCTTCATCGACTCGGTGACGATGCTATTCGCAGTGCGGCTGCTGATGGGCATCGCGATCGGCGCCGAGTATTCCGTCGGCTGGCCGCTGATGTCGGAATTTGCGCCTGCCCGGCTGCGGGGAAGGCTGATGGGGGTCACGATCCTTGCCTGGTACGGCGGATTCATGATCGGTTACACCGTTGGTTACGTCTTGAACCTGCCGGAGCCGATGCCGTGGCGGATCATCATCGGAACAAGCACCCTTATCTCGGTCATCCTGTTCTTTGCGCGGATCGGCCTGCCTGAATCGCCGCGCTGGCTGTGGAGCAAGGGGCGCAAGGACGAGGCGCGCGCGATCGCGCGCAAGTATCTGGAGAGCGCCGAGGAGGTGGCCGACATCGAGAGCACGGAGGTGCGTCAAGGCCGGTTCGCAGATCTGTTCTCCGCGAAATATTGGCGGATGACGGCTTTCGTTTCATGGTTCTGGTTCTGCAATGTCCTGCCGTATTTTGCGATCGCCACCTTCGCCGACAGCGTGTTGGAGCAATATGGCCTCAATGGCGGGCTTGCCGGCGGCGTCGGACTGTCGATGGTTGCGGTGGCCGGGGTCGCCATCACGGTGGCGTTGATCGACAAGGCCGGCCGGCGTCTGTTCACGGTACCGCCGCAGTGGATCACCACAGTCGTCTTCCTGGTGATCGGCTTGTGGTCGGGAGCGCCTTCGGCCGTCGTGCTGGGTCTCTTCCTCATCTTCTCGTTCCTGAATGCGATGAACGGGACGCTGACGAGCATCTATCCCGGCGAGGTGTTTCCCACCGAAGTCCGCGGGGTCGGCACCGGCTTTGCCGCCGCCGTCAGCCGGGTCGGTGCCGGTTTGGGCACCTTCCTGTTGCCGATCGGGGTCGAGAAATTCGGCGTTTCGACCACGATGCTGGTCGCTGCGGCCGTCGTGTTCAGCGGCGCTCTGGTGTCACAATTGTGGGCTCCGGAGACGAAGGGGAAAAGCCTGAGCGAGACCGCCGCCGGCTTTTCGCACTAAAGCATGTCGCGCAGCGGTTTTGCGATAACGACATGCGTAAAACCAAAGCGCGGCAAGCGAATCTGAACGGTCGCGACGCACTTTAAAGCCAAAGCGCGTCGCACCGGATTTGATTCATGCGGCGCGCTTCAGCCCCTTGGTCTACGGATCTCGTTTCCGGCATCATGTGGCTGGTCTTTTGCGTATCTGAAAGACGTGCGACCCTGTGTCGATGATCCCTCGGACGATGATGTTATCGCATGCTGCTCAAACGCCGTTATCTCCCCTCGCTCGGTTCCTTCGCCACTTTCGAAGTCGCGGCGAAGCATTTGAGCTTTACCCTTGCCGGGAACGAGCTCAACGTCACCCAGGCTGCCATCAGCCAGCAGATCCGCGGTCTCGAAAAATCGCTCGGCGTGATCTTGTTCATCCGCAAGCACAACAGCCTCGAACTGACGTCTGACGGTCAACGGCTCTTGACTGCGGTCAGTGGCGGGCTCGACATAATTTGCGACGGGATCAACAATATCAACGCTCCCTCCGACCCTCCCGTCATCACCTGTTCGGGCACCAATGCGGCGATCGCCTGTTGGCTGAAGCCCCTCGTGGACCGCTTCCGTTCCGATCGGCCGGATGTCAGGTTCGTGCTTTTGGCCTCGGACGAAGACGACACGCTGCGGAACTTTGATGAGGTCGATCTTTCTCTGATTTGCGGAAACGAGCGCTGCGAGGTCGGGGAGAATCTCTATTATCTCTTTCCGGATATCGTCCAGCCGGTCTGCAGCCCCGACTATCTCGAACGCCACGGGCCGTTTCCGGATGCGCAAAGCTTGGAACGCGCGGATTTGCTGGATCTGCACCGCAAGCACTGGACTTCCGATGCCATTGGCTGGCATCCGGTCACCTGGGACGATTGGTTTCAGGCAAGCGGCCTCGGGGTACCGCACGTGTTGCCAGCCATGGTCAGCAACAATTATCCGCTTCTCGTGAACGCTGCAGTCAAAGGAGAGGGGATCGTGCTGGGGTGGCATCATCTCGTGAGGACGCTCATGGATGAAGGCGCACTCTGCCCGTTGTTCGACACTCCGCTTCGGGTGGACCGCGGTTATTATTTGAAGGTGAACCGGGCATCGCTGGATAAGCCGCATGTGCAGGAGTTCATAGATTTCGTGCTCACGGGTCTTGCGGCTTTGGAACAAGCGCATCAGCGCCCGGGTGCGGCGATGCGGGATGAGCTCTGAGTTGGCGCGCCCGTATGGGTCCGCCAGACGAAAATCTGGCAGGTGGATCAGAACCAAGCAGAAACTGGAAATCACGAATCGGCAGCGGCATCCGGCTCGTCACCCGGGATGTGTCGTTACCTATGTCTTCGGGATGGACGTGAAGGCCATGGCGGAGAGGGTGGGATTTGAACCCACGATACCCTTGCAGGTATGCCGCATTTCGAGTGCGGTGCATTCGACCACTCTGCCACCTCTCCGCGGTCAGGTCGGCGCTTGTTCGGCGCGGGCGTTCTCATAACGAGCCTATGACAGGTTGGCAAGCCGAAATCTCAAGCTTTTCCATCCTTTTGCCTTGACACCTTTCTGTCACTCGCGTATCCCGCATCCGCAATAGGAGTGGAGTAATCCGCCCCTTGCCCGCCTCGCGCTCGCGCGGGGTTTCACCGGCAGACCAGAATTCCGGGCTAGCTCCCTGAAATCCCTGCTTAACCTCGACTGATAAAAAGACGGCCACCTGCTTCGTTAGCGGGGAGCGCCGGAACGAACATGAAAGGATAAAAAATGTTCGCAGTCATCAAGACCGGCGGTAAGCAGTACCGAGTGGCAGCCAATGACGTGCTGACCATCGAGAAGCTTGAAGCATCCGCTGGCGACTCCATTGAATTCACCGAAGTGCTCGTGATCGGCGAAGGCGCCGACGCTGCGATCGGTGCGCCCTTCGTCACCGGCGCCTCTGTCAAGGCAGAAGTCGTCGAACAGAACCGCGGCAAGAAGGTCATCGCCTTCAAGAAGCGCCGCCGTCAGAATTCGAAGCGTTCGCGCGGCCATCGTCAGCATCACACGGTCGTCCGTATCACGGACATCGTGGCTGCCAAGTAAGATCAACGGGACAAGGTTTAAAGGAGAACTCCAATGGCACACAAAAAAGCTGGCGGTTCCTCGCGCAACGGTCGCGATTCCGAATCCAAGCGCCTTGGCGTGAAGAAGTTCGGCGGCGAAGCCGTCATCGCAGGCAACATCATCGTGCGTCAGCGCGGTACGCAGTGGCATCCGGGTTCCAACGTCGGCCTCGGCAAGGATCACACGATTTTTGCGCTTACCGCCGGCAATGTGAACTACCGAACGAAGGCCAACGGTCGCGTCTACGTGTCTGTCATGCCGAAAGCGGAAGCAGCGGAATAAGCCGGTAGCGCTCAAAAACAGCCGGCGTCTCATCGACCCGGCTGGCCGTACCAGGTTCAGTCCAGAAAACAGGGGAGATGGGGCGCCATCTCCCCTTTTTCTTTGTCCAAACAGGAGGACTGAACATGCAAGGCGAATTGTTGAGGGCAGACCAATCACGGTCTCCCCGGGAAGACCAGCGGTCTCCCATAGAACGGCTGAGGCCGGAACGGTTAAGGACCGATTGCCCTGTCTTGTTATCGGAAAGGCTCGTCATGCGCGCGCCCCACGAGGAAGACATCGACGCCCTTGCCCATCTCGCCAACAACGCCAAAGTCGCCACCATGGTATCGCGTATGCCGCACCCCTATACCGCCAATGATGCCGCCGACTTTGTTTGGCGTACGCGAAATGGCGAGATTGGTAAGTGCGTCTATGCCATCACCAAAGCCGAAAACGGCGCCTTTATCGGCTGCTGCGGCGTGGAACCGCATACCGACGGCAAGACCGTCGAGATCGGTTACTGGCTGGGTGAGCCCTATTGGAACCAGGGCTATACGACCGAGGCCTGCCATGCCCTGGTCGATATGGTGTTCAGGACCCGTCAGGACGTCGACCAGATCGACGCCCGCTGCCGGGTGATGAACGTCGCCTCGCGGCGCGTCATCCAGAAGTGCGGCTTCCAGTTCCAGGGCTCGGGGCTTGCCGCCTCGCTGGCGCTCGGCAGCAACGTGCCTGTGGAATGGTACAGGCTCGACCGCAAGACCTGGATGTCGCTGAGAAGCTGGGGGAACATCGCATGAGCACGACCGCGCTGCAAAGGCCGGACACCAGGCCGATGATGCCCGGCCCCGCGCCTGTCATCTCGACGGCCCGGCTGACGCTCCGCCCGCACAGGCTGAGCGATGCGCCTGCGATCGCGGAATCGCTTTCCGATTTCGCGATCACGCGTATGCTGTCCCGTGTTCCCGCGCCCTTCGACCGGCAGGATGCGCTGGACTGGCTGATGCCGGTCACCTCGGGCACCCTGCCCGACTGGCCCCTGGCGATAACAGGTCAGGACGATGTCCATATCGGCAACGTCTCGATCGAGCTGCGCCACGGCCGCTGGCACCTCGGCTACTGGCTGAACCGCTACTACTGGCGGCGCGGCTATATGAGCGAGGCGGTGGCGGCGATCATCGAGCGCTTCTCGCGCCGCATGCCGGAGACGCCGATCCATTCCGGCGTCTTCGCCGACAACCCGGCGTCGCTGCGGCTGCAGGAAAAGCTCGGGTTCCGCATGACGGGTTGCGGCGAAATCTATTGTTTCGCCCGCAACACCATGGTGTCGCACATCGAAACCGTGCTGCAGCCGGGTATGCTGCAGCGGCGGAAGGTGGCTTAATCAAAAAGGAGACGCCGCCGCCGGCGGCGGCGTCTCCGTCAATTTTCGATCTCGACCCAGAGCGGGAAATGATCGGAGCCGACGGATTGCGTGTCGATCCGGGCGGATTTCAACCGGCTCACGAGGCCGCAACTGACAAAGCAATAATCGAGATGCATGCGTTTGCCGTGATCCTCGGGATCCATCCAGCTGTAGCTCTCGGGGCGATAAGCTTCGAGCGCCGCAAAGGCGTCGACCGGCGTGCCGATCCTGGCGACGCGGCCGTAATATCCGCCGGCAGCGCCGGCAAGCGCGCAATATTCCGGCGATTCCGGCTCCATGTTGAAATCACCCAGAATGACGTAATCCTCCGGCAGCGGCGGCTCCGGCAGATCGAATTCGGCCGCCCCCGTCAGCGACCCGCCCTCCTGGACGAAAGCATTGATATGCGCGTTCAAAAATTGCAGCTGGCGGATGCGTTCGTCGGGCGAAACGTGGTCGAGATGGACGGAATAGACGCGGATCGCGTCCCCGGGCGCTGTGATGACCGCCTCGGTCGCGCCGCGCTGCGGGTTGATCTTGCCGAGCGTCCGGCTGCGCGGCAGAAGCAGCGTCCGGGTCGAGACGATCGGCCAGCGCGACAGCACCATATTGCCGAACTGAAAACGCGTGCCGGGTGCCGGCGCGGACTTGCCTTGATCAGCCTCGACATGCAGGTCGCAGGCCGGCCCATACACCCAGAAATAGTCGGGAAAGAGGGCGGCAATACCGGCGACCATGTCGGCAAAACCGTTGCGCGAGAAGCCGCGGGTCACCTCCTGCAGCGCGATGATGTCGGCGCCTTCGAGGCTCCGGGCAATGCGCGGGAGATCGTATCTGCCGTCGAGACCGAAGCCGTACTGTATGTTATAGCTCGCAAAATTCACGATAATCTTTGACCTCCGTCGGAACCGCCTATATCGAATGGGCCAAGACGGGCCGTCCAACTGCCACCGGATACTGGAAGTAAAATGAAATTTCTCGACGAAGCAAAGGTCTATATCCGATCCGGAGACGGCGGCGGCGGCAGCGTTTCCTTCCGGCGCGAGAAATTCATCGAGTTCGGCGGCCCCGATGGCGGTGACGGCGGACGCGGTGGCGATGTCTGGGTGGAGACCGTCAACGGCCTCAATACGCTGATCGATTTCCGCTACCAGCAGCATTTCAAGGCGACGATCGGCACCCATGGCATGGGCAGGAACCGCACCGGCGCCAATGGCAGCGACGTGACGCTCAAGGTCCCTGTCGGCACCCAGATCTTCGAGGAAGACCGGGAAACGCTGATCTGCGACCTCACCGTCGAGGGCCAGCGCTACTGCCTCGCCCATGGCGGCAATGGCGGCTTCGGCAACGCCCATTTTAAGACCTCGACCAACCAGGCGCCGGATTGGGCCAATCCCGGCCTGCCCGGCGAGGAAAAGACCATCTGGCTGCGCCTGAAGCTGATTGCCGATGCCGGCCTCGTCGGCCTGCCCAATGCCGGCAAATCGACCTTCCTGGCATCCGTCACCCGCGCTCGGCCGAAAATCGCCAACTATCCCTTCACCACGCTGCATCCCAATCTCGGCGTCGCCTCCATCGACGAACGGGAATTCATTCTGGCCGACATTCCCGGCCTGATCGAAGGCGCCCATGAAGGTGTCGGCATCGGCGACCGGTTCCTCGGCCATGTCGAGCGCACCCGCGTGCTGCTCCATCTCGTCTCCGCCCAGGAGGAAAAGGTCGGCAAAGCCTATAAGACGGTCAAGCACGAGCTCGAAGCCTATGGCAACGATCTCACCGACAAGCCGGAGATCGTGGCGCTGTCGCAGATCGACGTGCTCGACGAGGCCGAGTTGAAAAAGAAGACGAAGGAACTGGCCAAGGCCTGCGGCAAGACGCCGTTCCAGATTTCGGCCGTCACCGGCAAGGGCATGACCGAAGTCCTGCGGGCGCTGCGCGATATCATCGTCGAAGAAAATGCCGAGGAAAAGCCGGCCAAGGTGCCGAAGCTCAGGCATCGCGACATGATCGTCTCCGAAGAGGACACGGGCGAGGATGGGGCCGATGACCAACCGTAAGCCGCTTGGCCGCTACCGCCGCATCGTCATCAAGATCGGCTCGGCCCTCCTCGTCGACCGCAAGGCCGGGCTGAAAAAGGCCTGGCTCGACGCCATGTGCGCCGACATATCAGGACTGAAGGCCAAGGGGATCGATGTGCTCGTCGTTTCCTCGGGCGCCATCGCGCTCGGCCGCTCGGTGCTCGACCTGCCTTCCGGCGCGCTGAAGCTCGAGGAAAGCCAGGCGGCCGCCGCCGTCGGCCAGATCGCGCTCGCGCGTGCCTGGTCGGAAAGCCTGTCGCGCGACGAAATCGTCGCCGGCCAGATCCTGCTGACCCTCGGCGATACCGAAGAGCGCCGCCGCTATCTCAATGCGCGCGCCACCATCAACCAGCTTTTGAAAATCGGCGCCGTGCCGATCATCAACGAAAACGACACGGTCGCGACCAGCGAAATCCGCTATGGCGACAATGATCGCCTCGCGGCCCGCGTCGCGACGATGACCGGCGCCGATCTGCTCATCCTTCTCTCCGACATCGACGGCCTTTATACCGCGCCGCCGCATCTCGATCCGAATGCGGCCTTCCTGGAGACGATCGCCGAAATCACCCCTGACATCGAAGCGATGGCCGGGGGTGCGGCTTCCGAGCTTTCACGCGGCGGCATGCGCACCAAGATCGATGCCGGCAAGATCGCCACGACATCGGGCTGCGCCATGATCATCGCCTCCGGCAAGACCGACAGCCCGCTGTCGGCAATCGAGAACGGCGCCCGCTCCTCCTGGTTCGCACCCTCGGGCACGCCGGTGACCGCCCGCAAGATCTGGATCGCCGGACAGCTGCAGCCGGCCGGCGAACTGCATGTCGATGACGGCGCCGTCGTCGCCCTCGGGGCCGGCAAGAGCCTGCTTCCCGCCGGCGTTCGCAGCGTTTCCGGCCTGTTCAGCCGTGGCGATACGGTAGCGATCGTCGGCCCTGAAGGCCGCGAGATCGCCCGCGGGCTTGCCAGCTACGATGCCGAGGACGCCCGCCGAATCGCCGGCCGCAAGTCGGCCGAGATCGAGGCCATCCTCGGTTATGCCGGCCGCGCCGCCATGGTCCATCGCGACGACATGGTGATGACCACACAGATCAGACAGAAATTGGAAAGGCAGAAGAAGGACGCGGCCCATGCCTGATACCGTTGCGCTAAGCCCTGACATTGACGCGCTGATGAACGACATCGGCCGCAAGGCGAAGGCTGCCGCACGACCGTTGGGCTTCGCATCCACCGAGGCGAAGAACCGCGCCTTGCACGCCATGGCCGATGCCATCCTGGCCAACAGCGCCCATATTCTTGCCGAGAATGCCAAAGACCTGAAGGACATCGAAGGCAGCGAGACGCTTGCCTCCTTCGTCGACCGGCTGACGCTGAACGACAAGCGCATCGCCGAAATGGCCGAGGGAATCCGCGCCATCGCCGCCCTTGCCGATCCGGTCGGCGAAGTCATCGCCGCCTGGGACCGGCCGAACGGCCTGAAGATCGAGCGCGTCCGCACGCCGCTCGGGGTCATCGGCGTCATCTTCGAAAGCCGGCCGAATGTCACGGCGGATGCCGGCGCCCTCTGCCTCAAGGCCGGCAATGCCGTCATCCTGCGCTGCGGCTCGGATTCGCGTCGTTCATCGCAGGCTATCCATGCCTGCCTCGTCGACGGCCTGAAGGCGGCAGGACTTCCAGAGCATGCTATCCAGCTCGTTCCGGTCACCGACCGCGCCGCCGTCGGCGCCATGCTGCGCGGCCTGGACGGCGCGATCGACGTCATCGTGCCGCGTGGCGGCAAAAGCCTGGTGGCCCGGGTGCAGAGCGAGGCCCGCGTGCCGGTCTTTGCCCATCTCGAAGGCCTTTGCCACATCTATGTCGATGCCTCCGCCGATATCGAGATGGCGAAGCAGATCGTCGTCAATGCCAAGATGCGCCGCACCGGCATTTGCGGCGCGGCCGAAACCCTGCTTGTCGACGGTGCCGCGATCGGCACACATCTGACGCCGCTGCTCGAGGTCCTCACCGAAGCCGGCTGCGAGATCCGTGGCTCCGCGACGGTGCTGAAGGTCGCCCCCGGCATCAAGCCGGCGACCGAGGAGGACTGGACGACCGAATATCTCGACGCGATCATTTCGGTCGCCGTCGTCGACGGCATATCGGGCGCCATCGCCCATATTCAGACCTATTCGTCGAACCACACCGAGGCAGTGATCGCCGAAGACCCCGCCGTCGTCGAGCGTTTCTTCACCGAGGTCGATTCGGCGATCCTGCTGCACAATGCCTCGACGCAATTTGCCGATGGCGGCGAGTTCGGCATGGGCGCGGAGATCGGCATCGCCACCGGCAAGATGCATGCGCGCGGCCCCGTCGGCGTCGAGCAGCTCACCTCCTTCAAATACCGGGTGCGCGGTGCCGGACAGACCCGACCTTGACGTGACGACGGAAAATCTGGATCGGCGCTACCTCCGCATGCCGCACAGCGAACGCGGCATGGTCATCGGCCTGTTCGGCGGTTCGTTCAATCCGCCGCATCAGGGCCACGCGCTTGTTGCCGAGATCGCCATCAAGCGGCTCGGCCTCGACCAGCTCTGGTGGATGGTGACCCCGGGCAATCCGCTGAAGAGCCGCAACCAGCTCGCACCGCTTACCGAACGCATTGCCGAAAGCGAGCGTGTCGCCGCCGATCCGCGCATCAAGGTCACCGCCTTCGAACAGGCGCTCGGCGTCAGCTACACCGCCAATACGCTGGCCCGCATCAAGGCCCGCAATCCGCATGTGCATTTCATCTGGATCATGGGCGCCGACAGCCTGCAGACCTTTCACAAATGGCAGAAGTGGCAGGAGATTGCCCGCACCTTCCCGATCGCCGTGATCGACCGGCCTGGCGCGACACTCTCCTATCTCTCCTCGAAGATGACGCGGACCTTCGATTTCGCCCGCATCGACGAGGACGACGCGCGCGTCCTCTGGAAGAAACCGGCACCGGCCTGGACCTTCATCCACGGACCGCGGTCCGGCCTGAGCTCGACGGCAATCCGCAACGGCGCGTTGCCGGGCGCAGTCAAATAGGCTGATTTTCAAGGAAATCCCAAAAACGAGAAAGCCCGACGGGGGAGGATCCGTCGGGCTTATGAACTCGATCGACAACTGGGAGGAGGAGTGTTGTCGATCCTGTCGAACGGCTTATGGGAGGAGGAGAAAGCCGTTTCGATGAGTGTGTTGTACCATATTCCTGAGGAAGTTGAATATCGATTTGTGCAATGCAGCAATGCTGGCGATGCAACACTGAAGGCGAGAGGCTTCGACTGCTGCCGATTTTATCGGCAAGGCGGACGAAAATGGGCATTGTCCCGGCGGGTCTTGTGGTTTGTCGTCGGCTTTCCCAGGCGTATCAGTACCGCCAAATCTCCTGTTCTCAGAACAGCCATGCGCTTCATGAACACGTGGATCTTCATCGCCAATCGATAGGGTTATATTTCCTTAGATATATCCCTAGCCAAAACCGCAGTGTCGTTATATTCGTCAAAATATTTCGAAGCCTGGGATAGAATCATGCAGAACCGCCGCCAATGGATGAAACTGGCAACCGCCGCGATCGCGGCTCTCTGGCTTGGCGCGGCCGTGCTGCCGACACCGGCAGAAGCCGCTGAAAAGCTGACCGTCTTTGCCGCAGCGAGCCTCAAGGACGCGCTCGATGCCGCCAATGCCGCCTGGGCCAACGAGAACGGCAAGGAAGTCGTCGCCTCCTATGCGGCAAGCGGCGCGCTCGCCAAACAGATCGAAAACGCGGCCCCTGCCGATATCTTCATCTCGGCCGACCTCGACTGGATGGATTACGTCGCCAAGAAGAACCTGATCAAGGCCGACAGCCGCACCAACCTGCTTGGAAACCGGATCGTGCTCGTTGCCGAAAAGGACAAGGCTAAACCGGTCGAGATCAAGCAAGGCTTCGATCTTGCCACTCTACTCGGTGACGGCAAGCTGGCCATGGGTGAGCCGAAATCGGTTCCGGCCGGCAAATACGCCATGGCCGCGCTCGAAAAGCTCGGCGTTTGGACATCGGTCGAAACCAAGGTCGCCGGCGCCGAAAGCGTACGCGCCGCCCTTGCCCTCGTCTCCCGCGGCGAGGCGCCCTATGGCATCGTCTACCAGACCGACGCAACGGCCGATAAGGGTGTCGCCATCGTCGGCACCTTCCCGGCCGATTCCCACCCGCCGATCATCTATCCGGTCGCCATTCTTGCCGAGAGCAAGAACCCGGATGCAACGGCCTATCTCGACTTCCTGAAATCCGACAAGGCAGCCGGCTTCTTCACGGCGCAGGGATTTACTGTCTTGAAATGATGGGCTGAATTGATTGCGGAATCGATGGTGACAGCTTAGCGTTAAGCTGCCCCTCACCCTAACCCTCTCCCCGTAAACGGGGCGAGGGGACGTGCCCAGCGAAACGTTGGCGAGGGACGGAAGGGTTGCGGCTGCTCCCCTTCGCCCCGCAAGCGGGGAGAAGGTGCCGGCAGGCGGATGAGGGGCAATCGGGTGACACCGGATTTTCCAGGGAGACAACTGCGTTTGGATATGTTCGGCCTGAGCGATGAAGAATGGACGGCGATCCTGCTCAGCCTGCGCGTCTCGGTGGTCGCCATGCTGGCGAGCCTGCCCCTCGGCATCATGGTCGCTTTGCTGCTTGCCCGCGGCCGTTTCTGGGGCAAGTCGGTGCTGAACGGCATTGTTCACCTGCCGCTGATCCTGCCCCCCGTCGTCACCGGTTTTCTTCTCCTCATCCTCTTCGGCCGCCGTGGCCCGATCGGCAGCCTGCTCGACCAGTATTTCGGCATCGTCTTTTCCTTCCGCTGGACGGGTGCGGCACTCGCCTGCGCCGTCATGGCCTTTCCGCTGATGGTGCGCAGCATCCGCCTGTCGATCGAGGCGGTCGACCGCAAGCTCGAGGAGGCCGCCGGAACGCTGGGGGCCGGCCCGATCCTGGTCTTTCTGACGGTGACGCTGCCACTGACCCTGCCCGGCATCATCACCGGCATGATCCTTTCCTTCGCCAAGGCGATGGGCGAATTCGGCGCAACGATCACCTTCGTCTCCAACATTCCCGGCGAGACCCAGACCTTGTCGTCCGCCATCTACACCTTTACCCAGGTGCCCGGCGGCGATGCCGGCGCGCTGCGCCTGACGCTGGTCGCCGTCATCATTTCCATGACCGCCCTGCTCGCCTCCGAGTTCCTCGCGCGTTTCGCCGGCCGAAGGATTGATCCGGAATGACGTTGATCGTCGAGGCAAAACACAGGCTCGGCGCCTTTCTTCTCGACGCCGCCTTCACATCCGAAGGCGGCGTGACCGCGCTGTTCGGACGCTCCGGCTCCGGCAAGACCTCACTGATCCGCATCATCGCCGGCCTCACCCGTCCGGACGAGGGCCGCGTTATCCTTGACGGCGAAACCCTGACCGAAACCAAAGCCGGCCGCTTCGTTCCGAAACACCGCCGTCATTTCGGTTATGTCTTCCAGGAGGCGCGGCTGTTCCCGCATCTCAGCGTCCGCGCCAATCTTTCCTACGGCCGCTGGTTCGCGCCAAGACCTGCACGCGGCGAGAGCTTCGATCACGTCGTCGACCTGCTCGGCATCGAGACGCTGCTGGATCGCAGCCCCGCCAAACTTTCCGGCGGCGAGAAGCAGCGGGTCGCGATCGGCCGCGCCCTTCTCTGCTCGCCCCGGCTGCTGTTGATGGACGAGCCGCTGGCCGCCCTCGACGAGGCGCGCAAGGCAGAGATCCTGCCCTATCTCGAGCGATTGCGGGATCAGACCGAAATCCCGATCGTCTATGTCAGCCATTCGATCGCCGAGGTGGCGCAGCTCGCAAACAAAGTGGTGGTCATGCGCGATGGCAGGGTGGAGGCGGTTGGCCCGGCCGTCGACATTTTGAGCCGCGCCTCTGCCGCCTTCGACCGGAAAGAGGCGGGGGCGCTGCTGCAAGGCATCGTCGAAAGCTTCGACGCGCGTCATCATCTCTCGACCGTCGCCCTCAAATCCGGCCGGCTGCATATTCCCGGCGCGGCACTCGCGCCCGGCAGTCCGGTCCGTATCCGCATCCCGTCGCGCGACGTCATGCTGGCGACGGCAAGACCGGAGGGGCTCAGTGCCCTCAACATTGTCGAAGGCAGGATCGAACAGTTATTTCAGGATACGGACGGAACGGTTGAAATCCGGCTCGACTGCGGCGGCGATAGCATCCTCTCGCGCGTCACCGCGCTCTCCTGCGAGCGCCTCGACCTTCGACCCGGCAAGACCGTCTTCGCCGTCATCAAGACGGTTGCCCTAGAACAGGATGATTTTAGGCCTAGTCGGCCTAAAATCTGAATCCTGTTCTAAATTAAAGGTTTAGAGCATGATGTCGTCCGAAAACCGCTCACACTTTTCGGCATCATGCTCTAGAGGCTTAGCCGTGCCCATCCCGCCGCGGGTTGCGCTTTGCCTCGAGCCAGGCAAGGTCCTCGGCAAGGCTCGCTTGCAAAATGCTTTCCATCCGGCGAAACCGCGCCAGCAGTTGCTCGCCGAACGGCGTCAGCGCCGCACCGCCGCCCTTCTGGCCGCCGCGTTGTGATTCCACCACCTGTTCGCAGAACATCCGGTTCATCTCGCTGACCAGCAGCCATGCGCGGCGATAGGACATATCCATCGCCCGCCCGGCTGCGGAGATCGATCCGGTCGCGCGGATGTGCTCCAGCAGCTCCATCTTGCCGCGTCCGAGCCGATCCTCATCCGGGAAGCTGATTCGCAAGATGGGAACGAGTGTTTTTGCGGCCGGATCGGTCATTCGAATCTGCAGATGGTGGAATTTCCGGCACTTTACGCTGCGCCCTGGAAACTGTACACCGCCCGGACAAGCAGCGAGGGCAGCAATATAGTTCAATTCGGTCGCCAGATCGGATTTTCCGCCGCTCCGTACGTTAGCACGTCTTGAAACATTAATGGTTTGATGCCTATCTTAACCATGATCCGGTCGTGATCGGATCTCGTGTTGTGCATGGCTTGTCATTCCAGGAAAGGGAAAGCACTGACAACAGTACACGCCAAGGGAAAAACGCTCGCCGTTCTCCCGAAGAGCGCAGAACGTGGCGCCGATGCCGCTGCCCGCGCCCTAGAAGCCGTCCTCGCCAGCCTCGAGGACTCCAAAGCCGAAGATATCGTCACCATCGACATTGCCGGAAAATCGGCGCTGGGAGACTACATGATCGTCGTCTCCGGCCGCTCGAACAGGCATGTCATGGCGATCTCGGACCACCTGCTCACCGATCTCAAGGACGAAGGCTTCGGTACGGCCCGCGTCGAAGGTCAGGAGGGCGGCGACTGGATCCTGATCGACACCGGTGACATTATCGTGCATGTGTTCCGTCCTGAAATCCGAGAGTTCTACAACATCGAAAAGATGTGGGCGGCTCCCGATATGGATGAAGAAACACGGCACTGACAGGCGGTCCGGCATTCTGACCGGCGCCTGAGACGTGGCATTGACTGGCTGGGAAACATCGTGAGCCGGCCGGTGGGCGCGCTTCGTGCGTCGCAAATGCCTCATGAGCGGGAGCGGGTGAATGCGCGTTGGTCTTTTTGCGGTGGGACGGCTGAAATCCGGCCCCGAAAAGGATCTTGCGGCCCGTTATTTTGATCGTTTCGCCAAGGCCGGCCCTGCGGTCGGCCTCGAACTTGCCCGTATCGCCGAGGTTGCCGAAAGCCGCGCTTCCAATGCGGAGACCCGCAAACGCGAGGAGGCGGCGATGCTGTTGAAATCGCTTGCCGAAGGCAGCGTCCTTATTCTTCTCGACGAACGCGGCAAGGCGCTCGACAGCGAAGCCTTCGCAAATCTGCTCGGCGCCTATCGCGACCAGGGCAAACGCGAGCTGATGATCGCAATCGGCGGCGCCGACGGCCTCGATCCCGCGCTCTACGATCGCGCCGACGCCACGCTCTGCCTGGGCAAAATGACCTGGCCGCACCAGCTCGTCCGCACGCTGATCGCCGAGCAGCTCTATCGCGCCGTCACCATCCTGTCCGGCCATCCCTATCACCGCGTCTGAAATGTTCCACGTGGAACTCAAGTCTTTGACGATGCGTCGCATTGTCACGCAGCCGTGTTTCGCGTGGCCGGCCGTTCGCTTGCAAACTTTCTGGCAAAGCGTGCCAAATCAGCTTAGTCTCCGCGCGATTTTGAGAGAGTGCCCCGACACGCATGACGACGACACCAACCAGGCGACACCGCGTGATTCTGCCGGCACTTGCGGCCGGTTTTGGTGCCGCCGTCATCATCGTGTCCGCAAACACCTTCACCGTCCGGGCCCAGGAAGCCGCGCCGGAGGCGGCACAATCTGCAGCCCAGCCGCCGGCAGCCGAGCCGCCGCCGCCCGATCCGGCCGCTGAACTTGCCGCCAAACGCGATCAGACCCGCACCGAGCTCGAAACCCTGTCGAAATCAATCAGCCTTTCCTCGGACAAGGTAAGTGAACTCCAGCAAAGCATCGCCAATCTGGAAAAAAGCACGCAGAGCATCCGCCAGGCGCTGATCGATTCCGCCGCCCGCCGCAAGGGCCTCGAGAAGCAGATCCTCGAAAGCGAGAAGAAGCTGGCCGATCTCGGCGTCAAAGAGGATGGCATCCGCCGTTCGCTGCACGAGCGCCGCGGCTTGCTGGCCGAGGTATTGGCCGCACTCCAGCGCATGGGCCGCAACCCGCCTCCGGCTTTGCTGGTCACTCCCGATGACGCGCTCGCTTCCGTGCGCAGCGCCATCCTGCTCGGCGCCGTCGTGCCCGGCATCCGCAAGGAAACCGACAAGCTCGCCGCAGATCTTGCAAGCCTCGCCGCGCTGCAGACGGCAAGTGCGGCCGAGAAGGCCGGCCTGACGGCGACGATGACCGATAGCATCGAGGAAGAGCGGCGCATGGACCTGCTGCTTGCCGAAAACGACAAGCTCAGCCGCAGCAGCGCCGCCGAACTACAGGCCGAAAGGAAACGTTCGGAGGAGCTGGCGGGCAAGGCGACCAGCCTCGAAGGCCTCGTCGCCTCCATGGAATCCGAGATCGCTTCGGTGCGCGACGCGGCTGCCGCCGCCCGCCAGGCCGAGGAGAACCGCAAGCTCCTGACGGACGAGCAGCGGGCTCAGGCCAAGGCTCTGGCCGAGAGCGGCGTGCCCGATAAAAACCGCATTGCGCCCGCATATCCCTTCGGAGAATTGAAGGCCAAATTGGAGCTGCCGGTGGCAGGCGATATCCTGCGCCAGTTCGGCGATGCCGACGGCACCGGCCACGAAGCCATGGGCATGACGGTCGCCACCAACCCGGAGACAGTGGTGACTGCGCCTGCGGACGGCCTGGTGGTTTTCGCCGGCGCTTTCCGCAGTTACGGCCAGATGATCATTCTCGACGCGGGCGATGGATATCATCTGGTTCTCTCGGGAATGGATACGATCAATACCCGTCAGGGAAAGTTCGTTTTCTCCGGCGAGCCGCTCGCCGTGATGGGAGCGAAAAGAGTGGCAAGCGCAACTGCATTGGCGCTGGAAACGGACCGGCCAACGCTTTACATTGAATTTCGAAAAGACGGTAAACCGGTCGATTCCCGACCGTGGTGGACCGCCAAGGACACTGGAAAGGCACGCAATGATTCGTAGGGCTTCTCTTGTTCTGGTCGGCGCATTGATGGGTGCGACCGCGATGAGCGTCATTTACTCGGCAGGTGTGCCGGCAGAAGCGGCCGGATCCTCTACATACAAGGAACTCTCGGTATTTGGCGATGTCTTCGAACGTGTGCGTGCGCAGTACGTCACGCCGCCGGCCGAAGACAAGCTGATCGAGAATGCCATCAACGGCATGCTTTCCTCGCTCGATCCGCATTCGAGCTATATGAATGCGAAGGACGCCGAGGACATGCGCACCCAGACCAAGGGTGAGTTCGGCGGCCTCGGCATCGAAGTCACGATGGAAGACGAGCTCGTCAAGGTCATCACCCCGATCGACGATACGCCCGCCGCCAAGGCCGGCGTTCTCGCCGGCGACTACATCTCCGAGATCGACGGACAGTCCGTGCGCGGCCTGAAGCTGGAAGACGCGGTCGAGAAGATGCGTGGCGCCGTCAACACGCCGATCAAGCTGACGCTGATCCGCAAGGGCGCCGACAAGCCGATCGAGCTGACGATCGTCCGTGACGTCGTCGCCGTCCAGGCGGTCAAATCGCGCGTCGAGGACGATGTCGGTTACCTCCGCATCATCTCCTTCACCGAGAAGACCTATCCCGACATGGAAAAGGCGATCAAGAAGATCAAGGACACCGTTCCGGCCGACAAGCTGAAGGGTTACGTCCTCGACCTGCGCCTCAACCCGGGCGGCCTGCTCGACCAGGCGATCAATGTCTCCGACGCGCTGCTACAGCGCGGCGAGGTCGTCTCGACCCGCGGCCGCAATCCGGATGAAACCCGCCGCTTCAACGCCGGCCCGGGCGACCTGACCGACGGCAAGCCGGTCATCGTGCTGATCAACGGCGGTTCGGCCTCCGCATCGGAAATCGTTGCCGGCGCGCTTCAGGATCTGCGCCGCGCCACCGTTCTCGGCACCCGTTCCTTCGGCAAGGGTTCCGTCCAGACGATTATCCCGCTTGGCGAGAACGGCGCGCTGCGCTTGACCACGGCACTTTACTACACACCGTCGGGCCGCTCGATCCAGGGCACCGGCATCACGCCTGACATCAAGGTCGAAGAGCCGCTGCCGGAAGAACTGCAGGGCAAGATGGTGACCGAAGGCGAATCCAGCCTGCGCGGCCACATCAAGGGCCAGAGCGAAACCGATGAAGGTTCGGGCTCCGTTGCCTACGTGCCGCCGGATCCGAAGGATGACGTTCAGCTGAACTACGCGCTCGACCTTCTGCGCGGCAAGAAGACCGATCCGGCCTTCCCGCCGAACCCTGACAAGGCCGTCGTCGCCAAGTAATCGATCGTCGCAAGGCCGGGCACTCGCCCGGCCTTGACCCTTTATGCTGTTTCCCGGTTTTGGAGCGGGCGAGAAAATTGGGAACGGACCTGCATGCGCCTTTGGGGCGCAACCGCAAAACCGCCAGCCGGCGTCCTGGCGTGCTGCGCCTCGGCCGCATTGCAGCCAGCCTGTGCCTTTTCGCGATAGGCGGCTTTTCTCTCTATACCGCCTTTCGGGGCGACGGGCTGGAGCGCGCCAAACCGCCGGCGGCCGAACAGGCCGCAACCCAAGCGTCCGGCAAACCGCCAACGACCGCTGCCGACCAGGCGGTGGACGGAATGCCCCGCGCCGATCCACGCTCGGGCGCCAATGTCGAACAGATGATCACCGGCGATGGCTCCGTCGTCACCAAATACAGTCCCCGCCCGCGCGACGGCAGCGGGCCGGTGCTGGTCGATGCCATGCAGATCGGCCAGGATCCGCGCATGGCAGCCCAGCCCAATGAAGCGCTGCTCGAAGACACCGCGTTTGGCAGGCTGCCGATCGTCGGCCCCGACGGCCGGCGGCCGATGGACCAATATGCCCGCCCCTCATCCGGCGCACGCGGGATCCGCATTGCCATCGTCGTCAGCGGCCTTGGGCTCAGCCAGACGGGGACGCAGCGCGCCATCGCCGAATTGCCGGAGGAAATCACCCTCGCCTTTGCCGCAAGCGGCAACAGCCTGCAGCGCTGGATGCAGGAAGCCCGCCGCGGCGGCCACGAGATTCTTCTGCAGGTCCCGCTCGAGCCATTTGATTATCCGGCCAATGATCCCGGTCCGGAGACCCTGCTGACCTCGAAGCCGGTGGCCCGCAACATCGAGAACCTGCACAAGGCGATGGGTGAGATCACCAATTACACCGGCATCATGAACTATCTCGGCGGCCGTTTCCTCTCCGACCCCGCCGCCATGGAACCTGTCATGCGTGATATCGGCAAACGCGGCCTGCTCTTCCTCGACGACGGCACGTCGGCACAGTCGAAAACGGCGACGGTCGCCAAGGGCACCGAACTGCCTTATGCCTTTGCCGACCTGCAGCTCGACGGCCAGGTCGATATCAGCGCCATCCTGAAGAAGCTCGACGAGCTCGAACGCATCGCCCGCAAGAATGGCCAGGCGATCGGCATCGCCTCGGCTTTCGACGAAAGCGTCGACGCCATCGCCAAATGGAGCGAGGAAGCGTCCATGCGCGGCATCGAGATCGTCGGCGTCGCGGCGCTTTCCAACGACCCGAGAAGCCCCTGAGATAATTCCTGAACGGAGAAGAAGATGAGCCAGGCGACCGTGAAAGCCGAGGATCTGCCCTACCGTCCCTGCGTCGGCGTCATGATCCTGAACCGCGATGGCCTGGTCTGGGCCGGGCGACGGATCCCCGACGGCAATTCCGAATATGACGGCTCCCCGCAGCTGTGGCAGATGCCCCAGGGTGGCATCGACAAGGGCGAGGATCCCTTGGACGCCGCCTATCGTGAGCTCTATGAGGAAACCGGGATCAGAACGGTGACCCTGCTTGCCGAAGCAAGAGATTGGATCAACTATGATCTGCCGCCGGCGCTGATCGGCATCGGACTGAAAGGGAAATTCCGCGGCCAGACACAGCGCTGGTTCGCCTTCCGCTTCGAGGGCGACGAAAGCGAGATCGCCATCAACCCGCCGCCGGGCGGCCATGAGCCGGAATTCGACGCCTGGGAATGGAAGCCGATGCAGGAGCTGCCCGGTCTGATCGTCCCCTTCAAGCGCGCCGTCTATGACCAAGTGATCGCCGAGTTCCGGCATCTGGCAGCGCTGCAGGCCGAAGACTGAGCGCCCGTTTGCGGCTCGCAGGTGTGAGATGCCGGCCGCGCGGAGCGGCCGGCGTTCCTATCCGAATTATTCGGCTTCGTTGGCGGAATCGGCGTTGAGCTGGCCGTATTTGCTCTCACCGATTTTCTCGAGCAGATCGATCTGCGTTTCGAGGAAGTCGATATGGCCTTCCTCATCCGCCAGCAGTTCTTCGAAAAGTTTCATGGAAACGTAGTCGCCGGCCTCGTGACAGATATCACGCGACTTCTTGTAGGCCGTGCGGGCGTCATATTCGCCGGCAAGATCGGCTTCCAGCACTTCCTTGACGTTCTGGCCGATGCGCAGAGGCGCCAGTGTCTGCAGGTTGGGATGGCCTTCGAGGAAGATGATGCGCGCGACAAGCCTGTCGGCATGGTGCATCTCTTCGATGGATTCGGCACGCTCCTTCTTGGCGAGCTTGGTGTAGCCCCAGTCCTCGAGAAGCCGATAATGAACCCAATATTGATTGACCGCGCCGAGCTCGAGGAACAGTGCCTCGTTAAGCCGCTCGATGACCTTTTTGTCGCCTTTCAATGTCCGCTCTCCTGTTTTCCTCATGGAATTGTTTCAAGCGTGACATGAAATCAAATATTTCGGTCTCCGTCGAGTGGCGACGGGCGTGATATTCCTCGGTCGTCTGGATAATGATATCGACCACATTGGGGAAGCAGCCGCAGCAACGGCCGCGTTTTTCCATCGCGTGGTAGACCTTCGCAGGCACGATAAGCTGCCAACAGTCTTCGTCGAGAAGGTTGGTGATAACCTCCCGGATTTCCTTGTCGGTTATATAATTGCAGCTGCAGACAAGCACGTCTTCATTTCCAAACATGACACTGACTATCGTGTTTTCTGCTAAAGAAGATGGTGGCTGTCAAGAAAAAATTCGAGTCCGGCCCCATCGGGCAGCAGCGATGGGCAACGCTTGTTGCAGATTATCTAAATTATGGGGGCGATTCCGGGCGGTAACGCCCACACACAATGAAGGCATGTCCGGATGATTTCGACCGGCGCGGCGCACGTCAATGAAAATTCCGCCCGCGCGGCATGACTTCGGCGGTTTCCGCCACGCCCGCATGGCGGCCTGCGGCCAGCACCCGTTTTTCCAATTCCGCCCCCTTCCGCGCGTCGGCGATCTGCCGTTGGTCGCCTCCCGGTCTCAGCACCTCGTCCGAACGCTCGCAGGCGCCGAAACGGCGCGCCTCGCGTTGCAGGATGCCGAGCGCCGGTGTCATGTCCTCGATATGCTCGACGACCGTATGGATCACGCCGCTATGGCTTTGCAGCCTGCCGCGGATTTTTACGAGCCGAGCCCCCATGACGATCGCCCGGTATTTGTCGAATACCTTGTTCCAGACGATCGCATTGGCGACCCCGGTCTCATCCTCCAGCGTCATGAAGATCACGCCCTTGGCCGAACCCGGCCGCTGGCGCACGAGCACCAGCCCGGCGATCGTCACCCTCTTTCCGTTCGGCACTCTGAGAAGATCGACATTGCGAGTGATGCCGATCTTCCGGAACTCCTCGCGCAGGAAGGAGACCGGATGCGCTTTCAGCGACAGGGAGAGATAACGATAGTCCTCGATCACCTGCTCTCCCGGCAGCATATCCGGCAGCACCGCCGCGGGTTCTGGCTGAAGGTCGACATGACGGACCTGTTCGAAAAGGGGCAGTTCTTCGGCTGCACTCTTCACATCCAGTGCCCGCACAGCCCAAAGCGCTTCGCGCCGTGACAGATGAATGGATCGGAACGCATCCGCATCCGCCAGCCGCTCGATGACCGATTTCTGCAGGCCGGACCGCAGCCAGAGATCACGCACCGTACTGTATCCTTGACCGCGATTGTCGACGAGCCGTTTCATATCGTCCGGCGAGAGACCCTTGATCTGCCGGAAACCCAGCCGCACCGCATGCCGGGTCTTGATGATCCCGCGCATCTCGCCATGCCGGAAATCGACGGCCTTCCGGTCGAAGGCAGCCTCCTCAAGGGTACAATCCCAGTCCGATTCATTGATGTCGACCGGCAGGATCTTTACTCCATGCTCGCGCGCATCCCGCACCAGCTGGGCCGGCGCATAGAATCCCATCGGCTGGGAGTTCAGCATCGCCGCGCAGAAGACATCGGGATAATAGGCCTTGAGCCATGAAGAGGCATAAACCAGCAGCGCGAAGGAAGCGGCATGGCTTTCCGGAAAGCCGTACTCACCGAAACCTTTGATCTGATTGAAACATTGTTTTGCGAACTCGGGATCGTAATCCTTTGAGACCATTCCCTCGATGAAGCGCTTCTCGAAATCGCCGATCGTACCGGTTCGCTTGAATGTCGCCATCGCCCTGCGAAGTTTGTCGGCCTCTGCCGGCCTGAAGCCTGCAGCGGTGATCGCGATCTGCATCGCCTGCTCCTGAAACAGGGGCACGCCGAGGGTTCTTTCGAGGACCGCTTCCAGCTCCTTGCTCGGATATTCGATCGGGATGTTCCTGGCGCGCTGTTCTCGGCGTTTCAGATAGGGATGGACCATATCGCCCTGGATCGGCCCCGGCCGGACGATCGCCACCTCGATGACGAGGTCGTAGAATATCTTCGGCTTCAGGCGCGGCAGCATGCTCATCTGCGCCCGGCTTTCAATCTGGAAGACGCCAAGCGTATCGGCCCGGCCCATCATCTCATAGACCGGTTTGCCCTCGTCCCCATGCTCCCTGTTGCCGAGGTCTGCGAGCGTCTTCTTGACATCATAATGCAGTTCAAGCAGCGAAAAGGCCTTCCGCAGGCAGGTCAGCATGCCGAGCGCCAGCACATCCACTTTAAGGATCTTGACGTTGTCGAGATCGTCCTTGTCCCATTCGATCATGTAGCGATCCGGCATCGCCGTCTTCATGATCGGCACGACCTCGTCGAGCCGGTCCCGTGTGATGACGAAGCCGCCGACATGCTGGGTGAGGTGGCGCGGGAAGCCGAGAAGCTCGGAGGCATATTTCAGCACATTCCGGGTCACCGGATCCTTGACGTCGAGACCGGCCGCCTTGGCATCCCTCTCGGAAAGATTGTCCTCCGACCAACCCCAGACGAGGCTGCTGATCGCCGACTGAACATCCTCCGACAGGCCGAAGGCCTTGGCGACCTCGCGGCCGGCCGAACGGGTGCGGTAGGTGGTAACCCCTGCCGTCAGCCCGGCATGTTCTCTCTTGTAGTTTTTGTAGATGAACTGGATGACCTCTTCACGCCGGTCATGTTCGAAATCGACGTCGATATCCGGCGGTTCGTCGCGATCCATCGAAATGAAGCGGTCGAAGAGCAGCGTGCTCTTTTGAGGGTCAACTTCCGTTATTTCGAGACAATAGCAGATGACCGAATTTGCCGCCGATCCGCGCCCCTGGCACAAGACCTTGAGGTCATAACGGGCGTGTTGGATGATCCTGTGAACCGTCAGGAAGTAGGAGGCGTAGTTCTTCTTTCCGATGAGATCGAGTTCATACTCGATCTGCGGCGCAACTTTGACCGGAATCCCCTCGGGATAGCGCTTTGCCGCCCCCGCCCTTGTCAGTCTCTCGAGGGTCTCCTGCGGCGTTTCGCCAGGATCGTTTTCAGGCGGATAATTATGCTCCAGTTCCTTCAGTGAAAAGGTCAACTTCCCGAAAAAGGTCTGCGTATTTTCGATCGCACCAGGATAGTCCCGGAAGATCCGGACCATTTCACGTGAATCCTTGAGGTAGCGCTCGGCATTCGGTGCCAGCAGGAATCCGGCTTGCGATATCTGCACATGCTCCCGGATCGCGATCACGACATCCGAAAGCGGCCGGCGTTCAGGATGGTGGTAAAGTGGCTGGTTGGTGGCAATCAACGGCACGCGATTTCGGGCGGCAAGCATGGCAAGCACCGCAAAGACCTGCCTATCGCGGCCGTCATAGGCCGGCGCCAACGCCATAAAAAAAGCCTTGCGGAACCGTCTGCGAAACCGCTCCAGACAATCTTCCAGCGTCGACTGGCCCTGCTGATGATCGACAAGGGTACGATCCGGAACGAGGGCAAGCATCATCTCGTCTCCCCATTCCATGAGCTCTTCTTCCGTCAGGATGCAGGTTCCCTTGACCGCTTCCTCCTTCAGATTGCCGGCGCTGAGAAGCCGGCAGAGATTTGCCCAACCGCGGCGGTTTCTGGGATAGGCGAGAATGTCGGGCGTATCATCGCAGAAGACGAGACGGGCACCCGGCTGAACCCTGACCGGATCGAGGATTTCCTCGCCTTCCTTCGCCTGAAAATCCGTCTCATGTCTGTTCTTGTACTTCTCCTCGAGCTGCAACGCCTGCGCATGCGCCCTGACCACGCCGGCAACCGAATTCCTGTCCGCAATCCCGAGGCCGCCGAGCCGGAGATGGGCGGCCTGTACGACCATCTCCTCGGGGCCGGAGGCGCCTTCGAGAAACGAGAAATTCGTCCTCGCGCCAATCTCGAAGAATGCACGTTCGGCCTTCATGCGAATACCCCGTGCATGAACCAGCGAGGGTCGAGCTCCTGACCATAGAAACCTCGACGATAGATCCAGAAGCGATGTCCGGCCTCGTCCTCGATACGGAAATAATCGCGCGCCTCCGCGTCGCTTCCGTCGATCCACCACTCCATGGCAATCCGCTCAGGACCTTCGCTTTTTGCCACTTGATGCTGCATGCGCCGCCAGCGGAAGATCTGCGGCGGGCCATCCGGCACTTCGGCGAGTACGGTCTCGACAGGCTCCGGCGTTGCAAAAAGCCGCAACGGACGCTCTTCGCGGAAAGGGAGAGGACCGCTCTGTTCCGCCTTCCCCCGTCTTGAAAGCTTATCCATCGTCGGAACTGCGATGACGGCGCGTTCCGGCACATGGCTCTCACGGAGTTGGAAGCTTTGCAGGCAATCCGCACCCAGCCGGGCGGAGACACGGTCGACGAAAGCCGAAAGGGAGATTTCTCCCTGACGATCGCCCTCGAAATCAGCCTGCGCTTCGTTGAAGGGATCATGCTGCAACACATTCAGCCGCACGATCTCGAAACCATAGCCGGCATCGAGATCGTCATAGACCGCCTGCAGTCGTTCGGAAAAAAGCCCGGCGATAAATTTCGGTTCGCGAAGCGGTTGCGAAGCGCCGACGGAAATACGGAAGACCCTGCCGTCGACGCGGAATAGAACCAATTCGAACACCCGCCCGCCGGCGCCTCGTGCCTCCAGCGACGGCTGCAGCGACACGGCGACTTGCCTGGTGACGGCAAGGATCTGTTCCTCCGTTCCGATGGGCTCGATCAGGCGGCTTTCGGCCGAAAGACTGGCGACGGGGCGACGGGGCGAAACCGGTTCTTCTTCATGCCCTAGCGCCTGGTCGAGACGCAAAAGCAATTCCGGCCCGAACCGGCGGGTCAGCGGCGCCCGCGGCGCATTGATGACGTCGCCGATATATTTCAGGCCGAGTTTCTTCAGCGCATCGACGGTTTGCCCTTGCAGCCGCAAGGCTGCGATCGGCAAAGACATCAGCACACGCTCCGTCTCCTCATCCCCGATCACGCCGCTTTGCCCGAAACGCGACACGGCCCAGGAAAGGCCCGGCGACGATGAGATCGCGCCGCGCGCATCGATCCCCATATGAAAGAGCCGCGACAGAACATCCTTGAGAAGCGCCTTCTCACCGCCGAAAAGATGCGTGCAGCCGGTAATGTCGAGAAACAGACCGTCCTTGCCGTCGAACGCCACCAAAGGCGTATAACGGTCGCACCAGTCGGCAATTGCTTCCAGCAGCCGGCGGTCGGCGGCCGGATCTTCTTCCACCACCTCGAGCGTCGGATACATGGCGCGCACCTCGGCAACGCCCTGATCCTTCTTCAGCCCCAGCCGCTCGGCCAATTCGTCCAGTGCCGTCAGCCGCATGGCATTGTTGAGCTTGGCCGAACAGACGATGGCCGGCGCCTCAGGACGCTCTTTCGAACGCCAGGAGGGCCCCCATCGCCTGCGGGCGATACGGTCGGTTGGTAGATGCGGGAAGCTGAGCGCCAGAATGCGCTGACTGTTCGCCTGGAGGACGAATGAGGTTTGGTTCGATGACAGGGAAAAATTCGCGTTCATGGGGGCTCCACTCCAGGAGAAAGGAGAGCGGGGCCGGATTGCGGCTCTTCTCCAGCGTGAGACGGAAAATCGGATTGCCGATGCTGCCGGCAAGCTTCGATCCGTCCGGTAACGGCCGCAGAGCAGACGGTCCCGGTTCGACATGCAGGCGCAAGGCCGCACTGCTGGCCTCCTCCGCCCCTGCCTGCCGCACGACAAAGAGCGGACGGCGGGCAGCATGCGCCCTGAGACTGAGCCTGCGGCTTTCGGTCAGGCCGAAATGCACAGGGTTGCCCCGCACTTCGAGGATGACGACCGAGAAAGCAGCGCTTTCCACCGCCGCCTCCGCCAGCCAGAGCGCTTCGTCCAGCTTGCGCGGCGCGGCATGGAGAAATCGCTCAGGGCTCAACCCGAAATCCCGAAGCCCGGGAGCATAGGGACGGCCGGCCTCCAGCGTACCGACTGCATCGCCGATCCAGAGCAGCGGCATCAGCCTGCCGGCATCTGATTCCTGTTTCTGCAGCCGCGCGGCAACAGCCATCGCCAGTCCGCTTGCCGCGCCGGCGTCGCGAGACAGCGCGGAACGGAATTCGGTAATCGCATCGAGGGGCAGGCCGCCCTCCAGCGCCCGATCGAGAAGCTCCAGCCCGAACGGCAGGGATGGCAGAATGCGCTCCTGGCGCGTCTTGCGTCCTTCCGCCAAGGCTTCCCGCTCCGCGGCCGCAAATGCCGGCGCGGGCTTTCCTTCCAGTCTGGCAATGGTTTCGCGGAGCGCAAAAAGCCGCTCGCGCGCCAGGGCGTTCTGCGCCATGGCGTTCACTCCGATCCGTCTTGTTCCTGTTATGTTCTTATAGATTCCAGAGAGCTAATGAAGAGTCAACAATCATTTTCTATGAATTTATTCCTGCCTTTGATTCCGCACTCGAAAATCGGCAATAAAGGTTCTATATGGGCCCGCAAAGGAAGGAATATTCATGGCCCGCATAGACCAGAGCGATGATTGGCGGGACCGCCATGCGCCGACGATCAGCACCTTCGAGTCGCTGGCCATGGAGGCCTACAGCCATCTGCCGGATGAATTCCGCCAGCTGACGACCAACCTCACGATCGAGATCGAGGACTTCCCCGATGACGACGTTTTCGAGGACATGGCGCTGGAAACCCCTTTCGATCTGCTCGGCCTTTTCGAGGGCAGGGGCATTTCCGAACGTTTCACGGTGGAAACCGGCGAAATGCCGAACCGCATCCGCCTCTACCGGCGCCCCATTCTCGATTACTGGGCGGAGAACGACGAGACGCTCGGCGATATCATCACCCATGTCCTGATCCACGAGATCGGCCACCATTTCGGGCTGAGCGACGATGATATGGAGCGGATCGAGGCCAGCGCCGAGGAAGCCGCGGAGCGTTAGGCGTCTATCCTGGAATTAAGTCTTACTGCTCGGAGAGTTTCATCTCCGGATCATAATCCTTGCCTTCGACGGTCTTGACGACGGCCTGGCCGCACTGCATCGCGCCGGTTGCGGCATTGAAGGCATAGGTCGGCGAACCCTCCAGCGACCAGCCCTTGTTGAGGGCGGCGGTGACCTTGTGGCAGAAGGAAGCATCGTCGGGACCGGTCAGGAAGCGGTAGAGTTTCATCAGGCGGGCTTTCTTGCAGATATCAGGCGAGCTTTATGAACCAGAGCCTCGGCCTGGACAAGATGCAGCCGTTCGATCATCCGTCCATTGGCATTGATGACGTTGAGGCCCCTGGCGTCAGGATCGGCAAAAGCTGATATGACCGCCTCGGCCTCCGCAATCTCCTCCGCACTCGGCCCGAAATGCCGGTTCGCGGGCTCGATCTGCGAGGGATGGATCAGCATCTTGCCAGCAAAACCCATGGCGCGGCCCTGGCCGCATTCGGCGTCGAAGCCTTCGGCATCCTTGAAATCGTTGAAGACGCTGTCGATCGCATCGAGCCCATAGGCCCTGACCGCAAGGACGACCTGCATCAGCCACGGCACGAGATGGCTCCGTCCCGGCTGGGGAAGCACGCCCGTTTCCTTGCGCAGGTCATTAAGCCCGACAACGAGGCAATCGAGCCTTGCACCCGGCGTGCGGCCGGCTCCGGCGATCGCTCCGACATTCAGCACGCCGCGCGGTGTCTCGATCATCGCCCAGATGCGCAGCGCCTCCGGCGCCTCCGCATCGGCAAGCAGATCGCTGATGTCCGTCACATCACCAGGCTCGTCCACCTTCGGCAGGAGAACGGCGTCGGGCAGAAGCGCCTTGACCAGATCGAGGTCCGCCGACCCGAATTCGGATGACAAAGAATTGATGCGGATGATCCTCTCCTTGCCCTCAAGCGGCGGCCCGGCAAAAAAGCCGCGCAGATTTTCCCGCGCCTGCCCCTTCTTCTCGGGCGAGACGGAATCCTCCAGGTCGAAAATAACCGCATCGCAATCAAGGGAATGGCTCTTTTCAAGCGCCCGGAGATTGATGGCGGGCACGCTCAGCACCGAGCGGCGCAGATGTAGGGAACGGGGAGGTATGGTTCGGCTCATCACTCATTAGTGCCAAGCTTCGCAAAGCCCGGCAAGACAACAAAAAGCCATGCTTGCCTTGCAGAGAGAAAAAAGAAGGACCACATTCCTTTCTGTAGAAAGGTATCAAACCCATGCAGAACATTCGCTCCATCTTCTTCATGCTTGCCGGCGCCACCGTTTTTGTCGCCATGCTGCTTCTCACCTTTTCGGTGACGCTTGCCGTCGGCGGCATCCTGACCGTGCTCATGGTCGGCCGCGCCCTTTCGATGAAGATGAAGCCCGCTCCGGTCCGCGCCAAGGCAAACAACGGCCAACGCGAGATGCGCATCTGGAACGACGGTCGCGGCACGATCATCGATCTCTAAGCCGCGTCGCTCAAAAAAACCGACCGACATTGTCGGACCATGCGTCCATGATACGTCTTTAAGCAGCCAGGCATTCAGCCGGCGCTTGAACACGATGGAGGACGAGCATGGATACGACGACGGAAAACAACCCGGTTAAAATGCCGCCGGTCAAGAATGGCCTGCTGCCCTATCTGACGGTCGACGGCGCGGTGAAAGCCGCGGAATTCTACAAGAAGGCCTTCGGCGCCGAAGAGGCGCATCGGGTGCCGGTCGATGAGAGCGGCCGCACCATGCATATTCATCTCTATATCAACGGCAGCTCGCTCATGCTGGCGGATGCCTATCCCGAATATGGCCATCCCTTCAAAGGCCATGAAGGCTTCGCCATCCAGCTGATCATCGACGATATCGATTTCTGGTGGGAGCGCGCGGTGGCCGCCGGCGCCGAAGTCGTCATGCCGATCGAACTGATGTTCTGGGGCGACCGCTACGGCCAGCTTCGCGATCCTTTCGGCGTGCTTTGGGGCCTGAACGCCCCGACCAAGTAAGAACGCACGCACTCTTCGGGCCGCGCGAAACGTCGCGCGGCCGCGATTTAGAGCATGTCGCGCAAAAGTGTGCGGCGGCTTTGCGATAACGACATGCGTCAAAACAAAGACCTAAAAGCGCAAGGAGCGAATCTGAAAGATCGCGACGCGCTTTAGAAAGATTCTCCTTCATTTCGGCGGAAAACTGGACTAGATGCACATTCAGGAAAGTACATTTGCTGAAGTGGAGCATGGGTCATGGATAAATTCGTGAAGCTCACGGGCGTTGCGGCGCCCCTGCCGGTCGTCAACATCGACACCGACATGATCATTCCGAAGGATTATCTGAAGACCATCAAGCGCACCGGCCTCGGCACCGGCCTTTTCGCCGAAGCCCGTTATAACGAAGACGGCTCGGAAAATCCCGATTTCGTGCTGAACAAGCCGGCCTATCGTGATGCCAAGATCCTCGTCGCCGGCGACAATTTCGGCTGCGGTTCCTCGCGCGAACACGCTCCCTGGGCGCTGCTCGATTTCGGCATCCGCTGCGTGATCTCCACCAGCTTCGCCGACATTTTCTACAACAACTGCTTCAAGAACGGCATCCTGCCGATCAAGGTCAGCCAGGAAAACCTCGACAAGCTGATGGACGACGCCTCACGCGGCTCCAACGCCATCCTGACGATCGACCTGGAAAACCTGGAAATCACCGGCCCCGACGGCGGCTCGATCAAATTCGATCTCGACGAGTTCAAGCGCCACTGCCTGCTGAACGGCCTCGACGATATCGGCCTGACGCTGGAAAAGGGCGAGGCGATCGACGAATTCGAAAAGAAGAACGCCTCTGTGCATCCTTGGGCTGCCTGAGCCCGAACGAATGACGATCGATCAAGCCGGGCTTTCGCCCGGCTTTTTCTTTGGTCGAAGCATGTCGCGCAAAAGTGTGCAGCGGTTTTGCGGCAACGACATGCTTCAACAAAGAACCTAAAGCGCAAGGAGCGAATCCGAAAGAACGCGCTTTAGAGATCAGAGAAACTTCTCTTTCCAGAGCCTCAGCTTTTCCAGCGACACGCCGATGCCGCCGCAGACTTCGATCAGCGGATTGTCGAAGCGCGCAAGCAGCCCGGCATGCACATCGGCAGCGGCAAGGGCGGCACCGCAGGCCGGCTCGACCAGAATGCGCTGCGCATCGGCAAATTTCAGGCAGGCGGCAACGGCATCGGCATCGCTGACAAGAACGCTTTCGATCGGGTGCTGTTTCGGCAGGTCGAAGACATGCTGCGCCACCTGCCGCGCGCCGAGCGAAGTGGCGATCGAGGTGATGGCAGGCAGCGTAATGCGCTCATTTGCCTTGAGGCTTTCATGCAGTGAAGCCGCCCCTTCGGTTTCGACGGCAATGACGGGCACGTCGGGCAGCCCGTTTCTCTTCAGCCCCTCGACGATGCCGGCAAGCAGCCCGCCGCCGCCAACACTGGTGACGACGCAGTCGAATTCCGCACCCTTCGCCACCACCTCGTCGATCAGCGTCGCATGACCATCCCACAGAAGCGGATGATCGAAAGGATGCACATAGCTTGCCTTGCGGCTGCGGGCGAGTTCGACCGCGTGGGCATTGGCTTCGTCGAAAACGGCGCCGTGCACGAGGACATTGGCGCCGGTTGCCGCAATCGTCTGCCGAACATCGGCTGCCGTCGTCTCCGGCACGACGATCGTCACCGGCACGCCGAGCGCCCGGCCGGCATAGGCCGCGGCAATGCCGGCATTGCCGCCGGAAGCGCAGAAGATCTCGCGCGCGCCATTTTCCACCTCGTGCTGGCAAAGCCGGCCGACGCCGCGCAGCTTAAAGCTGCCGGAGGGCTGCAACGCATCGAGCTTCAGCCAGAGAGGCTTGCCGCTGGCGCTGTAGTCGGGGGCGGTCCGAAACAGCGGCGTGTCGAGATGGAGACGTGTAAAGGCCATGGGAGAATATCCGGGAAATAAAAGGGTGGCGACCGTTCTAATCCGTTTGCCGGTCCAGGAGCAACCATTGCGGCGGGCGGCGAAGCGTACCGATTCAGGCCTTCTCTCGCTTGAAATGCCCATTTCCGGGGGCTAAGAAGCCGCAGCTTGTTTTTCCAGGAGGGCTTCATGACAGCGCGCAATCTTTTCCTGCTGCCGGGTGACGGCATCGGTCCCGAGGCCATGGGCGAGGTCCGCAAGATCATCGCCTATATGAACGAGACGATGAATGCCGGTTTTGTCACCGACGAAGGCCTTGTCGGCGGCTCTGCCTATGATGCCCATGGCGCGGCGATCTCGGAAGCCGACATGCAGAAGGCGCTTGCCGCCGATGCCGTTCTGTTCGGCGCCGTCGGCGGCCCGAAATGGGATAGCGTGCCGTATGAAGTGCGTCCGGAAGCCGGCCTGCTTCGCCTGCGCAAGGATCTGCAGCTCTTCGCGAACCTGCGTCCCGCCATTTGCTATCCGGCCCTCGCCTCGGCCTCCTCGCTGAAGCCGGAGCTGGTCGAAGGCCTCGATATCCTGATCATCCGCGAGCTGACCGGCGGCGTCTATTTCGGCGAGCCGAAGGAGATCATCGATCTCGGCAACGGCCAGAAGCGCGGCATCGACACGCAGGTCTATGATACCTACGAGATCGAGCGCATCGCCGGCGTCGCCTTCGAAATGGCCCGCACGCGCCAGAACCGGGTCTGCTCCATGGAGAAACGCAACGTCATGAAGTCGGGCGTGCTCTGGAACCAGGTGGTGACCGAGACGCACAAGGCGAAATATTCCGACGTCCAGCTCGAACATATGCTCGCCGATGCCGGCGGCATGCAGCTGGTGCGCCAGCCGAAGCAGTTCGATGTCATCGTCACCGACAATCTCTTCGGCGACATGCTCTCCGACGTCGCCGCCATGCTGACCGGCTCGCTCGGCATGCTGCCCTCGGCCTCACTCGGCGCGCCGGACGGCAAGACCGGCAAGCGCAAGGCGCTCTACGAGCCGGTGCACGGCTCGGCCCCCGATATTGCCGGCAAGGGCATTGCCAATCCGATCGCCATGATCGCCTCTTTCGCCATGTGCCTGCGTTACTCCTTCAACATGGTGAAGGAAGCCGACGACCTGGAAAAGGCGATTGCCAACGTGCTCGACAAGGGCATCCGCACCGGCGACATCATGGCCGATGGCGCAAGGCAGGTCGGCACCGTCGAGATGGGCGATGCGATCCTTGCCGAGTTCAAGGCGCTCTCGGCCTGATATATTTCACGTGAAACAGTATCAGCCCTTCGCATCCCACGCGGAGGGCTGCTTTTTCTGCAGTCGGCGACCGCAACGCTTGGTCGAATTCTCCGAGCCGGACTATCCTCGGCCACAATCTCGTGTATTTTTGCGCCGGATTTCACGAGCGCATGACCGAGAACCGAGATCGATTTCCGGCCATGCCAATTCGAACGGACGACGGCATGCGGGCATTTTGGACTTCCCTGGACAGGCGCTGGCGCCGAAGCGACGCTGCCATGCCGCCTTTGCGCTGGCAGGCCTGCCTCTTTATCACGATCAATGCCGTGATCCTTTCCATGCTGCTCTTCGATGCGCCGATAGGCGCCAGCAAACCTCCCGCTCCAGTGAAGCAGCTTGGCGAGCTCCTGACCGGTTTCGGCGATTCCGCCTGGCTGATCCTTACCAGCATCCTGCTCTTCTTCCAGGGCAGGGCGGGTTACAAGCTCCTGAAGACGGCGCGAGCCAGGGCGCAGGCACTCTATGTAAGCTGGATCGGCGCCTATCTCTTCACCACCGTCGTGTTCTCTGGGCTTCTCGCCAATCTCCTGAAGCGGGCGATCGGAAGGGCTCGCCCCGATCACTTCCACGATTACGGCATGTTTTCTTTCACGCCCTTTTCGGGCCATTCCGCTTTCGAAAGTTTTCCCTCCGGCCATTCCACCACGGTCGGCGCTTTCTTCGCGGCCTTCGCGCTTCTGTTTCCGCGCTACCGCGTTGCCTTCATCGCCTGCGCCATCTGGCTCGGCATGACGCGTGTCATGGTCGGCGCCCATTATCCGAGCGATGTCATCGCCGGCCTTGCCTTCGGCGCCTGGTTCTCGCTGTTGATGGCGATCGTCTTTGCCCGCTGCGGGTTGCTCTTCAAACTAGCGCCGGATGGCTGGCCGCTCGCCAAGCGCCTTTTCCCTGACATGGAAAAGCCCGGCGCCTTGTGAGCGCCGGGCCGCTTCTCGAGCTTCTCAGACGCGAACGCGCCATCAATCCATTGCGTGGATATCCCTGTTCTTCGTTTCCGGCAGGAAGATCAGGCCGATCACCAGGGTGATCGCCGCAAAGACGATCGGATACCAGAGACCGTAATAGATATCGCCCGCCGCAGCGCTCATCGCGAAGGCCGTCGCCGGCAGCAAGCCGCCGAACCAGCCATTGCCGATGTGATAGGGCAGCGACATGCCGGTATAGCGGATGCGGGTCGGGAAGAGCTCGACCAGAAGTGCCGCAATCGGGCCGTAGACCATCGTCACATAGAGGACGAGGACGAACAGGATGGCGACCGTGCCGATCCAGTTGACGCGGGCAGGATCGGCGGTCATGGCGAAGGTGCCGCCATTGGCGATGTTGTAGACCGCCATATCGGTGACGCCATTGGCCTCATCCGCCGTCAGCAGCTTGCCTTCGACCAGCTTGGCCGCCGGCATGGTTTCCTTCTCGCCGGCGCGGATAGCTTCGGCATTGAGCGCCAGTTCCGGATTGGCGGCGATGAAGGCATCGAGCTTGGCATCCGGCACCTTGGCGACGCCGCGTTTCAGCGGATAGCCGGCATCGTGAAGCGCGATGTTGATGCTCTTTTCGAAGGCGGCGGTCATGCCCTTCGCCTTGTCGCCGGCAGCAGCGGCGTCGAAGCTCGGCACCGTCGCGTTACCCACCTTCACCGTCGCCGGTTGTCCGGCAGGGCCGGCCACGACGTCATAAGGCACCGAGTTCTTCGTCAGGAACGCCGTCGCCACGTCGCAGGAGCTGGTGAACTTCGCCGTGCCCGTCGGGTTGAACTGGAACTTGCAGTCCGCCGGATCGGCCGTGACCGTCGCGCGGATCGAAGCCTGCGCTTCGGCAAGCCCCGGGTTTGCCGTCCAGGTCATCGCCTTGAACAGCGGATTATAGGTCACCGCGGCGATAAGAAGACCAGCCATGATGATCGGCTTGCGGCCGATCCTGTCGGAGAGGCCGCCGAAGATGACGAAGAAGGGCGTTCCAAGCAGAAGTGAGATGGCGACCATGATGTTGGCCGATTGCAGATCCACTTTCAGCACGTTCTGCAGGAAGAACAGTGCATAGAACTGGCCGCCGTACCAGACGACCGCCTGGCCCATCGTCGCGCCGAGAAGCGCGATGATCGCGATCTTGGCGTTGCGCCATTGGCCGAAAGCTTCGGTCAGCGGCGCCTTGGAGCCTTTGCCCTCCGCCTTCATGCGCTGGAATGCCGGCGACTCGTTCATCTTCAGGCGAATCCAGACGGAAATACCGAGCAGGACGACCGAGACCAGGAACGGAATACGCCAGCCCCAGGCGGCGAATTGAACCGGCCCCATCAGCGACTGAACCAGGATGATAACGATCAGCGACAGGAACAGGCCGAGCGTCGCCGTCGTCTGGATCCAGGAAGTGAAATAGCCGCGGCGCCCGTTCGGCGCATGTTCGGCGACATAGGTTGCCGCACCGCCATATTCACCGCCGAGCGCCAGGCCCTGCAGCAGGCGCAAGCCGATCAGGATGATCGGGGCTGCAATGCCGATGCTGGCGGCACCCGGCAGAATGCCGACGAGGAAGGTCGACATGCCCATGATCAGGATCGTCACCAGGAAGGTGTATTTGCGGCCGACAAGATCGCCGAGACGGCCGAATACCAGCGCGCCGAAGGGACGCACCAGGAAGCCGGCGGCAAAGGCGAGCAGCGTAAAGATGTTACGCGTCGCCTCGGGATATTGGGTGAAGTAGGTTGCGCCGATATAGGTAGCGAGCGAACCATAAAGATAGAAATCATACCATTCGAATACGGTGCCGAGCGAAGAGGCGAAGATGACCTTCTTCTCCTCGCCGGTCATCGGAGCGGCCTTCGCGCCGTCGATGCTTGCGACATTTGCCATTGTCTGTCCTCCACAGAGTGATGAGCAACGCGCGCGGCCTACTCTCCTCGAGCATACCCCTGGCCGCGACACGCCTGACGGGAGTGTGCCAGAAACGGCAGATCAAAAAGAGGGATGCTTTGGGATTATGACTTTAGTCTAACAGCAGGGCGCTTTGTCGCGCGCATCGCGCTCCGTTGGAAGGAAGTTTGACTGCGGTTTGCGATCTGGACCGTTACGCTCTCAGCGCCTGCGCCGGCGATTGCCGATAGGCGAGCACCGCCGGCAGAGCGGCAAGAATTGCGGCAAAGGCGAGCAGTGCCGCCGCAAGCCCGGCGTCTTCACGGGCGAAGCCGACCGGCATGGCGATACCGCTCGTCTCGGAGAATAGGCCGGACAAAGTCAGCGCCGCAGCATAACCGAAGCCGAATCCGAGCCCGATGCCGACCGCCACCAGGAAGAAGAATTCCAGCCAGACGATGCCGAAGATCGCGCCGCGCGGGGCGCCGAAGGCCCTCAGCGCGCCGATCTGACGGCGGCGCTGGCCGATATGGATGACCGTGACCAGCACCAGCGAGGCGGCGACGAGAGTTTGCGCCCCGGCGGCGACCGCGACGAGGATCTGCTTGGCGTTACCGAGCGTGGCGTAGAGATTGGTCAGCACCTCGCCGGGAAAGACGGCGACCGTATTGCCGCTGCGATAGTCCTGCCGAAGCTTGTAGGCATCGGCGATCGTCTTCGGCTTGACGAGAATAGCGGGAAGGCCAGGAGTGTCCGCAGTCCAGTTCTCGTTGAGCGCGGCATCCGGATCGGCCTCGCCGTGATGCTCATGCCCATTGTGATGATCGCCGGCTTCTTCATGCTCGTGGCCGGGTTCAGCGGCAGCCGTGGCGGACGCCGCCTCATGATCGTGCCCGGCGCCCTCCTCCGCATGCTCATGCGCCTCCATACCATGGATATGCCAGACTGCCTGGATCGGAACGAGAATGGCCCGATCCCAGGCGGTCCCCGTCGGCCGCAGGCGGCCGGCGACGTGATAGACGAGTTCGGTGTGGGTCTCGCCGCCTTCTTCGGCCGAGCCATGCATCGGCTTGATTTCACCGCCGAGCGGCAGCTTGACCGCGGAGCCGATCACCGCCTCTCCCTCATGTGCGAAAACCTTGCCCTCGGCAAAGCCGCCGGACAGCTTCTCCGCCAGCGTTACCGTCGTCCCGACGATCGGATAGCCGGAGAAGGAATCGCCGAAGCCGATCGGCGCGGCCCAGTCGACACGGGGATCGGCGGCAAGCCTGGCCAGCACCTCGCCCGGCATCAGCGGCAGGGGCGAGGGCTGCAGAAAAACGGAGGAGAGCACGAGCTGCGTCTCGCTGCCGCCGGCGCCGATGACGAGATCGAACTTGTCGGCGGCGCGCGCGCTGCCGAGCCGAAGCGCCCGCTCCTGCAGGACGACGCAAACGCCGAGCGCGGTCGCCAGCGCCACCAACAGCACGACGACCAGCGATCCGGCCCAGAGGCGGCGAAGATCGACAAGAATGAAGCGGATCATGCAGCTTCCCCCGCCGCCGCAGCGGAATCCTCGCTGATCCGGCCGGAGCCGAAGGTGATGCGTCGGTCGAGGCGGCCCGCGAGGCGCTGGTCGTGCGAAACGATGATCAGCGTGCTGCCTTCGGCAACGGCAAGATCAAGGATGAGATCGCCGACGGCCTCGCCGCTTTCGGCGTCGAGACTTGCAGTCGGCTCGTCGGCGATAATGACGCCGGGTTTGCGCAGCAGCGCGCGGGCGATCGCCACGCGCTGCATCTCGCCGCGCGACATGGTCTCGATCTTCTGGCCCGGGCGGGAAAGACCGACCGTGTTGAAAAGCGCATGCGCCCGCTCGATGACGGCGGCCGTGGCGGCGCCGGCAAGCCGGGCGGGCAGGAGCACGTTTTCAAGTGCCGACAGGCCTGGGAAAAGATGGAATTCCTGCATGACCAGGCCGATATTGGCGGCGCGGAACCGGTCGCGCCGGCTTTCCGAGAAGCCGGCAATATCCTCGCCGTTCCAGCGGATGCGGCCTTGGCGAGCCCGCTCCAGCCCGGCAACGATATTGACGAAGGTGCTCTTTCCGGAGCCGGACGCCCCGGTGATGACAACCCTGCTGCCGGCATCGATCGACAGGCGGCCGATCGCCAGCGCCGGCGAGGCGAGCCCCGGGAAGGTGACATCAAGGTTTTCGATATCGAGCGCGAGCATGTCGGGTTCACACGGCGAAATATTCGGCCTGGCGGATGCGCAGCAGGCTGACGAAGCCGGTTTCCGGATCCGTCCAGGAACCATATTCCAGCGTGCCGCGCACTTCGATCGTCTGGCGCGGCTGCACGAAGGTCTGCTTCTCCCCGAGATAGACGACGACGATATTATCAGGCCAGTCCGCATCGGAAGAGCAGAAGGGGCAGAGCGACATCGGCACTTCGGTGAGCACGAAGAACTGCGCCTCGGCCTTCAGCGGCGGCGCCATGAAGCCCTTCATGCTGATCTCCTGGCCGGCGAGACGCTTGACCTTATCGGAGAACTCAAGGCCGAGCACGCCGAACTTGCCATAGAGCTCGTCGAAGGAGAGCAAAGCGCTGGCGGCACGAACGGCGTTGGCGGTGAAGGGGAGCGCAACGGCAGCGCCGATCAGCCGGCGGCGGCTGAGATGCAGCGAAGAGAATATGTCCATGGCGACCTCCAGGAAACAAATCCCGGCCGCTGAACGGCCGGGACCATGATCGACGAAAGACGCAAGGCCGGCAAGCGGCCTTGCATCCAGAGATCAGTTCGTTTGCTTGGCGCCGAGGGCGAAGGTATCGGCGAGCACGCGATAGACGTCGCTCTGTTCCATGTAGCCATGGAAGCCTTCGGCGCCCGGACCGGCCGACTGCAGAACGACGTCGTCGACGGCATGGACGCCGCTCTCGCTGCTCTTCGGCAGATTGCCCTGAACGAGGACCGCGCCCGGAACATCCTTGTACTGTTCGTTGGCGACATATTCCTTCTTTTCGTTCTGGACAGCCGGAACGAACGGACCGTCGAGCTTCGGACGGAAAGTTTCGTAATGGTCAGGGCCGTTATTGGCGCTGAGGAACAGGCGGCGGCTGACGTCGACCTTGTCGGGGTAACCGTCGCCGTTTTCGTCCTTGTAGTTCGGGAAGCCGGCTTCGGCATAGGTGCCGACCTTTTCGCGCATTTCCGTGCCCGGCTTCTCGTCATCGACGGTGCCGATGATCGAAACGCCATGCGTGTGGTCGCCGGTGACGACGATCAGCGTATCCGGATGCGCCTTCTGGAATTCGCGGGCAACGCCGATCGCCTTGTCGAATTCGATGGTGTCGATGACGGCGCGATCCCAATCGAGCGGATGCGACATCTTGTCGATCGAGGAGCCTTCGACCATCAGGAAGAAACCGTCAGGATTCTTGGAGAGGCGATCGAGCGCAACCTTGGTCATGTCGACAAGACCCGGCTGGTTCGGAAACTTGTCGACGGTGCCCTTCTTCAGGAATTCGCGATCGAGCGTGACGTCCATGTTGCCGGTGTGGAAGAGACCGAGGAGATTGCCGTCAGCCGACGCATTGGCTGCAAGCTCGTTCTTATCGGTCGCAAGCTTGTAGCCGGCATCCTGGAACAGCTTGATGTAGTCCTGATTGTCCTTGCGCTTGGAACCGGCGACTTCCTTGCCGAGGAAATAGGCCGAGCCGCCGCCGAGGATGACTTCCGGCTTGACCTCGAGGAGCATGCCGACGATGTCGGCCTTGTCGTTGCGGCTGCGGGTATGGGAAACGACGGCAGCCGGCGTTGCATCCTCGATTTCGGACGTCGCGACGATACCGATCGACTTCTTGGTCGTGCGGCGAACGGCTTCCCCAATGGTTTCGACACGCGGGTCGTCGAGCGGCGCGGGCGTACGGTCCGCATAAACGCCGAGCGCGTTGACGGCCGTCTTATGGCCGGTCATGAACGCCGACATGGTGTTGGCCGAGTCCGTGGCGACGGCATTCGTCGAGGACGTGCCGATGAAAGCCATATGATCGAGATCGTCCATGTTCAGGCGGCCATTGGCTTTGCCTTCGGTCATGCCCTTGGACATGATGCGGGCGGCAGTGCGATGGGCGACGGAAAGGCCGTCGCCGAGCAGGAAGATGATGTTCTTGGCCTTCGGCTGACCGGCGGTTTCGTAAACGTTCCAGGTGACCGACTTCGTTTCGTCGCCGGCAGAGACCTCGACCTTGTAGTCGCCCGGCGCGGAAATCTTCAGGCCGCGCAGCAGCAGGGCGGAGCCGAGGGCCTTATCTTCCTTGCCCTTTTCCAATTCGATGAACTGAGCCTCGCCTCCGAGAACGGTCTTGTAATCCTGGCCGTTGACCGTGATCTTCACGTCTTCAGGCTTGACCTGCTTGTTGAGCTCGACCTTGAAGTCGAACGGCGAACCGACAAGGATCGTCGCGCGATCAAGCGGGTAGACCGTCGTCGCCTGAGCGGCGCCAGCGAGAATGGTGGTGGCCGCAAAGGCGGCGAGAAGCATACGCATGGAAAACCCCCGTTTTCGTTGCAGATATTAACAACCGGGTCGGGATACCCCCGGGTGATGACAGCGGCATGACAAGGCGCGGCAGGACGGCACCGCTCCTTCCGCCTGGCGGCTGACGGCGCAAAAACCTTGACTCCTGTGGAAAACCTTCTAAGAGCAACAGCGGAAAAGGAATCTCCATGGTTCGCGACGAACACGCCATTGCCGCATGCAGTGACCGGGCACGGGTTGCCGGGGTGGATATTGCCGTTCCGGTTTCTGCCAAAACCAAGGCCAAAACGACGACGAAAACCGTCTGACGTCTCTGGCCTGCCGCTCTCTCCCCGGCTCGGCTGGGGACAGGAAGACGCGATCCGTCGCGCCTTCCCCCCTCACCGGACCAGAGGAGAGAAGAGAAAGAGAGCTTGAGAAATGGGTTTCAAAGTAGCAATTGCGGGAGCGACCGGAAATGTTGGCCGGGAGATGCTCAACATCCTCTCCGAACGTGGCTTCCCCGCCGATGAGGTCGTGGCGCTCGCCTCGGCGCGTTCGCAGGGCACCGAGGTGTCCTATGGTGACCGGACATTGAAGGTCTCCAATCTGGAGAACTACGATTTCTCCGACACCGACATCTGCCTGATGTCGGCCGGCGGCGAGGTTTCCAAGAAGTTCTCGCCGAAGATCGGCCAGCAGGGCTGCGTTGTTATCGACAATTCCTCGGCCTGGCGCTACGACGCCGACGTGCCGCTGATCGTGCCGGAAGTGAACCCGGATGCCATCAGCCAGTTCACCAAGCGCAACATCATCGCCAACCCGAATTGCTCGACCGCCCAGCTGGTGGTGGCGCTGAAGCCGCTGCACGACTTCGCCAAGATCAAGCGCGTCGTCGTCTCGACCTACCAGTCCGTCTCCGGCGCCGGCAAGGACGGCATGGACGAGCTCTTCAACCAGACACGCGCCGTCTTCGTCGCCGATCCGATCGAGAACAAGAAGTTCACCAAGCGCATCGCCTTCAACGTCATCCCGCACATCGATAGCTTCATGGAAGACGGCTATACCAAGGAAGAGTGGAAGGTGCTGGCCGAGACGAAGAAGATGCTCGACCCGAAGATCAAGGTGACCTGCACGGCCGTGCGCGTGCCCGTCTTCATCGGCCATTCGGAATCGGTCAACATCGAGTTCGAAAACGAGATCACCGCCGACCAGGCCCGCGACATCCTGCGCGACGCCCCGGGCTGCCTCGTCATCGACAAGCGCGAGAACGGCGGCTACATCACGCCCTATGAATCCGCCGGCGAAGATGCGACCTACATTTCGCGTATCCGCGAGGACGCGACGGTCGAAAACGGCCTCAATATGTGGGTGGTTTCCGACAACCTGCGCAAGGGCGCGGCGCTGAACGCCATCCAGATCGCCGAGCTGCTCGTCAATCGCGGCCTGGTCAAGCCGCGCAAGCAGGCCGCCTGATACCATTTGTAAACCATAAGATGTTAAAGCCCGGCTCGCTGAGCGGGGCTTTTTCAAGCAAATACAGCTGTATAAGCGTTCGCTAAAAGGTGATCGTAACAAAATCGCGGGTGACTGGCATTCTCTTGCCCGCCTAAAAACTATGCAGATCGAGAGTGGGGTTTCTCAATGCGCATGACAAAGTTGTTTCTGGCGGCCGCTGCGGCAATGGGCCTTCTCCATGCAGTACCGGCGTTCGCGCAAGGACCAGAATGTGGCAATACCAGCGCCGGCTTCGACGCCTGGGTCGCCGATTTCAAACAGACGGCAGCCGCGAACGGCGTCAGCCAGTCGGTGCTCAGCCGCGCCTTCGCCAACGTCAACTACAACAAGCCGACGATCGCCGCCGACCGCGGCCAGAAGAGCTTCAAGCTCTCCTTCGACGCCTTCATGCAGAAGCGCGGTGGTGCTGCCATCATCTCCCGCGGCCGCTCGATGAAGGCGGCCAACCAGGCGCTTTTTGCCTCGCTCGAGCGTCGCTTCGGCGTTCCCGCCGGCCCGCTGATCGCCATCTGGGGCATGGAGACCGGTTTTGGCAGCTATATGGGCAACCAGCATACGCTGTCGGCTGTTTCGACCCTTGCCTATGACTGCCGTCGTTCGGAATATTTTACCGACCAGCTCTATGCCGCGCTCCAGCTCGTCTCGGAGGGCTATCTGAGCCCGCAGGCCAAGGGTGCGGCCCATGGTGAAATCGGCCAGACGCAGTTCCTGCCGAGGAACGTCGTGCGTTTCGGCGCCGACGGCGACGGCGACGGCCGTGTCGACATGGTCGGTTCCCGTGCCGATGCGCTGGCCTCGACCGCCAATTTTCTCAAGGGCCACGGCTGGCGGGCCGGCGCCGGCTATCAGCCGGGAGAGCCGAATTTCGCTGCCATCCAGGGCTGGAACGCCGCCAGCGTCTATCAGCAGGCGATTGCCTATATCGGCCAGCAGATCGACGGCGGCAGATAGGCCTGCATAGACAACGATCCCCCGAAACGCCGCTGCAAGATGCGGCGTTTTTCATAGGCGGGAATCGAAACCACCGCCGGAGGCCGTCTTGCGGCGCTCCTCCTGCGGCGGAGCCGGTACGACCGGCCCCGAAACGACGCAGTTGCGGCCGGAGGCCTTGGCGGCGTAAAGCGCCAGATCTGCGCGTTTGACAAGATCCTCGAAGTTCCGGCTTGCGCCGTCGTTTGCCCGGCCGGCGCATCCGAAACTCGCCGTCACCTTGAGCAGCTCGCCGCTCGGTAAAGGGATTTCCGCCATCTCGATCGCCAGCCGCACCCGCTCGGCGACGATGGCAGCGTCGTCCGGCGTCGAATCGGGCAGAAGCGCCAGGAACTCCTCGCCGCCGTGACGCACCAGCAGATCGAAGGAGCGGAAATTCTCGCGCGCGATGCCCGCGACATGGCGAAGCACGGCGTCGCCGGCATCATGACCGTTGACATCGTTGATCTTCTTGAAATGATCGAGATCGAACAGCACGACGGATATCCAGCGCGATCCGTGTTCGGCCTGGGTGAGAAGCGCCGATGCGGCGACCTCGAAGCCGCGCCTGTTGTACAGGCCGGTCAAGAGGTCGGTCTGGGCGGCGTTGCGCAGCTCCGCCACCAGCGCCTCGCGATCCTGCGTCAGCCGGTCGATCAGGCGCAGACCCCTTGCCGCCAGCACCATCACCAAAGTGGCGAGGATCAGCAGACCAGCGCACAGCGCCAGGATCCGCGTCAAATGCAGGTGCGAACGCGTCGAAAAGTTCTCGCCGGTGTCGTGAATATCTCGGGCGGCTTCGATCATCTTCTGCTGCAGGAAGCTCATGCGTTCGTTCTGCGCCGTGGCCCAGACGTCACGTATTGCGCGCGTCGGCCGCGATCCGGCGAGGATCGCATCGGTGATGGCATTCGCCTTCACCTGGCTGCTGCGACCGAGATAGCCGACGATATCGCGCTCGATCGACGTCGCGGAATGGAAGACCATGTGATCCATACCCTCGCCGATCATCACTTTTCCCTGCACGAACAGCTCCACCGGAAATCTGGCGGAAGGGCCGCGGTCGAGGTAACGCGTGCCGATCCCGGTGATCAGCCTTTCGCCGTAGTAGGTCAGCATGATGCCCATCAGCTGGTTGGATTTCTCGAGCAGCACCGGATCGTTGATCAGCGGGGAGAGCGCATCGACGACGGCAAGCTGCTTGAGAGCCGCGTACCAGTAGATGGCACCGGGATCGCTGCCGGCATAACGACCTTGGTCGACGGCGCTTCGGGCGGCGACGATGCGGCTATAGGCGAGGCTGAGAGCCGACAATTCGTCCACGAGCCCTTCGTCGAGCGCATCGCGGGAAGGCAGGCTGGCGTGAAAAGCCAGGCGTTCGTCGTCGAGCGTCGCCCGACTGCGCTGCATTTCGATCGCGGTCCTGCTGCTGGGATGGGCGAGATAGCGGCGCGTGGCGCCGATTTCACTCAGGATTTCCGTGGCGGCGATGGACCCGCCGCGGGCAAGCACGTCGGCGAACTGCCGGTCTTTCTCGAGGTTCCAGTATTGCGTCAGCGAAGTCCAGATAACGACGACGCCTTCAATGAGCATGAAGACGAAGGGCAGCATGATGGCCGCCAGAATAACCTTTTTGATGGTTTCGAACTTCATCGCCAATCGCCACGGTGATCAAGACGTCGGTCGTGCGCGACCAATTCCGGCAGCTTAACAACAATCCTTAAAAAACTGATAAACCCGTTGATCCCTAGATCTCGGGGCGAATGAAATCACGCGTTTCGGCGTCCATGACCCAGAGTTCACCCGTCGATATGTCGAACCAGGCGCCGTGGAGATGCATTTTTCCCGCTTCCTCGAGCGCCTTGATGTCGGGAAAGCTTCTGAGATTGTCGATCGAATTGCGGATCGAGACACGCTCCAGCGCCGTCTGCCGCTCGGCGGCCGTCATCACGTCATTGCTCTGGATCTGCTCGGCTGCCGGTTTGACCAGCGACATCCAGCGACCGATGAAATCGCCCGGCGACAGCGGCTCGGCATTCGGATCGAGCGCCGCGCGGATGCCGCCGCAGCGGCCATGGCCCATCACCACGATATCCGAGACCTTCAGCGCCTGCACGGCAAATTCGAGCGCGGCCGATGTCGAATGGAAATGACCGTCCGGCTCGTAGGGCGGCACCATGTTGGCGACGTTGCGGATAACGAAAAGTTCGCCCGGGCCGGCATCGAAGATCAGCTCGGGAGCCGCACGTGAATCCGAACAGGCAATCACCAACGTGCTGGGACTTTGACCGTTTTCGGCCAGTTGCCGATACCGGTCGCGGGCGTCGGCGTAACGCCCGTTCATAAAGTTGCGATAACCGTCCAGAAGGGTGTTTGGAAAACGCTGCATGTTTCTGGATTAGCGCGCGCGGAAGACAAGATCAACTGCTGCACCGCAAAATGAGTAAACTGACAGATGCGTCATTTTTTCCGCCGCTGCGCCGGGTGCACAAGGCGCCGCATCTGCACCATGGCCATCGGCGTCGAAAGGCTGGACGCGTCGCTTGCCAGCATCAACTCGTTGCTGCCGCGCTTGACGGCACGCGCCAGCACTTCGAACACGCTGGCGGTGGCAAGCTGCAACGCCTTTTCATCCTCGAGGCCGGACAGCAGGCGCGACAGGAAAACCGCGGCGAGCAGGTCGCCGAGACCATTCGGCGGGTTCTCGACGACGCGGTGCTCGGCAAGCAGCGCGTGACGGCCGGAGAGGTAGAGATTGCCGGTACCGCCCGCCATCATCGGCACCGCCGAGGTGACGAGCATGCGCGATGGCCCGAGCGCCAGCGCCGCCTCCATGATCGCGCTGTTGTCGTCAAGGGCTGCTCCCGACAGCCAGGCGAGCTCGTAGCGGTTCGGCGTCGCCAGCGAAGCGAGCGGGATGAGATGATCACGAATGGCCTCGGCCGTGGCTTCCGGCACATAGAGGCCACCGAGATCGCCCATCACGGGATCGCAGACATAGAGCAGTTCGGGATTGTTCTGGCGGAGCACAGCGATCAGCCGGGCGACGGAGCGCGCCTGGGCGGCATTGCCGAAATAACCCGAAAGCACGGCCCGGACTTCACCGATCCAGGGCGCACGGATCAGATCGTCGATCGCCGCGTCGAAATCGGCTTCCGCAAATGTCAGCCGCGTCGAACGGCCATGGCCGGGATGCCAGGGCAAAACAACGGTCGGCAGCGCCCAGACCGGATGGCCGAGCGTCTCCAGCGCAAACACCGCCGCCCGGTTGCCGACCGAGCCGCGCACGACATGGCTGGAAATGACGATGACTGCGCCCGCTGCATTTTCCGACATGATACCGAGGTCCGAATGATGATGGCGTTTGATGATCTTTTTGACGCCGCGCTGTCAACCATTCTTCACGTGAGCATGGAAATGTGCGGCGGAAGAAAAAACAAAAAGAGGGCCGTCCACGTTTGTTTTGGCTACGAAATCGGAAAAATCTCCGACAATTTCCCATTTCCGACGTCAAAAAAGCATCAAAACCATCCCGCTGGCCCCTATTTTAGAGATTTTTTCGAAGAATCTTCTGCTAGCTTGCAGAAAATCAGTCCATTGCGGGAGGCGATCCATGGCTGCCAGAAACAATCCGAAACGAGAAAAACAGATTGAAGGCGCGCGAAAGATCGCCAAGGAGAGGGGCGAGGCCCATCTCGATCCGGAAATTCTCTTCGGCCGGGCAAGCAATGACGATCTCGAACGCTACACGTCTGAAATGCTGGCGCTTTCTGCCGTGCATTCGGCGAAAGAACTTGCCGCCTGGAACAGCAAGACCCCGCGCGTCAGTATCGACACCATCGCCGGTGTGGCGCCTGACGGCATTGCCGTCTCGGTGCTTTCGGTCACCGACCGGAATATGCCTTTCCTCTATGAATCGGTGATGGGTGAAGTGACGAGCACCCACCGCGATCTCTTCATGGCCGTGCATCCCATCCTCATCATGGAGAAGGGCAAGGCGCCTACGCTCTATTCCGCCGACCAGCCGAGTGATCCCGCGACACGTGTCAGCCACATCCAGCTTCATATCGCCCCGTTGAATTCCAGCCAGGCTGCCGATCTCGTCAATCGCATCCAGACCGTGCTCGAACATGTCCGTCTGTCCGTCTCGGACTGGGAGCCGATGCTCTCCAAGCTCGACGGGGTGATCGCCGAGCTTTCGGCCAATGGCGCCGGCCGCAGGAAGGCCGAACACGCCGAGGCGGTGGCGTTCCTCACCTGGCTGCGCGACGAGAATTTCACCTTCCTCGGCATGCGCGAATATGTTTATTCTGGCAAGGGCGCCGACGCCAAGGTCGAGCGCGACAAGGGAACGGGCCTCGGCATCCTCTCCAATCCCGATGTTCTCGTGCTGCGTACCGGCAAGGATGCCGTGACCACGACGCCCGAGATCCTCGCCTTCCTCGACGGCCCCGACTTCCTGATCGTCACCAAGGCGAACGTGAAATCGATCGTCCATCGCCGCGCTTATATGGATTATGTCGGCGTCAAACGTTTCGACGCCGAGGGCAATGTCACCGGCGAACTGCGCATCGTCGGCCTCTTCACCTCGACCGCCTATACCTCGCTCGCCTCGGAAATCCCGCTGCTGCGTTCCAAGATCGAAAAGGTGAAGGAGCATTTTGGCTTCGACCCGATGAGCCATTCCGGCCGCATGCTGGATAACACGCTGGAATCCTATCCGCGCGACGATCTTTTCCAGATCGACACAACATTGCTTGCAAGCTTTGCCGAGCAGATCAACGACCTGGCCGACCGGCCGCGCGTGCGCGTCCTGCCGCGCATCGACCACTTCGACCGCTTTGTCTCCGTGATCGTCTATGTCCCGCGTGAGGAATACGATTCCATCGTTCGCGAGCGGATCGGCACCTATCTGAAGACGGTCTATGACGGGCGTGTCTCCGCCTATTACCCGGCTTTCCCCGAAGGCGGCGTAGCGCGCGTGCATTTCATCATCGGCCGCTCCGGCGGCAAGACGCCGCGCATTCCGCAAGCCAAGCTCGAGCAGACGATCCGCGAAATCACCGCCCGCTGGGACGACCGCTTCGAAGTGCTGGCCGGGCCGAAGGCGCCGAAACTATCGGTCGACCAGGCCTTCCAGGATTCCTTCACCCCGGAGGAAACCGTGGCGGACCTCGCCGATATCGGCGCCTGCGCCGCCGGCGAGCCGCTCCGCATCCAGTTCTATCATCGTCAGGAAGAACAGGGCCGCATCCTTTCGCTGAAGATCTTCCACGCCGGCGGCCAGCTGGCGCTGTCACGGCGCGTGCCGCTTCTCGAGAACCTCGGCTTCAATGTCGTCAGCGAACGCACCTTCGATATCGGGGTGCCGGTCGCCGACGGCCAAACCGAACTCGTCGTGCTGCATGACATGGAGCTCGAGACCCGCAACGACCGCGACATCGACCTGCAGCGTTATGGCGCCGCCCTCGAGGAAGCCTTCGTCGCCGCCTTCGCCGGCACGATCGACAATGACAGCTTCAACCGGCTGATCCTTTCGGCGGGGCTCTCGGCCCGCGAGACGAATGTGCTGCGCGCCTATGCCCGCTACCTCCGCCAGGCCGGCATCGCCTATTCGCAGGACTATATCGCAACGACGCTCGACAAATATCCTGATGTCGCTGCCGCCATTTTCCGGCTGTTCCACGACACGCTCGATCCCAAGCTGCCGGAGAAGGCCCGGGTGAAGAAGCTTGCCGAGCTGCACCAGGCGATCGAGGCCGAGCTTGCCGAAGTGCCGAGCCTCGACGACGACCGCATCCTGCGCCGCTACGTCAACATCGTCGATGCGACGCTGCGCACCAATTATTTCCAGAAAAACCCTGATGGTGCGCCGAAGGCGATGCTCGCCTTCAAGCTCGACCCGCACCTGGTCGACGGGCTGCCGCAGCCGAAACCCTTCCGCGAGATGTTCGTCTACGGCGTCGAGGTCGAAGGTGTGCATCTGCGCTTCGGCAAGGTGGCGCGCGGCGGCCTGCGCTGGTCGGACCGCGCCGAGGATTACCGCACCGAGGTGCTCGGTCTCGTCAAGGCGCAGCAGGTCAAGAACGCCGTCATCGTGCCGGTCGGCGCCAAGGGCGGCTTCTATCCGAAAAAGCTCCCCGCCGGCGGCAGCCGCGACGAGATCTTCAATGCCGGCCGCGAGGCCTACAAGACCTATATCCGCACGCTGCTTTCGATCACCGACAATATCTCCGGTACCGAGATCGTGCCGCCGAAGGATACGGTGAGGCTCGACGGCGACGACCCCTATTTCGTCGTCGCCGCCGACAAGGGCACGGCAACCTTTTCCGACACCGCCAATGCGCTGGCGCAGGAAGCCGGCTTCTGGCTGGACGACGCCTTCGCCTCCGGCGGCTCGGCCGGTTACGACCACAAGAAGATGGGCATCACCGCCCGCGGCGCCTGGGAAACCGTCAAACGCCATTTCCGCGAAATGGACATCGACATCCAGACGACCCCCTTCACCGTCGCCGGCGTCGGCGACATGTCGGGCGACGTCTTCGGCAACGGCATGCTGCTCTCGCCGAAGATCCGGCTCGTCGCCGCCTTCGACCACCGCGACATCATCATCGATCCCGATCCCGACATGGAAAAGACGCTGGCAGAACGCCAGCGGCTCTTCGACCTGCCGCGCTCGAGCTGGCAGGATTTCGACAGAAGCGTGCTTTCCAAGGGAGCGATGATCATTTCCCGCGCGGCGAAATCGGTGACGCTGACGCCGGAAGCGGTCGCTGCGATCGGCATCGACAAAGCCGTGGCCACGCCGTTTGAGATCATGACGGCGATCCTGAAGAGCCCGGTCGACCTGCTCTGGTTCGGCGGCATCGGCACCTATGTGAAAGCGCCGTCCGAAACCGATACCGAGGTCGGCGACCGTGCCAACGACCCGATCCGCATCACCGCGGCGGAGGTGCGCGCCAAGGTGATCGGCGAGGGTGCAAACCTCGGCGTCACCCAGAAGGGCCGTATCGCCTACGGTCTTACCGGCGGGCGCTGCAATTCCGACGCCATCGACAACTCGGCCGGCGTCAACACCTCGGACGTCGAGGTCAATATCAAGATTGCGCTGGCGGCCGCCATGCATGACGGGCGGCTGACGCGGGCAAAACGCGACCAGCTGCTTTCGTCGATGACCGGCGAAGTGGCGGCCCTGGTGCTGCGCAACAACTACCTGCAGTCGCTGGCGATCTCGCTGACCGAGCGCAAGGGCACGGCCAACGGCCTGGAGCTCGGCCGCTTCATGAGCGTGCTCGAGGGCGCCGGTCAGCTGAACCGCAAGGTCGAAACCTTGCCCGACGACCAGACCCTCGCCGAACGTTATACGGCCGGCAAGCCGCTGACGCGGCCGGAGATCGGCGTGCTGGTGTCCTATGCCAAGATCGTGCTCTTCGATGCGCTCGCCGCCAGCGATCTGCCCGACGACCCCTATTTTGCCGCGACGCTGTCGAATTATTTCCCCGTCAAAATGCAGAAGTCGAACGCCGGCGACATTGCCAGCCACCGCCTGCGGCGTGAAATCGTCGCGACCGTGCTTGCCAACGAAGCGATCAACCGCGGCGGGCCGAGCTTCACCGTCGCCATGATGGACGCGACGGCGGCTTCGGCGCCGGAAGTGGTGCGCGCCGCGATCGTCGCCCGCGACGGTTTCGACCTCACCCGGCTCTGGGCTGAGACGGATGCGCTCGACGGCAAGGTTTCCGGCGAGGTGCAAAACCGTATCTACGAGGAGATCAGCCACAGCTTCACCGTGCTGGCGCGCCTGCTTCTGAAGACCGGCATGGGCAAAATCGATATGGCGGAAGTGATTAGCCGGCTGCAGGCAGCTCTGAAAAAGCTAAAGCCTGCCTTCGCCGAACAGTCCGCCGTCGATGCCGCCGCGCGCCAGGCGGACTATGTTCAAGCCGGCGTGCCGGAGAAACTCGCAGCCGAGATCGCCAATCTCCAGAGCTTCGCGCTGGTGCCGGAGATCATGCAGATCGCCGAACGCACCGGCGAACCCCTGGTGCGCGCCGCCGAGAACTATTTCGCGGTGTCGCAGACCTTCCGGATCGCGCGGCTGCTGGCGGCGGGTGGACGCATCCTCACCTCCGATCACTACGAAAACCTGGCCCTTGCCCGCAGCATCGACCAGATCGCCAGCGCAAGGCGCGACATCGTCATCTCGGCCCTTTCCGACCACGGCAAGGAGAAGCTGCCCGTCCAGGCCTGGCATGCCCAGGATCGCGTCCGCATCAACCGCATCGTCGAGGAGCTTTCGAGCCTCAGCGACAGCGGCGATCCCAATCTTGCGCGTATTACCGTTGCTGCAGGTATCCTGACCGATCTTGCGCGCGACCGGGCGAGGTGAGACAGTCCGCCAAAACAGGAGCGGATGTTGAATCGCATAGACTGGACAGGGACGCAGCCGCCGAAAGCCACGGAGAAGGGCATCTGGGGATGGATGTTCTTCGATTGGGCGGCGCAGCCCTTCTTCACCGTGGTCACCACCTTCATCTTCGGGCCCTATTTCGTTTCGCGCCTGACCGATGACCCGGTGTCGGCGCAGACGACGTGGAGCAACATGGCGACGATCTCCTCGGTGATCATCGCCCTGCTCTCGCCGGTTCTCGGCTCAATCGCCGACCAGTCGGGCGCACGCAAACCGTGGATCGGCTTCTTCGCGATCATCAAGATCGCGAGCCTGTTCGGCCTGTGGTTCGCCGCCCCGGGTTCGCCTGTCCTCTATCCCGTGATCTTCATGATCCTCGCCTCGATTTCGGCCGAGTTTTCGATCGTCTTCAACGATTCGATGATGCCGCGCCTGGTCGCCAAGCACGAGGTCGGCAAGCTTTCCAACACCGCCTGGGGGCTTGGTTATCTCGGCGGCATGATCGTGCTGATTGCCGTCGTCACGCTTCTGGCGGCAAGTCCGGAAAGCGGCAAGACCGTTCTCGGCCTCGACCCGCTTTTCGGCCTTGATCCCAAGACCGGCCAGGATGCGCGCATCACCGGGCCGATCTCGGCCATCTGGTACCTGATCTTCATCCTGCCGATGTTCTTCTTCACGCCCGATGTCGGCAGAGGCCTGCCCTTCGGCACCGCCATCCGCGCCGGCCTGCGGGAGTTGAGAAACACGCTCGGCGAACTCAAAGAGCGGCGCGGCATCCTGAAATTCCTGATTGCCCGCATGATCTATCAGGACGGCGTCAACGGCCTGCTGATCCTCGGCGGCGTTTTCGCCGCCGGCATGTTCGGCTGGGCGACGATCGAGATCGGCCTCTACGGCATCATCCTCAACGTCGTCGCCATTTTCGGCTGCCTGATCGCCGGCCGCATCGACAAGGGCGTCGGTTCGAAGGTAACCGTCGTCATCAGCCTCACCATGCTGCTTCTCGCCACCATCGGCATCATCTCGACCGGGCCGGGCTACACGATGTTTGGCCTGATGGCGCTGCCGTCGGCCGATTCCGGCGGCCTCTTCGGCACCGCGGCGGAAAAGGCCTATATCCTCTATGGCCTCTTGATCGGGTTCGCCTTCGGGCCGGTGCAGGCCTCGTCGCGCTCCTATCTCGCCCGCAGCGTCAGCCTGGAGGAAGCCGGCCGCTACTTCGGCATCTACGCGCTTTCAGGGCGCGCCACGAGCTTCATGGCGACGCTGCTCTTCTCGCTGATGACCTATATCAGCGGATCACCGCGGCTAGGAATGGCGACGTTGATCCTGTTTCTTGCCGGCGGCCTGCTGCTCTTGATCCGCACGCCCTATCCGGCCGACCGGGCATAGGAATGCCCGGTCATTTCCGGCACTTCTTCAGAGCATGATGCCGAAAAGTGTGAGCGGTTTTCGGGCGACATCATGCTCTAACTCTTTAATTTAGAACAGGATTCAGATTTTAGGCCGACCCGGCCTAAAATCATCCTGTTCTAGTGCCGGAAGTGACGCATGCCGGTGAAGACCATCGCGACGCCGTGTTCGTTGGCGGCATCGATGACCTCCTGATCACGCATCGAGCCGCCCGGCTGGATCACCGCCGTCGCGCCTGCGGCGATCATCGACAGAAGACCGTCGGCAAACGGCAGAAAGGCTTCGGAGGCAACCGCCGAACCCTTTGTCATCGGAACCGCAAGGCCGAGCGCCTTGGCGGCCTCTTCGGCCTTCAGCGCCGCGATGCGGGCCGAATCGACCCGGCTCATCTGGCCGGCGCCGATCCCGGCCGTCTGGCCGTCCTTGGCGTAGACCACGGCATTCGATTTGACATGTTTACCGACCTTGAAGGCGAACTTCATGTCCTCGAGCTCCTGCGCCGTCGGCGCCCGCTTGGTGACGACCTTCAGCTCCAGATCCTCGACCATGCCGTTGTCGCGGCTCTGGACCAGCAGGCCGCCGGAGACGGTCTTCGCCGTCAGCCCTGCAACGCGCGGATCGGGCAGGCCGCCGGCCGACAGCAGCCTCAGGTTCGGCTTGCGGGCGACGATCGCCTTCGCCTCTTCGGTGACATCGGGAGCGATGATCACCTCAGTGAAGAGCTTGACGATCTCTTCGGCCGTTTCGGCGTCCAATATCTGGTTGAGCGCGATGATGCCGCCGAAGGCGGAAACGGAATCGCAGGCAAGCGCCCGCTGATAGGCTTCGACCAGGCTCGAACCGGTGGCGACGCCGCAGGGATTGGCGTGCTTGATGATGGCACAGGCCGGCGCCTTTTCCGGCAGAAACTCGGCGACGAGCTCGTAGGCGGCATCGGTGTCGTTGATGTTGTTATAGGAGAGCTGTTTGCCCTGCAGAAGGACAGCCGTCGAAACACCCGGACGCTTTTCGCCGGTCACATAGAAGGCCGCCTTCTGGTGCGGGTTTTCGCCGTAGCGCATCTCTTCCTTCAGCACGCCGCCGATGACGCGGTGGCGCGGCGTGTCGATCGACAGCGCCTCGGCAAACCAGTTGGAAATCGCAGCGTCATAAGCCGCGGTGCGGGCATAGGCCTTGGCGGCCATGCGCTGGCGGAAGGCATAGGCCGTCTTGCCGGCATCGGCCGAAAGCTGCTCCTTGAACTCGGCATAATCGTTGGGATCGGTCAGAATGGTCACATAGGCGTGGTTCTTGGCCGATGCCCGGATCATCGCCGGGCCGCCAATATCGATGTTCTCGACGGTCGTCGGATAATCGCCGCCGGCCGCGCGCACCTCTTCGAAGGGATAGAGGTTGATGACAGCGAGATCGATGGCCTCGATGCCATGCTTCTTCATCGCTTCCTGGTGCTCGCTGTCATCACGGATCGCCAGCAGGCCGCCATGCACTGTCGGGTGCAGCGTCTTGACGCGTCCATCCATGATTTCCGGAAAACCAGTGATGTCGGAAACATCAGTGACGGCGAGACCGGCCGCAGCAATCGCCTTGTAGGTGCCGCCGGTCGACAGCAGGCGCACGCCTCTTTCAGACAAGGCCTGGGCGAGCTCGACGACGCCGGTCTTGTCGAAGACGGAGAGGAGCGCGGTCTTGATTTCGACCTGGTCCGGGGCGGGGATCTTCTTGGAAATGACGGCCATGAACTTTCTCCGTTCGGCTTCGGTTCTGCTTGCGCCGCGTTAGCACAGCTTCGCCGCTGCGCAAACAGGCGCTATCCCTTGCGGGATAAAAACCAGCGGATTTCCGTCTTCTCGGCAAGATCGAAATCGATCTCGATCTGGTCCGAGCCGCAAATGCCGGAGCTGTCGGCAAAGAAAATATCCTCGGAAATCAGCACTTCATTGCCGGGAGCGGAAAACAGCCAGCTTTCGCCGTCCGGCGCCGTCAGCAGCACCGACTCCCCGTCACTCTGCTGCAGGACGATCGAAGGATGGACGTGAAAACGGGCGACAGCCTTCACCGGCTCGTCAATCTCATATCCTTCACGGACGACAAGCCGGTCGCGGCCCGTCACGATCGTGCCCGCCGCATTGAGCGTAATTTCGCGCTCGTGCAGCACACCGAAGGCTCGCACATAACCGTCATGGCTGAGCTTGATGCCGTCGCGTCCATCCTCCGTTTCGGCACGCTCGACGGTGACGGTCCTGACCGGTTCGGTAATCGCGTGGTTGAGGAAGGGCGAGAGCGAAAAGCGGCTGGACGACGTGTCGTTGAGGATGACGGTCGAATGCGCCGCGGTGGTGCGCGCCATCTGGACATAGCGGTGCCCGGCAAATTTCGGCGAGCCGGAATTGACGATGAAGCGATGGCGGCCGGACGACATCTCGAAGGAGAGGGTGCCGGCATGCACACTGCGCAACGCGCCTCCCGAAGGCGGCGTGCCGGTATCGGCGATGATGATTGTCTTGCCCCCGGCAAGCCGTTGATAGCGCGACTGCGGCAAAGCCTTGAACGGCTGACCGGCGGTCTCGTCATATCTGAGCACCGACATCAGTTCATTGGCGAGCGTCGACGTCGCGCCGTTGAAAAGCGCCAGATCCCCGTCCTGATGGCGAAAGAACCGCAAGGCCGGATACATGCGGTCGATGCCGGAGATCAGCTTTTGCGGCAGATCATGGCCGAGATTGACATAGGTCTGGCGCAGCGGCAGCAGATCGAGCAGCAGTTCCAGCCCGGCGCGCGGATTGCGCGAGACATGGCCGCCATCCGGAAGAATCTGGCTATCGAATTCGCGGTCGAGCGCCTGGGCCGCCCGTTTGAGCGTGGAGGCGCGGGTCGGCATGGCGACGGAGGCCATGGCGAGCGCAATGCGCAGGCGAAACAGCTCCAGACCGCCGAGCGTATAGGGCGCCATGCGATGCAGGAACCTGACCTGAAACGCCAGCGACTTCATGAACCGGCGATAGAAACCGCGGTCGGCATTCTGCAGCACGACCGGCGAATGCGACAGCCAGGCGATGACGCGCTGGGCAGTGACGTCGGTCTCCCAGGCAATTCCTTCCATGCGGCCGGCATGAACGGAAAGCCAGCTGTCGACGATGGCGCGGGCGGCGGCCGAGTTGCGTTCCGTCTTGTGCGCCCGCATGTGCCGCAGCCAGCCGAAGCTGTGAAGGCGGGTGGCGAAGGGGCGCGAGGGCAGGGTGAAGGTAAAGGGCGATTTGCCGTTCGTCTCCAACATCCGCCCGGCCAGGAGAAACCGTCCGTTGAGAATTTCGTCGGCCACATGCGGATCGATGCCGCGCAGATCGGTCGGCGCGACGATCAGGCGCTCGGGTACTTTGATCGAATGGCGAAAGAGCTTCAGGCGCAGCAGCGCGACGCGGCGCAAGGCGCGCCGCCAAGCTTCCCGAACATACATGCTCGCAAAACGCCGACCGGACTGCATATTCTATTGTCTATTGACCCTCGTGGTTAAGAATAGGTGAAAAGCGGCCGATTTCATCGCCCGCAATGAATTAATTCGTGACAAAGTTCGAATATACGCAAATTACTGCATTTCAGTTGAGATCATTCGACGGTTCACAACGCACCGTGGCGATGATGCGAGGATTTCAAATCCCCGCATGCTTTGCTCCGACCTTTGAGGTTGGTCAGCCCGCTCGCCGCAGCACGGCCGCGTAAAAGCCGTCGAGGCCGGAGGCGATGCCCTCAGGCATTTTCAGCATGGTCGGAAGCGTGCGGAATTCGCCGAGCGGCGTGATCGCTGCCTCAAGGCCGGGCCAGTCGCCCGCGCTGATCGGAACGCGCTCGATCGCGCCGGTATCGGAAAGAACACGGGCGACAACCTCCTCGCCCTCGGCGGGATCGAGCGAGCAATTTGAAAACACCAGCATGCCGCCGGGCGTCAGCAAGGTCAGTGCATGACGCAGCAGCCGCTCCTGCAACGCCGCCAGCCTGGCGATATCCTCCGGCCCCTTGGTCCACAGCACATCGGGGTGCCGGCGCGTCGTGCCGGTGGAAGAGCAGGGGGCGTCGAGCAGGATCGCATCGAAGCCTTCTGGCGGCTTGAATGTCGTCAGATCTGCCGCGACCGTTTCCGCCGTCAGGCCGAGCCGATCGAGATTCGAGCGCAGCCGTCTTAGCCGGCTTTCCGACTGATCGAGTGCGGTGACCGTGCCGCCGGCAAGGATGAGCTGCGCCGTCTTGCCGCCCGGCGCGGCACAAAGATCGGCGGCACGTTTTCCCGAGAGATCGCCGAAAAGCCTGGCCGGAATGCTTGCCGCCGCATCCTGAACCCACCAGGCGCCCTCATCGAAGCCCTCGAGCGACGGAATGCCGCCGTCGAAGGCGGCGAGCCGCACGCCGCCCGTCGGCAGCGCAACGCCGTTCAACCTCTTTGCCCAGCCTTCGGCGTCGGATTTGACGGTCAGATCGATCGCCGCCGGCTCGAGCTGCGATTGCGAGATCGCCAGCGCCGCGTCGCGGCCATAGGCCTTTTCCAGCCGTGCAAGGAACCAGAACGGCATCGGCGCGACCTTGCCGATCTCCGCCAACACCTCGTCCTTTTCGCGGCCGAGCCGACGCAGCACGGCGTTGACGAGCTTGGCGAAACGGCGATTGCGCGGATCCTGATTGGCCTGTTCGACGGCAAGATCGACGGCCGAATGATCGGGCACGTCGAGATAGAGAATCTGCGCCGCGCCGATTGCCAGAACGTGATGCAGCGCCCGCGCGCCCTCCGGCAGCGGCGATTCCAGCAGCGAGGCGATCGCCGCATCGATGCGCGGCAGATGGCGCAGCGTCGTGTTCAGAATGGCGCGGACAAGCGCCCGGTCGCTTTCGCCGAGCGCCTTATAGGCAGGATTGCCATGTTCGTGATCGAGAGCGCCGTCGAGCGGCAGCTTGCGGTCGACGACGGCGGCGAGAATTTTTGCCGCCGCGGCCCGGGCCCGCAGGCCGGGCTTGGCCGGCGCCGATCGGCCGGCCGGCCGGTCGGTGGAAGGTTTCTGTTTACGGAATGGCTTTCTCGTGCCGTCTGAATTCAAGACCACGGACCTCTTGGCGGTTGCGAACCACCGCGACCCGTATTCGGAACAGAGCGCGATTTGCGCGTCGGATTAACAGCACGAACCGGTCCCGTCGAGACATTCATGCCGCTTTGCGCCATCTCCTGCAGCGCGGCAATGCGGTTTTCCGTGTCTGGATGCGTCGAAAACAGATTGTCCATGCGCTCGCCGGAAAGCGGATTGATGATGAACATATGCGCCGTCGCCGGATTGCGCTCGGCATCCTCGTTCGGCACTTGGGCGGCACCGCGGGCGATCTTGCCGAGCGCCGACGCGAGCCAGAGCGGATTGCCGCAGATTTCGGCGCCGCGACGGTCGGCCGAATATTCGCGCGTGCGGCTGATCGCCATCTGCACCAGCATGGCGGCGAGCGGCGCCACGATCATCGCCACGAGGACGCCGACGAAACCGAGCGGATTGTTGTTGTCGCGATTGCCGCCGAAGAAGAAGGCGAAATTGCCGAGCATCGAGATCGCCCCGGCAAGCGTTGCCGTGATCGTCATCGTCAGCGTGTCGCGGTTCTGAATATGGGCAAGCTCATGCGCCATCACGCCGGCGACTTCCTCAGGAGACAGTGCCTGGAGCAGGCCCGTCGAGGCGGCGACGGCGGCATTTTCGGGATTGCGGCCGGTGGCGAAGGCATTCGGCTGCGGGCTGTCGTAGAGATAGACCTTCGGCATCGGCAGGCCGGCATTGTGGGCGAGATCACGGATGATCGCGAAAAATTCCGGCGCATTGCGCTCGTCGACCTGCTGGGCGCGATAGGCCGAAAGCACCATGCGATCAGAATTCCAGTAGGAGAAGAAGTTCATGCCGGCGGCAATGAGGAATGCGATCATCATGCCGGCCCGACCGCCGATCAGGAAGCCGACAAACATGAAGAGCGCCGTCATGAAGGCAAGCAACATGGCAGTGCGAACGAGGTTCATTGCGAATCTCCAACTCCGATTTCGGCGCCGCAAGCTTTTAATCCCGGCGCCGGCGCATTATGATTTGGTTATTCACCAGCCATTTTCAATGTTTTCCGGCAGGAGAAGCCATGCAGGACGCCGATAACGACAATAGCCAATCGCCGACGGCCGAAGGATCGGAGCCGCCGCGCAAAATGCTGTCCCCGGCGGCCCAGCGTGCGCTTGCCGAGGCCGAGGAGCGGCGAAAGCACCAGAAGCCGCTGGACCTGCCGCCGGAGATCGGCGGCCGCGGCGGAGCCGAGCCGGCCCGCTTCGGCGATTACGAGATCAATGGCCGGGCGATCGATTTCTAAGCAAGGATTGTCGATCCCGAATCCGGGCCTTGTGCAGGCCGTCCAATATCAGCCAGCAATGTAAAGTGAGCCGCTCCGGGACTCGGATGGTCGGGAGCGGCTCTGTGTGTCAGGCGGTCGCCTTGTTCTGTCGGTTGGCGATCAGATCGTCGACCACGGCAGGATCGGCGAGTGTCGAGGTGTCGCCGAGCGCGCCGAAATCGTCCTCGGCGATCTTGCGCAGGATGCGGCGCATGATCTTGCCCGAGCGGGTCTTCGGCAGGCCGGGCGCAAACTGGATCTTGTCCGGCGCGGCGATCGGCCCGATTTCGGCGCGCACATGTTTGACCAGATCCTGGCGAAGCGTGTCCGTTCCTTCATGGCCGGCCATCAGCGTCACATAGCAATAAATGCCCTGGCCCTTGATCGAATGCGGATAGCCGACGACCGCCGCTTCCGAAACCAGATTGTGCGACACGAGCGCCGATTCCACCTCCGCCGTGCCCAGCCGGTGGCCGGAGACGTTGAGCACGTCGTCGACGCGGCCGGTGATCCAGTAATAGCCGTCCTCGTCGCGGCGGCAGCCATCGCCGGTGAAGTACTTGCCCTTGTAGGTGGAGAAATAGGTCTGGATGAAACGCTCGTGATCGCCGTAGACGGTGCGCATCTGGCCCGGCCAGCTGTCGGTGATGCAGAGATTGCCGTCGGCGGCCCCTTCCAGCACCTTGCCCTCATTGTCGAGCAGCTCAGGCTTGACGCCGAAGAACGGCGTCGTCGCCGAACCGGGTTTCAGGTCGGTCGCACCGGGCAGTGGCGTGATCATGTGGCCGCCGGTCTCCGTCTGCCACCAGGTATCGATCACAGGGCAGCGTTTGTCGCCGACGACGTTGTAATACCACTCCCAGGCCTCCGGATTGATCGGCTCGCCGACCGTGCCGAGCAGGCGCAGCGAAGAGCGCGACGAACGGGTGACGAATTCATCGCCGGCGCCCATCAGCGAGCGGATCGCCGTCGGCGCGGTATAGAAGATATTGACCTTGTGCTTGTCGATGACTTCCCAGAAACGGCCCTGATCCGGGAAGTTCGGCACGCCCTCGAACATCAGCGTCGTCGCGCAGTTCGAAAGCGGCCCATAGACGATATAGGAATGGCCGGTGACCCAGCCGACATCGGCGGTGCACCAGTAGACGTCGCCATGATGATAGTCGAAGACATATTCATGCGTCATCGATGCGTAGACGAGGTAGCCGCCCGTCGTGTGCAGCACGCCCTTCGGCTTGCCGGTCGAGCCTGAGGTATAGAGAATGAACAGCGGATCTTCCGCCTTCATCTTCACCGGCGGGCATTCGGCCTTCACCGTGGCGACTTCCTGGTGATACCAGAGGTCGCGGCCCGGCGCCCAGCCGGTCTTGCCGCCGGTGCGGCGCACGACCAGCACTTTGCTGACATTGACGTGCTGACGGGCGGCGATGTGGATCGCCGTATCGGTATTGTCCTTCAGCGGCACCGGCTTGCCGCCGCGCACGCCTTCGTCGCAGGTGATGACGAAGGTGGATTCGCAGTCGACGATGCGCCCCGCCAGGGCTTCCGGCGAGAAACCACCGAAGACGACCGAATGAACCGCGCCGATGCGGGCGCAGGCGAGCATCGCGTAAGCCGCCTCGGGGATCATCGGCATATAGATGGTGACGCGATCGCCCTTCTTGACGCCGTGCTTCTTCAACACGTTCGCCATCCGGCAGACGTGCTCGTAGAGCTCGTTATAGGTGATCTTCTTGTCGATATAGGGATTGTCGCCTTCCCAGATGATCGCCACTTGGTCGCCATTCGTCTTCAGATGGCGGTCGATGCAATTGTAGGAGACGTTGGTCTGGCCGTCCTCGAACCATTTGATCGAGACCTTGCCGGTAAAGGAGGTGTTCTTGACCTTGGTATAGGGCTTGAACCAGTCGATCCGCTTGCCGTGTTTGCCCCAGAACTTGTCCGGGTTCTCGACGCTCTCCTCGTACCATTTCAGGTACTTTTCCTTATCGATCAGGGCACGCGCCTTCACCGGCTTCGGCACCGGATGGATCTTCTCCGACATGGAACTCCTCCTCATGGGACATGCGACGGGCCAAGCGATCTACGAGCCCGAACTTCAAATCAGGGCAATTCATAGCAGGTCGCATCGCCACGGCAATTAGACAAAGGTCATTTGATTTCGGAAGAATTGCAATTCTGCGACAGTCCGGTTATATAGCGGCATATTTCCCGGACATTGTGGTGACAATCCACGGACCGCGACCGGCGCGGACGATAGAAGGACTATATCCATGGCTCAAACACTGCTCATGCCGAAGGCGACCGCCATCTGGCTTGTCGACAACACGGCGCTGTCTTTCGATCAGATTGCGCAGTTCTGCAAACTGCATCCGCTCGAGGTCAAGGCGATTGCCGATGGCGAAGCGGCGCAGGGCATCAAGGGCCTCGATCCGATCTCGACCGGTCAGCTTTCCCGCGACGAGATTGCCCGCGCCGAAGCCAATCCGAACCACAAGCTCAAGCTCTCCGAACCGAAGGTGCGCGTGCCGGAATCCAAGCGCCGTGGCCCGCGTTATACCCCGGTTTCCAAGCGTCAGGACCGCCCGAACGCCATTCTCTGGCTCGTGCGCAACCATCCGGAGCTGAAGGACGCGCAGATTTCCCGCCTCGTCGGCACGACGAAATCGACGATCGAGCAGATCCGCGAGCGCACCCACTGGAACTCCGCCAACCTGGCGCCGATGGATCCGGTGACGCTCGGCCTCTGCAGCCAGATCGATCTCGACATGGAAGTGGAAAAGGCCTCCAAGGGCCGGCCGCTGCCGACGGCCGCCGAGCTTGGCGCGACGCTGCAATCGGCTCAGGAAACCGAACGCCTCACGCCGAGCTACGAGCGCGAAGAGGAAAAGGAAATCGACGCCGACGCCGTCTTCCGCAAGCTGAGCTCGCTGCGCTCGGCTCCGAAGGACGAGGACGAAGAAGATCAGTACTGAGATACCAGCGATCTCATCAGGAAAACCCCGCCGAGCGAACCGCCCGGCGGGGTTTTTTATTGAGGATCGCCTCTCCCCGCATCAGCTGCGGAACAGGGTGAGGATGTTTTGTGCCGAGCTATTGGCGATCGAAAGCGACTGGATGCCGAGCTGCTGCTGCGTCTGCAGCGCCGAGAGCCTGCTCGATTCCTCTTCCATATCGGCATCGACCAGGCGACCGATGCCCGAGTCGATGGAATCGTGAAGACCGCTGACGAAATTCTCCTGCAGCTGGATGCGCGTCGAGATCGAGCCGAGAGCGGAGCCGGCAGCGGTCATGGCACCGAGAACCAGTTCGATCCCGGTCAGGGCTGCGTCGAGCTGGCCTTGGGTGAAACCGATAATGTCGAGATCATAGATCGACGGCATGACGATGACGGTGCCGCCATAGGTGCCGTTGAAGGCGGTGCCGATGATACCGCTGCTCGTCTCGATCGCACCCGTGCTGGTCATGCCGAAGAGCACATTGCCGAGCGAGCCTGAATCGAGCACATAATCGGTCATCTTCACTGAAACGGCATTGCTGCCGTCACGGACGAAGGACGAGACGACGCTCTTCGTTCCGGAAGCGCCAGCCACCCAGTTTTCGCCGGAGAAGGATGCGGACTGGGCAATGCTGAGCAGCTGCTCCTGCAGCTGGTCGAGTTCCTGCTGGATCTTTGTCTTGTCGACGCCCTTTTCTGTGGCGGCGACGATCTTCGCCTTGATTTCGCTGACGACGTCAAGCGCGCTGTCCATGGCCGCATAGGCGGTATCGACCTTGGCCGCACCGAGGCCGAGAGCGTCGGAGACGGCCGAAAGCGCCAGGTTGTCGGAACGCATGGTCGTGGCGATCGACCAGTATGCGGCATTGTCGGCGGCCTTCTCGACACGATAACCGGAGGAAACGCGCCCCTGGGTGTCCTTGAGGCTATCGTTTACGCCGCGCAAAGTCTGCAGCGCTGCCATGGCAGCGTTGTTGGTGAGGATGCTCGTCATGATCCGCTCCACAATCGGAGAAAGGGGCATTCCGGACTACCGCGCCGCGCGTCTTTTCAGACGCACAAAGGACGCTGTAGCACTTCAACTGCTGCATGATTTTATCCTTAAATCGATTCCGATTTAGGGAATTGTGCAGCAGGCCGGTAACGGCGACCGCGTCATGCAAAGCCTGCTATGCAAGCCATTGCCGTTAACAAATCCTTGCGCAACATGGTTAACAATTCCTCAATTAGGCTTATCGAATGCTTAATTTTTACATCGGCAGAGAGCCGAACCCGCGCTTGCGCAGCGCCTCGGCGATCTCCTCCAAAATCGCCGGATCATCGATGGTTGCGGGCATTTTCCAGGGTATGCTGTCGGCAATTTTCTGCATGGTGCCGCGCAGGATCTTGCCCGACCGCGTCTTCGGCAATCGGTTGACGGTGATCGCCGTCTTGAAGGCGGCGACAGGCCCGATCTGATCGCGAATCATCGCCACCACCTCCGATTCGATCGCCGTCGATTCGCGAACGACATGCCGCTTCAGCACCAGGAAGCCGCAGGGAGCCTGACCCTTCAGCGCATCGATCACGCCGATAACCGCGCATTCGGCGACATCGGGGTGACGCGCGCAAACCTCCTCCATCGCACCTGTCGAGAGCCGATGACCGGCGCAATTGATGATGTCGTCGGTCCGCGACATGATGAAGAGGTAGCCGTCTTCGTCGACATAGCCGGCGTCGGCAGTCTTGTAGTAACCGGGAAACTCGTCGAGATAGGCCGATCGGAAACGATGGTCCGCATGCCAGAGGGTCGGCAGGCAGCCGGGCGGCAGGGGCAGCTTGATGACGATATTGCCGAGCGTCCCCGCCTCGATCGGATGGCCGGCATCGTCGAGCACCGTCACCTCGTAGCCCGGCATCGGCAGTGCCGGCGAACCGTGCTTGACGGGCAGGGCGCCGAGGCCGAGCGGATTTGCGGCGATCGGCCAGCCGGTCTCCGTCTGCCACCAGTGATCGATGACGGGGATGGCAAGCATGCGTTCGGCCCATTTCAGGGTCTCCGGATCCGCCCTCTCGCCGGCAAGAAACAGTGCCCGCAAATTCGGCATCTTGTGGTTCGCGATCAGTTCGCCGTCCCCATCCTCGCGCCGGATGGCGCGAAAGGCGGTCGGCGCCGTGAAGAGCACGCGCACGTCGTGCTCTGCAACGACGCGCCAAAATGCGCCGGCATCGGGCGTGCCGACCGGCTTTCCCTCAAAAATCAAGGTCGTCACGCCCGATATCAGCGGTGCGTAGACGATATAGGAATGGCCGACGACCCAGCCGATATCGGAGGCCGTCCAGAAGACCTCGCCCGGCGTCACGCCGTAGATATTCCGCATCGACCAGTTGAGCGCGACCATGTGGCCGCCATTGTCGCGCACCACGCCCTTCGGCTGGCCGGTCGTACCAGAGGTGTAGAGAATGTAGAGCGGATCGGTCGCCTTGACGGAAACACAAGCCACCTCGGCGCCGCGATGGCGCGCCACCGCTGCCTCGAAATCCTCATCGCGGCCGCCGATGAGATCGGCTCGAAGCTGCGGCCGCTGCAGCACCAGACAGCGCTCCGGCTTTACCCGCGCAATCTCGATCGCCTGATCGACCAGCGGCTTATAGGCGACGACGCGACCGGGCTCGAGCCCGCAGCTCGCGGTAATCACCAGCCTGGCGCCGCTGTCGTCGATGCGCGCCGCAAGCTCGCTGGCGGCAAACCCGCCGAAAACGACCGAATGGACGGCACCGATCCGCGCGCAGGCAAGCATGGAAAACACTGCCTGCGGCAGCATCGGCATATAGAGGATGACGCGATCGCCTCGGCCGATGCCGAGCGCCAGCAGCGTCGCGGCGATGGCCTTCACCTCGCCGAGCACCTCGTCATATGAGAACCGGCGCTTCTCGCCGGTCATGGCGCTGTCGAAGATGATGGCCGTCTCGCCGCCGCGTCCGGCCGTCACATGCCGGTCCAGGCAATTGTGACAGGTATTGGTTTCCGCTCCCGAGAACCAGCGGCCGTAAATACCGTCATCAGGCGAAAACACCCGCTCCGGCGGCTTGAACCAGTCGATCTCGGCGGCGGCTTCGCGCCAGAAGGCTTCGGGATCGCGTTTCCAGGCCGCATAGGCCTGATGATAGCCGTTCTGCATCTGCTCCTCCCCAGGACATGCAAGCCTCGATGTTAATCTAGGCACAGGGGAGGGGAACGGGAAGCCCGACCAAAGCAGCGTATCAGCGCGCGCCGAAAATCGCCGATCCGACGCGGACGCTGGTGGCGCCGAAGGCGATCGCTGTCTCGTAATCGCCCGACATGCCCATGGAGAGTTTCTCAACGCCGCATTTCGACGCGAGCTTTGCCAGCAGGGCAAAATGCGGTCCGGGATTTTCCTCGGCCGGCGGAATGCACATCAGACCTTCGATCAAAAGACCGAGCTCGCCACGGCAAAGCGAGACGAAAGCCGGCGTGTCGTCAGGCGCGATGCCGGCCTTCTGCGGCTCGAGCCCGGTATTGACCTGGACGTAAAGCCTCGGCCTCCTGTCTTGCCGCTTCATCTCCTCGGCAAGGGCGCGGGCAATCTTTTCCCGATCGACGGTCTCGATCACGTCGAAAAGCGCCACCGCGTCCGCCGCCTTGTTCGATTGCAGCGGCCCGATCAGATGCAGCTCGATGTCGGGATGTTCGGCTTTCAGCGCCGGCCATTTGCCTTGGCTTTCCTGCACCCGGTTCTCGCCGAAAATGCGCAGTCCGGCTTCGATCGCCGGGCGGATCGCCTCCGCCTCGAATGTCTTCGACACTGCGACGAGCCGAACCGAGCCGGCCGGCCGGCCGGCCTGGCGTTCTCCGGCGGCAATCCGCGATCGCACGTCGTTCAAGCGCTCTTGAAGTTCCATCGTTCTGCCTCGACATTTCAGCATGAGAGTGATGGCAATGAACTAGCCAGCCATTCTGTGCTTGCCAAGACCCGCTGCCGCGAAATCGCCCGGCCGGAATGAAGATCGGACGCTTGCAGCGCCTGCAAAACTTGACGCTACGGTGGTTTCATGGTGAAGGTCTCGACCAACCTCCCCTGATTTTCCGGAATTTCGAATACAATGGCCACCGAACGTTATAATCCGCGCGATGCCGAGCCCCGCTGGCAGCAGAAATGGAATGAAGACAAGGTCTTCGAGACCGACAACGCCGATCCGCGCGAAAAATATTACGTCCTCGAAATGTTCCCCTATCCGTCGGGGCGCATCCATATGGGCCATGTCCGCAACTACGCCATGGGCGATGTCGTTGCCCGCTACAAGCGTGCCCGCGGTTATAACGTGCTGCATCCGATGGGTTGGGACGCCTTCGGCATGCCGGCGGAAAACGCCGCCATGGAACGCGGCGTCCACCCCGCCTCCTGGACCTATCAGAACATCGCCTCGATGAAGGCGCAGCTGAAGGCCATGGGGCTTTCGCTGGACTGGAGCCGCGAGTTCGCCACCTGCGACGTCGACTATTACCAGCACCAGCAGCATCTCTTCGTGGATTTCCTGGAGAAGGGTCTGGTCTACCGCAAGCAGTCGAAGGTCAATTGGGATCCGGTCGACAACACCGTGCTCGCCAACGAACAGGTGATCGACGGCCGCGGCTGGCGGTCCGGCGCGCTGGTCGAACAGCGTGAACTGACGCAATGGTTCTTCAAGATCACCGATTTCAGCCAGGACCTCTTGGACGCGCTGGATACGCTCGACCAGTGGCCGGAAAAAGTTCGCCTGATGCAGAAGAATTGGATCGGCCGTTCGGAAGGCATGACCATTCGCTGGGAGATCGTGCCGGAAACGGCGCCGGCCGGCGAAACCGAGATTACCGTCTATACCACCCGGCCGGATACGCTGTTCGGCGCCTCCTTCCTGGCGATTTCCGCCGACCATCCGCTGGCCAAGGATGCCGCCGCCACGAACGCCGAGATCGAGGCCTTCTGCGAGGAATGCCGCCGCGCCGGCACTTCGCTCGCAGCACTCGAGACCGCCGAAAAGAAGGGCTTGGACACCGGCATCCGTGTGCGCCATCCGCTCGATCCCTCCTGGGAGCTGCCCGTCTATATCGCCAATTTCGTGTTGATGGATTACGGCACGGGCGCGATCTTCGGCTGCCCCTCCGGCGACCAGCGCGACCTCGATTTCGCCCGTAAATACGGCCTGCCGGTCGTGCCCGTGGTCATGCCGAGCGATGGCGACGCTGCGAGCTTTTCCGTCGGCGATACCGCCTATGACGGCGATGGCGTCATGATCAATTCGCGCTTCCTCGACGGCAAGACGACCGAAGAAGCCTTCAATATCGTTGCCGACCGGCTGTCGGCCGCTTCGCTCGGCAATACGCCCCAGGCTGAGCGGAAGATCAATTTCCGCCTGCGCGACTGGGGCATTTCGCGCCAGCGCTATTGGGGCTGCCCGATCCCGGTCATCCATTGCGATGCCTGCGGTGTCGTGCCGGTGCCGAAGAAGGACCTGCCGGTGAAATTGCCGGACGACGTCAGCTTCGACCAGCCGGGCAACCCGCTCGACCGCCACCAGACCTGGCGTCACGTCGCCTGCCCGAATTGCGGCAAGGATGCCCGCCGCGAGACCGATACGATGGACACCTTCGTCGATTCGAGCTGGTATTTCACCCGCTTTACCGCGCCGTGGGAGGGCAAGCCGACCGATCCTGAGGCGGCTAACCGTTGGCTGCCGGTCGATCAATATATCGGCGGCATCGAGCACGCGATCCTGCATCTGCTCTATTCGCGCTTCTTTACCCGCGCCATGCGCGAGACCGGTCACGTTGCGGCGAGCGAACCCTTCAAGGGCCTGTTCACCCAGGGCATGGTGGTTCATGAGACCTACAGCCGCAACGCCGGCGCCGGCCGTGAATGGGTGGCTCCCGCCGATATCCGCATCGAGGAGATCGACGGCAAACGCCGTGCCCTGCTCTTGGCGACAGGCGAGGAGGTCGCCATCGGCTCGATCGAGAAGATGTCGAAATCGAAGAAGAATGTCGTGGATCCCGACGATATCATCGCCTCCTATGGCGCCGATACTGCCCGCTTCTTCGTGTTGTCCGATTCTCCGCCGGAGCGCGACGTCATCTGGTCCGAAGCGGGTGTCGAAGGCGCTCACCGTTTCACCCAGCGCCTGTGGCGGCTGATTTCCGAAGCGGCCGGCGTCCTGTCGACCGTTGAGGCAGCACCGGCAAGCGAAGGCGAGGCGCTGGCGATCTCGCAGGCGGCGCACAAGACGCTGAAGGCCGTTCAGAACGACTACGACAAGCTCTGGTTCAACAAGGCCGTCGCCCGCATCTACGAGCTCGTCAATGCGCTCGCCGCGCCGCTGACGAGGGTTGCGGCAGGGGAGGGCGATATCGCCTATCGTGCCGCCGTGCGTGACGCGGCCGAGATTCTGATTCAACTCGTCGCCCCGATGACGCCGCATCTCGCTGAAGAATGCTGGGCCACGCTTGGCAATACGGAGCTGCTTGCCCGCACCGACTGGCCGCGTTTCGTCGAAGCGCTCGTCGTTGAAAACGACGTTGTCCTGCCCGTGCAGATCAACGGCAAGAAGCGCGCCGAATTGACAATTTCTCGCGATGCGGATCAGAATGCCGTCACCGACGCCGTGCTGGAACTGGACGCGGTGAAGAATGTGCTGAACGGTCAGGCACCGAAGAAGATCATCGTGGTTCCCCAAAGGATTGTGAACATTGTCGTCTGAAATCGCTCGCAAGCTGGCCCGCAATGCCGGCATCGCCATGATCCTTGCCGCCGCGACATTTCTGTCGGCCTGCCAGGTCCGGCCGCTTTATTCCGAGAGCTCGGGCGTCACCGAAAAGCTGTCCTCGGTCGGCTTTTCCGACGCATCCGGCCGCATCGAACAACAGGTGCGCAATCGGCTGATCTTCCTGGCGTCGCGCGGCGCCGGCGAAGCGGCAAATCCGCAGTATCACGTTGAACTGCGGGCCACGTCGAGTGTCGCCGATACGCTCCTGCGGCAATCCGGCGACACGTCGCGCGCCGGTCGTGTCACCGTCACCGTCACCTATACGCTGAGCGCCATCGCCGATGGTCGCGTCATCAAGGCCGGCAGCCGCCAGGCGACCGCGCTGGTGGATTTCTCCGAGCAGGAATTTGCCAAGCAGAGGGCGATCCGCGATGCCGAGAACCGCGCTGCCGATCAGACGGCGGAATTCGTAGGGGCCGATCTCGCCGCTGCCCTCAGCCGCTGAGGGCGGACAGGTGGCGGAGATCAAGTCCCACGAGTTCGAGACCTTTCTGCAGAAATCGGCGCGGAACTACCGGATTTTCGTCATTTACGGGCCGGATCGGGGTCTGGTGTCCGAGCGCGCCGGCCAGCTCGCCGGCAAGACCGGCGTCGCGCTGGACGACCCTTTCTCGCTGACAAAACTCGATATCGCCGATCTGCAAAAGGATCCCGGGCGACTGGTTGACGAGGCCCAATCCATCGGGCTGTTCGGCGGCGAAAAACTCATCTGGATCCGCGGCGCCGCCAACGAGAAATACCTTGTCGATTCCCTGGCGCTCTTGGCTGAAAAACCGCTCGAGGCCGCCTATCTGATCGTCGAGGCCGGCGATCTGAAAAAGGGATCGCTGCTGCGCAAGACCGCGGAAGCCGCGCGAGCCGTCATGACGGTGCCGTCTTATGCCGACGACAGCCGCGCCTTGAACGGCTTGATCGATGCTGAACTCGGGGTGGAAAAGCTCGGTATTACACCGGCGGCGCGCCAGGCGCTGATCGCACTGATCGGCGGCGATCGTATCGCTTCACGCAATGAAGTGCGCAAGCTCGCCCTTTACTGCCGCGGCCTCGATACGGTCGAAGAACATCACGTTACCGAAATAATCGGCGATGCCAGCGCGATCTCCGTTGATGATGCCGTCGACGCCATCCTCGGCGGCGACCTCAACGGCTTCCTCCATGCCATGCAAAAGATCAGCAGTTCGAAAACAGCGATCTTTCTCGTGCTGCAGGCCTGTTTGAAGCAGTTCCAGCTTCTGGATACCATGCGTGCAGAGATGGAAGACAAGCGCCTGCAGGCGCCGCAGGTGATGCAGACAATGGGACGGCATCTGCATTTTCGCCGCAAGCCGATCCTCGAGCAGGCGCTTCGCCAGTGGTCCGCGGAAAGCATCGCGCGTGAATCCAACCGTCTGCAGGCCGCCATTCTTCAGAGCCGGCGTCGGCAGGTGCTGGAAGACAGCGTTGCGATGCAGACACTGCTCTCCACCACCCTGCAATCCGGTCGCAAGTCGGCGTGATTATCGCCGTTCCAGCAAGCGGCAGACTTCCTCGAGCTGCTCGAGCGACTTGTAGGAAATTTTGATCTGGCCGCCGCTCGTTTTGTGATTGATTGACACCTCGAGCCCGAGGGCATCGGACAGCGTGCGTTCCAGCGCCAGCGTATCCGAGTCCTTTTGATCGCGGCGCGAGGCCGTCTGCTGCGGCTCCGATTGCGCCTTGATATTGTTCTGCGCCAGCTTTTCGGCATCACGCACCGACATGCCCTTGGCAACGATTGTGCGGGCAAGGCTTGCCGGATCGGGTGTCGACACCAGCGCACGCGCATGTCCGGCCGAAAGACTGCCGGCGGCCAGCAGATCGCGAACCGGATCCGGCAGTTTCAGCAAACGCAGCGAATTGGCGACATGACTGCGGCTCTTGCCGATAATTTCGCCAAGATCGTTCTGGGTATAGCCATATTCCGCGATAAGCTGCTCATAGCCCAACGCCTCTTCAAGAGGATTGAGATCCGCGCGCTGCACGTTTTCGACAATGGCAATCTCCAGCGCCGTTTTATCGTCGACGTCGCGGATAATGACGGGGATCTCGATCAGGCCGGCAAGCTGCGCTGCGCGCCACCGCCGTTCGCCGGCGATGATTTCATAGCGGTCCCGCTCCATCGTTCGCACCACGATCGGCTGCACGATGCCGTGCTGGCGGATGGAGCTGGCAAGATCGTGCAATTCGGTGTCGTCGAAAAAACGACGGGGGTTGCGGGGGTTGCGACTGACGAACTCGATCGGGATCATCCGGTCGGCGCTGACGGTTCGTTCAGCCTCCACCGGAACAGGTTGATCCATTTCACCAATCAGCGCCGCAAGGCCACGGCCCAATCGCCTTTTCGATATATCGTCATTCATGATCTACACTCACCTGCATCCTGAAATGATTTTACGCAGCCAGCCTCTGGCGCTCCCGCTGAATGACCTCGGAGGCCAGCTGCAGATAGGCCTGGCTGCCCGCGCATTTCAGATCATAGAGAATGGCCGGCTTGCCGTAGGACGGCGCCTCGGACACCCGGACATTGCGCGGAATTAACGTATGGTAAACCTTCTCGCCGAGATGCGTGCGCACATCATTGACCACCTGTTGGGCAAGATTATTGCGCGCATCGAACATCGTCAGGACGATGCCCTGGATATCCAGCCGCGGGTTGACCGTCCGGCGCACCTGACTGACGGTTTCGAGCAGCTGGCTCAGCCCCTCGAGCGCGAAAAATTCGCACTGCAGCGGCACCAGCACCGAATGGGCCGCTGCCATGGCATTCATCGTCAGCAGGTTGAACGAAGGCGGGCAATCGAGAAGAATATAGGAAAACGCCATGGCTTCAGCGGACGACAGTGCCTTCCGCAATTTAAAGACACGATCGCTCTGCTGCGAGATCTCCATCTCGATGCCGAGCAGATCCATGGTCGACGGCACGATGAAGAGGTTGGGAACCGCAGTTTCCAGCGTCACCTCGCTGATCCCGCGCTCTCCGACCATCAGGTCGTAGGAGGAAAGTTTGCGATCGCGACGGTCGATGCCGAGGCCGGTGCTGGCGTTGCCCTGCGGATCGAGATCCACGATCAGGACGCGCTCGCCGATAGCGGCCAGCGCTGTTGCCAGGTTGATGGCGGTGGTCGTTTTGCCAACGCCACCCTTCTGATTTGCGATGGTGATTATCCGATGTCGTTCGCCAGCCATTGCCGCAATATCCGATCTGTTAAACCAAGCGCCGGAGATTCGATATTTCCAAAATAACAGATTCCTGCTCGACGGCGCTCTTATGTTCTAACAGATCGAATTCCCACCGGCCACGTGCTTCGTCGATTTCCCTCAGGTAATCCCGGCCTTTATGAAAAAACCCACGACAATTTTCCTTGCCAAGCATCCAAGGCGCTGCATAGCCGATCAGCCCGTCGAGGTCGGCGAGTGCTCTGGCTGAAATCGCATCACACTCGCCGATCTCGGCATGGGCATCCTCGATTCGAATGGCATGAACGCTCCCGCGTGCATTTGTCTCCCGCAGTGCGGTTCGCAAAAATGCTGCCTTTTTGTGGTTGCTTTCGACAAGATGCACCCACCCATCCTGCAGTTCCGCCAGGAAGATCGCGGTGATCACGCCGGGAAAGCCGCCGCCGCTGCCGAGATCGACCCAGCGAACCGGCTCGGGGTAAATCTGGAAAATCTGGCTGCTGTCGGCGATATGACGCCGCCACAGATCATCGAGCGTCGATGGCGCTACGAGATTGATGGCCTTTGCCCATTTCTGAAAGAGTGCCGCAAACTGTTGGAGTCGTGCCTGTGTTTCACGTGAAACACGCAAACCGTTCAATTCCATTCTCAAAGACTCTCAAATCTTGTGTTAGGCAGTTTGACGCTCTGCACCGCTCCGCCGGCGCAAATGCACCAGCAACAGCGCGATAGCGGCCGGCGTCATGCCCTCGACAATGGCTGCCTGCGCGACGTTGAACGGGCGGGCCGCACTAAGCTTCGTCTTGAGCTCGTTCGACAAGCCGGAAAGCGCAGAATAGTCGAAATCATCAGGGATACGCCGCTCCTCGTCGCGCTGCTGGTCGGCAATGGCCGCCGCCTGCCGGTCGAGATAAACGGAGTAGCCCGCTTCGATCTCCAACGCCTCGGCAACCGTCGGTCGGATCGCGCCGAGGGCATCCGGCCAGACCTGCCGGAGGGCGGCAAAGTCGTAATCCGGGTAGGACAACAAATCATAGGCCGTCCGGCGCTGACCATCCAGATTGATGTTCAGGCCGGCGCGCCGCGCTTCATTGGGAGTCACCGTCAGCGACATCAGTTGGGCGCGCCCGGCGTCGACTTCCGCTTGATAGGCCGTGAATCGCCGCGCGCGCGCGCTGCTGACGCAGCCAAGCCGCATGCCCAGCGGTGTCAACCGAACATCGGCATTATCGGCCCGCAGAGTCAGACGATACTCCGCGCGCGACGTAAACATCCGATACGGTTCCGTAACGCCTCGCGACGTGAGGTCATCGATCATAACCCCAATGTAAGAATTCGCCCGGCTAAAATGGAACGGATCCGAATCGGTGCTTCGCAGTGCAGCATTCAAGCCCGCCGCCAGCCCCTGCGCCGCTGCTTCCTCATAACCGGTGGTCCCGTTGATCTGGCCGGCGAGAAACAGGCCTCTCAACCGCTTGACTTCAAGCGATGGCGTCAGCTGCCGCGGGTCGACATGATCATACTCGATGGCATAACCCGGCTGGAGGATCCGCGCTGTTTCGAGTCCGGGAATGGTCTTGATGAATTCCGCCTGGACCTCGGCCGGCAGCGACGTCGAAATGCCATTCGGATAGACCGTATCGTCGTCGAGGCCCTCGGGCTCGAGAAAGACCTGATGGCCATCGCGTTCGCCGAACTTGACCAGCTTGTCCTCGATGGATGGGCAGTAACGCGGCCCGACACCTTCGATTTGCCCGGAATACATGGCCGAACGCTTGATATTGTCTACGATGATCCGGTGTGTCGCTTCGGTCGTCCGGGTGACGCCACATTCGATCTGCCGCGTCGTGATCGAATCCGTCATGAAGGAAAAGGGCACGAGATCCTCGTCCGCACCCTGCCGACCGACGGACTGCCAGTCGATCGTCTTGCCGTCCAGCCGGGCCGGCGTGCCCGTCTTCAATCGCCCGAGGCGCAGCCCCAGCCGGGCCAGAGTCGCCGACAGCCCGAGCGAAGGGGGTTCGCCGACACGGCCGGCGGGTGTCTTTTCCGAACCGATATGGATCAGACCGCGCAGAAAGGTGCCGGTCGTCAACACGACTGCCGGCGCTTTCAGCCGCCGGCCATCCTTCATGATCACGCCGGCAACACGGTTATCGACGACGTCGAGATCGAATGCGTCACCTTCGACGATATCCAAGCCTGGTGTCGCTTCGATCGCCGCCAGCATCGCCAGTCGATACAGCTTGCGATCCGCCTGCGTTCGCGGACCGCGGACGGCCGCACCCTTCTTCCGGTTCAGCATTCTGAACTGGATACCGGCTAGATCGGCGACCCGGCCCATCAGACCGTCCATCGCGTCGATCTCGCGGACCAGATGTCCCTTGCCAAGCCCGCCAATCGCTGGATTGCAGGACATGACACCAATCGTGTCTCGCCTGTGGGTGACCAAGGCGGTTTTCGCCCCGAGGCGCGCAGCTGCACTGGCAGCCTCCGTGCCCGCATGGCCGCCGCCGATCACAATCACATCATAGACATTGCCGGTCATCTCAAACTCCAACTCGGCGGGGTTTCACGTGAACTCGGGCGACAGCCTCAAGAAGGTTTCACGTGAATCATTTGCCGATACAAAACTCCGAGAAGATCACATCGAGCAGCTGCTCGACATCAACCCGCCCGGTAATCCGTCCCAAATACTCAGCCGCCAGGCGAAGCTGCTCCGTGCGCAGTTCGAGATTCGTCTCGCTCTGCGAGATTGCCGCATCGAGCGCTGCCAAACATTTCGCCAGCGAATCCTTATGCCGCTGTCGGCTCGGGATCGCCATAGACAGGCCATCAAACCGCTCTTTGACGACGCGCCCGATCAGCGCCCGCAATTCCGGCAGGCCTTCACCGGTTGCCGTCGAAATCCGCAGATCATATCGATCGGAGCCAGTCTCGATGAGATCCTTCTTCGTTCCGACCCTAACATGCGGCAAAGCCTGGTCCAAGTCGGCAGGAATAACGGGATCGCTCACATCGACCAGCAACAACACAAGATCGGCATCGCGAAGCGCAACCCGCGCCCGCCGCACGCCTTCCATCTCGACCCGGTCGTCCGCCTCACGCAGACCGGCCGTGTCATAGAGTTTGACAAGATAGCCGTCAATGTCGAGATCGACCTGCAGGACGTCACGGGTGGTTCCGGCAATATCCGTGACGATGGCGACGTCACGTCGGGCGAGAGCATTCAGCAGGCTCGATTTTCCCGCATTCGGCGCGCCGGCGATCACCACCTTAAGGCCGTCCCTGATAATCTCGCCCGCCGAAGCCGCGTCGAGATGATGGCGGATATCATTGCGAAGGCGATCCATATCGGCCCAGACCATATCCGACACCGATCCCGGGACATCATCCTCGTCGGCAAAATCGAGTTCCGCTTCGATCAAGGCGCGCGCGCGGGTCAATCGTTCCGCCCACGAATCATATACTGCCGAGACGCCACCAGCGCTGTGTTCCACGGCCAGGCGGCGCTGCATCTCGGTCTCAGCCCCGATGAGATCGGCCAGGCCCTCGACCTCGACCAGATCAAGCTTGCCGTTTTCGAAAGCGCGTCGGGAAAACTCGCCTTCAATCGCCATACGAACACCGGGAGTATCACCCAACACCTGAAACAGCGCTGCCAGGACGGCCTTGCTGCCATGGATCTGCAGCTCGGCGACATCCTCGCCGGTAAACGAGTTTGGAGCGGGGAAAAACAGTACCAGACCGCTATCGATCGGCTGGTTGTTACGTGCCCGAATCGTTCGGTAGGAAGCCAGCCGATCAGGCGGCACTGACCCGACCAGCCTGGTTAGCAGGTCTCTGGTCAACGGACCGCTGATGCGAATGACCGAAACACCCGAGGGCGGGGCGCCACTCGACAGCGCATAAATCGTATCATCCACCATGGCCACGCGTCCGCCTGTCAGTTCGAATCCGAATCAATTCCTCTCAAATAAAAAGCTGGCGACATCGAGGCGATGCGCCAGCTCTCAAAAGATGAATCCGGCTAAGGATCAGGTATTCATCGAGTCGAAGAAATCAGAATTGTTCTTCGTCTGCTTCAGCTTGTCGATCAGGAATTCAATCGCATCGGTGGTGCCCATCGGAGCGAGGATACGGCGAAGAACGAAGATCTTCTGCAGATCCTGGCGTGGAACGAGCAGGTCTTCCTTACGCGTGCCGGACTTGAGGATGTCCATCGCCGGGAAGATGCGCTTGTCGGCGACCTTGCGGTCGAGGACGATTTCCGAGTTGCCGGTACCCTTGAACTCTTCGAAGATCACTTCGTCCATGCGGCTGCCGGTATCGATCAGCGCCGTTGCGATGATGGTCAGAGAACCACCTTCTTCGATGTTGCGCGCGGCGCCGAAGAAGCGCTTCGGCCGTTGCAGCGCGTTGGCGTCGACACCACCCGTCAGCACCTTGCCGGAGGAGGGGACGACCGTGTTGTAGGCGCGCCCGAGGCGTGTGATCGAATCGAGCAGAATGACGACGTCGCGGCCATGCTCGACGAGACGCTTGGCCTTTTCGATGACCATTTCGGCCACCTGGACGTGACGCACCGCCGGTTCGTCGAAGGTGGAGGAAATGACCTCGCCGCGGACGGAACGCTGCATGTCCGTCACTTCCTCCGGACGTTCGTCGATCAGAAGGACGATGAGATAGCATTCCGGGTGGTTGGCCGTGATCGAATGGGCGATGTTTTGCAGAAGGACGGTCTTACCGGTGCGCGGCGGCGCGACGATCAATCCGCGCTGGCCCTTGCCGAGCGGCGCCACGAGATCGATCACGCGGGGCGACAGATCCTTGGAGGTCGGAATATCAAGTTCCATCTTGAAGCGCTCATTCGGATAGAGCGGCGTCAGATTGTCGAAATGAACCTTGTGACGGATCTTTTCCGGATCGTCGAAATTGATGGTGTTGACCTTCAGCAGCGCGAAATAGCGCTCGCCTTCCTTCGGTCCACGGATCGGTCCCTCGACGGTGTCGCCTGTCTTCAAAGAGAAACGGCGGATCTGCGACGGCGAGATATAAATATCGTCAGGGCCGGGCAGGTAGTTGGCGTTGGCCGAGCGCAGGAAGCCGAAGCCGTCCTGCAGCACTTCGACCACCCCTTCGCCGATGATCTCCACATCCTGGCTGGCCAGCATCTTGAGGATCGCAAACATCAATTCCTGTTTGCGCATCGTGCTTGCATTCTCGACCTCGAGCGATTCGGCAAAAGCCAGAAGATCCGTCGGGGATTTGCTCTTAAGTTCCTGAAGCTTCATTTCAGCCATGAAGTGACCAATACTCTTTTCATTTTCGAAGGGGAAAGGCGATGTTGGGTCGTATTCGGTACTGCGAAAGGGGCTCGCAGACGACTGAACTCTTCACACATGCCACGTAGATGAGATGCGCGGAAAATAGCGAGTCGCAATCGCCGCCGCAAGGGGGCTGATTAAAATGAAGCAAATTTAACCTGAGGAAGATTTTCCTCAGAACGGCTTCACCACCACGAGGATCACGATCAGGATCATCAGCAGTGTCGGCGCCTCGTTCATGAACCGCCAATAGCGTGCCGAGCGGCGATTTTCGTCGCGCTCGAACGCGCCGACCGCACGCCTGAAGAACATATGAACAGCGGTCAGCAGCACGACCAGACCGATCTTGGCATGCAGCCAGCCGCCCTGGAATCCATAGACCGACCAGGCGAGATAAAGACCGAAGATCCAGGTCAGCATCATCGCCGGTGTCATGATGATCCGCAGCAGCCGGCGCTCCATCACCTTGAAGGTCTCCGACTGCACCGAGCCCGGCTCCGCGTCGGTGTGATAGATGAACAGCCGCGGCATGTAGAACAGTCCGGCCATCCAGGAAATCACCGCGATGATGTGAAGCGCCTTGATCCAGAGATAGAGATTGTCGGGGTTCCAGGCGAAAAGCCCGACCGCCATCAGCGCGAAGAAGGCCAGCGCAAAATGGGCACGGCGCCGGGCATAAGCGCCGGGTTTCCGATCCGTCTGCCTTTCCGTCGTCACTTCGCGCCCCGCACGCGTTCGACCAGCTGACGCACATGGTCCGGATCGGCCTGCGGCGTGATGCCGTGGCCGAGATTGAAGATCAGCGGTCCATGGCCGAGATGCTGCAGAATATCATCGATACCCTCTTCCAGCGCCCGGCCGCCGGCAACGACGCGCATCGGATCGAGATTGCCCTGCACCGGTCCATCCTTCTGAAGTTCGGCGGCAAAGGCCAATGGAACCGACCAGTCGAGGCCGATCGCATCGGCACCGGTCTTCTGACGATAGGATTTCAGCTGATAGCCGGCCCCCTTGGCGAAGGCGATGATGCGCGCATGCGGGCGCTGCGACTTGATCGACGCGATCATCCGCGCAACCGGCCTGATCGCGAAGGCTTCGAACTCCTTCTCCCCGAGAACCCCAGCCCAGGAATCGAAGATCTGGACGGCATCGGCGCCGGCGTCGATCTGGGCGACGAGATAGTCTGCCGATACGTCGGCAAGCAGCATCAGCAGATGTTCGAAAGCGCGGGGATATTTGTAGGCGAAGAGACGGGCAGGGGCCTGATCCGGCGTGCCGTGTCCGGCGATCATATAGGTCGCAACCGTCCAGGGCGCGCCGCAGAAGCCGAGCAGGGTCGTCTCATCGGGCAACGCCGCCCGCAACCGTCGCACCGTTTCCAGAACCGGTCTGAGATAGGCGACGACCTCTTCCCCGTTCAATCGCCCGATCCCGGCTTCATCGATCGGATCCATCTCCGGCCCATGCCCTTCAGTGAACCGGACATTCCGTTTCATTGCATCGGGGATGACCAGAATATCGGAAAACAGGATGGCCGCGTCGAAGCCATAACGGCGGATCGGCTGCAGCGTCACCTCGACGGCGTAATCGGGCGTGTAGCAGAGATCGAGAAAACTTCCGGCCTTTGCCCGTGTCTCTCTGTATTCCGGCAGATAACGTCCCGCCTGCCTCATCAGCCAGAGAGGAGGAGGGCTCAGGCTTTCGCCATCGAGAACCCTCATGATCTTTCGGCGCGTGTCGCTCAAGCGCTTCTTCCCTATAAAAAATCAAAGATATTTTAAAAGGTTTCTATTTCTTAGAGTCGGTGTCTATCAAGGATTAAAATCCATCCACTGCCGATGCCATTTGTCGCGCGTCCGCTATACAACTCGAAAAGAATTTTCCGATTCTGCGAAATTTCGGGGAGAAGGCGAATCCGGAAATGATTCCAAAATCTTGCTCGGCAAGCAATTTTCTCCTTCCTGTGGATAAGTTGTGGGGCTTTCGTCGACAAACCGATTTCGTCCCCATCCTCCACAGGACCTGGCAAAACCAGTCCGCAAAATCCGAAATGTGGATAAGGCGGCGTGTTTTCCCTTGCCCGAGGCAGCCTCGCCGCCTTAGCTCTCCATCATCCAGTGTTTTCAACAGGCAGCGGAAAATAGCGTGGAGAACAGAACGAACTTCTTTCATCTGCATCTGATTTCTGACTCGACGGGAGAGACTCTGATCTCTGCCGGCCGCGCCGCCTCGGCGCAGTTCCGATCGGCTCAGCCGATCGAGCACGTCTATCCGCTGATCCGCAACCGCAAACAGCTGCTGCCGGTTCTACAGGCGATCGACGATGCGCCCGGCATCGTGCTCTACACCATCGTCGACCGGGAACTGGCGAGCCTGATCGACGAGCGCTGCACCGAAATGGGCGTCGCCTCGGTCAATGTGCTGGAGCCGGTCATGAATGCGTTTCAGATCTATCTCGGCGCTCCGTCGCGTCGCCGGGTCGGAGCCCAGCATGTGATGAATGCCGGCTACTTCGCCCGCATCGAAGCGCTGAATTTCACCATGGATCACGACGACGGCCAGATGCCGGACGATTACAACGATGCCGATGTCGTCATCATCGGCATCAGCCGGACGTCCAAGACACCGACGAGCATCTATCTCGCCAATCGCGGCATCAAGACGGCCAACATTCCGATCGTCTACGGCGTGCCATTGCCCGAGAGCCTGCTTGTCGCGACCAAACCCCTGATCGTGTGCCTGATCGCCACCACCGACCGCATCTCCCAGGTGCGGGAAAACCGCATCCTCGGAGCGACCCAAGGCTTCGATCGCGAACACTATACCGATCGCGCCGCGATTTCCGAGGAGCTGAAATATGCCCGCTCGCTTTGCGCCCGTCACAACTGGCCGCTGATCGACGTGACCCGCCGCTCGATCGAGGAAACCGCCGCGGCAATCGTTGCCCTGCGCCCGAAGCTGCGCTAAGCGCTGACGGAAAGCCGGCACTCCGAGGAACCTATGACAACAAAAATCATCCTTGCATCGTCGAGCCCGTTTCGCCGGATGCTGATGGAAAATGCCGGTCTGTCCTTCGAGGCGCATGCCGCAAGGATCGATGAAAGGGCGCTGGAAGCGCCCTTGGAAAAAGCCGGCGCGACGCCGGATGCCGTTGCCCTCGCGCTCGCCAGGGCCAAGGCCGAGGATGTCAGCCGCCGTTTTTCGGACAGCCTGGTTATCGGTTCGGATCAGACGATGTCGCTCGGCGACCGCGTCTTCCACAAGCCGAAGGACATGGCCGACGCGGCGAGCCATCTTCAAGCCCTGTCGGGAAAAACGCATCGATTGAACAGCGCCGTAGCCATCGTTACCAATGGCGTGGTCCTGTGGGAACATCTCGCCCATGCGGAGCTGGCGATGCGACCGCTGACGACGGATTTCATTGCCGGGCATCTGGCGCGGGTCGGCGACAGAGCGCTTTCGAGCGTCGGCGCCTATCAATTGGAGGGACAGGGCATTCAGCTCTTCGAGAAAATCGAAGGTGATTATTTCACCATCCTCGGCCTGCCGATGCTGCCGCTTCTGAAGAAATTGCGCGAACTCGGAGCGATCGATGGGTGATTCACGTGAAACATTCGGGCCGAAAGCGTTTGTCACCGGCTTTCCGGTCAAGCATTCGCGCTCGCCGTTGATCCACGGATATTGGTTGAAGACGCTCGGCCTGCCGGGCAGCTACCGCGCTCACGAAGTTGCACCGGGGGCCTTTGCCGATTTCATCGCTTCACTGAAGGATGGCAGTTCCGGCTTTGCCGGCGGCAATGTCACCATTCCCCATAAGGAGTTGGCCTTCCGCCTCGCCGACGAACCGGACGCGCTGTCAGGCGAACTCGGCGCGTCGAACACGCTGTGGCTGGAGGATGGCCTTCTCCATGCGACAAATACCGATGGCCGCGGTTTCACTGCCAATCTTGACGAACGCCATCCGGGCTGGGACCGGCATGACACGGCCGTGATCTTTGGCGCCGGCGGCGCCAGCCGGGCCGTCATCCAGGCGGTTCGCGACCGCGGCTTTAAGACAATTCACGTCGTCAACCGTACGGTCGAACGGGCCCGCGAACTGGCCGACCGCTTTGGCTCGAAGGTTCACGCCCATCCGGCCGGGGCGCTTGCCGAGGTCATGAAAGGCGCCGGCCTCTTTATCAACACCACGTCGCTCGGCATGGATGGCGAGGCGGCACCGCAGCTCGATTTCACCCCTCTTGCGGCCGATGCCGTCGTCACCGATATCGTCTATGTGCCGCTGAAGACGCCGATCCTGGCGCAGGCGCAAGAGCAGGGCTTTGCGATCGTCGATGGTCTCGGCATGCTGCTGCATCAGGCCGTGCCGGGCTTCGAGAAATGGTTCGGCAAGCGCCCGGTCGTCGACGCCGCACTGCGTGCACTGATCATTGCGGATATGGAAGCACACTGATGCTGAAGATCGGATTGACCGGCTCGATCGGAATGGGAAAGTCGACGGCCGGCAAGCTCTTTGCCGAGGCCGGGATCCCGCTGAACGATTCGGATGCCGTGGTCCACGATCTCTATGCCGGCGAGGCTGCCCCGCTGGTGGATATCGCCTTTCCCGGCACGATGAAGGACGGCGTGATCGACCGGCACGAACTCGGCCGCCAGCTGGCGCTCGATCCCGACGGCTTCAAACGGCTGGAGGCGATCGTTCACCCGCTGGTCCGCAAGCGCGAGACGGAATTTCTGGCGCACCACCGCGCCGCCGGCGCCGAGATGGTTCTGCTCGATATCCCGCTGCTTTTCGAAACCGGCGCCTGGGAAAGGGTGGATGTCATCGTCGTCGTCAGCACCGATCCACAGATTCAGCGTCAGAGGGTGCTTGCGCGCGAAGACATGACCGAGGAAAAATTCGACATGATTCTCTCTCGCCAGACGCCGGATGCAGAAAAGAGGCGCCGTGCCGATTACCTGATCGACACCAGCCACAGCATTGAGCAGACGAGGAAACGGGTGCTTGAGATCGTCGCCGATCTGAAAATACGAATTGCCAAGGGAGATTTCCGGAATGCGTGAGATCATTTTCGATACGGAAACCACCGGCCTCGACAACCGGATGGACCGCATCATCGAAATCGGCGGCATCGAACTCTTCAATCACTTCCCGACCGGCAACACGCTTCATATCTACATCAATCCGGGAGATCAGAAGGTCCATCCGGATGCGCTCGCCGTGCACGGCATTACCGACGAATTCCTGAAGGACAAGAAAGCCTTCGCCGAGATCGCCGAGGAAATTCTCGCCTTTTTCGGCGATGCCAAATGGATCGCCCATAATGCTACCTTCGACATGGGCTTCATCAATGCTGAATTTGCGCGAATCGGTTTGCCGCCGATCCTGCCGGAACGGGTGGTCGATACACTGTCCATGGCGCGGCGCAAACATCCGATGGGACCAAATTCGCTCGACGCGCTTTGCCGGCGTTACGGCGTCGACAATTCGCACCGCGCCAAACACGGCGCGCTTCTCGACTCCGAACTGCTGGCCGAAGTCTATATCGAAATGATCGGCGGCCGGCAGGCGGCCCTTGGCCTCGGCCTATCGGGCCAATCCGGCCAGACGGCGCGCGGCGGAATGGCGATGGAAGATGATGGCGTGATAGCAGCGGTGCTTGAGCGGCCCCGCCCGCTTGCGCCCCGCCTCAGCCAGGCCGAAGCGCAGGCGCATGAGGCACTGGTCGCCAAGCTCGGCGAAAAAGGCATCTGGTCGAAATTCGGCAGCCCGCCGGCGTGATTCCTTAAATTTCAGATGCGCAGCGCTGAATTGAAAATGCCCGGGACTTGCCCGGGCATCCGCATGTCAGAACCGAAGGAATTCGATCAGTTCGGAACGGCCTGAACCTTGGCGCGGGCCTGCTCTTCGGCAACGCGCTGGGCGAACATCTGCGTGAAGTCGATCGGATCGATCATCAGCGGCGGGAAGCCGCCGTTGCGGGTGACGTCGGCGATGATCTGACGGGCGAAGGGGAAGAGCATGCGCGGGCATTCGATGAAGAGAACCGGCAGCATGTGCTCCTGCGGGAAGCCGGCAACGCGGAAGACGCCGCCATAGACGAGTTCGGTATGGAACACCGTCTTGTCATCGTCCTTGGCTTCGGCATTCAGCGACAGCACGACATCGAAATCCGTGTCGGAAAGCGGATTGGCGTTGACGTTCACATTGATGTTGATCGTCGGTGCCTTGTCGCGGGCCTGCAGCGAACGCGGCGCACCCGGATTTTCGAAGGACAGATCCTTCGTATATTGCGCAAGGATCGAAAGGGTGGGGTTGGTCGCACCGTTGCTGTTGTTGTCGTCTGCCATTGGCTTTTCCTCGAAGGGCATGGGAATGGTGCCGCCATCTAACATTTCGGGGAGGGGCTTACAACCCTGGGCGCTGGGCGCAGTTGCTCGGTCGAACCACCTCAATCACCGAGATGTTTGCCGGACCACGGCGAGTTGCGATCCGGCTGCCTATGATAATCCTCCTCGTCGAGATCCACCACCTTCGAATTCCGGTTGCCGTCGCGGAAATCCGGTTTCGGGCCGGCGGAAAAGCCACGCTCGGCGTTGACGACGACAAAGCGCTTGGCGATCGAGCGCCAGACGAGATCGCGCACCGGCGGAATAAGAATGAGGATTGCGATGATATCGGTGACGAAGCCGGGAATGATCAGAAGCAGCGCGGCGATGACGTTCATCGCCGGCTTCAGCAATTCGCTACCGGGCATCACGCCGTTTCGTCCTTCGCTCGACATGCGGCGCAGGATACCGATGCCCTGCCGGCGCAGCAGGACCACGCCGAAAACAAAGCTCGCTACGACGAGCGCAAGTGTCAGCGCCAAGCCGAGCGCCCGGCCGACGACGACGAAACCGGCAATTTCGCCAAGCGGCAGCAGCAGAATGAAAGCCGGCAGGATTGAAAAACGCATGGTCGTCATGTCCCGGACTGGCCGGTCTCCTCTTGGCGCCGGCGAAGATGCCAGCCATCATTTGAATCATCTGTATAGGCGGACTATATGGGAGTACAAATCAGAGATGTTAACGGCGGCTGCGATACGATATGAGTTCGAACGACTTCATCACATTATTCTTCCTGGTGGCGGCGGTGCTGATTTTCTTTCAGCTCCGCTCCGTGCTCGGCCGCCGCACGGGAAACGAGAAGCCGCCGCGCGATCTCTATACGCCGCGGGACGCCGCACCTGCCGAAGCCGCCGATGCCGGCAAGGTCGTGACGCTGCCGCGGCGTGATGCGACGGCCGAGGACGAAGATCGCTTCGCCGCCATCGATGCCGTTGCCGCGCCCGGAACGCCGCTCAACGAATCGCTGCGCGCCTTGAACAAGGCCGATCCCTCCTTCAATCCGAAGGAGTTTTTGAACGGCGCCCGCATGGCCTATGAAATGATCGTCATGGCCTATGCCGACGGCGACCGGAAAACGCTGAAGAACCTGCTGTCCCGCGAGGTCTATGACGGCTTCGATGCGGCGATCGGCGAGCGCGAAGCCCGCGGTGAGAAAGTGAAGTCCACCTTCGTCGGCATCGACAAGGCCGAAATCACCCATGCCGAGACGAAGGGCAGCGAAGCGCAGATCACCGTGCGCATCGTCAGCCAGCTGATATCGGCCACTTACGACAAGGCGGATGCGCTGATCGAAGGCGATGCCGAGAACGTCGCCGAGGTCAATGACCTCTGGACCTTCGCCCGCGATACCCGCTCGCGCGATCCGAACTGGAAACTTGTGGCGACCGAATCGGAACATGAGTGACCACGCATCGGACTTCGTCCTGCAGGCCGTAAGCTTCGACACTTTGGAAGGCTGGAAGGATGATGATCCCTCCGGCCTTTTTGAAGTCATGCGATGCTGTCGGCGCCAGATCACCGAGGTCAAACCCTACCGCGCCGGCTCGCTCGGCCTGAGCTCGGAAGATTTGCTTCCGCTTCTGATCGCCGCTGAAGATTTCGCACCGTCCTCTCCCGCATCGGCACGCGGCTTTTTCGAAACACACTGCCGGCCATTCCTGATCCGCCGCAAGGATGGCAATCCCGGCTTCGTCACCGCCTTCTACGAGCCCGAGATCGAGGTATCAGAAACGCCGGATGACGTTTTTCGTTTTCCCTTCTATCGCCGTCCGGACGATCTGATCGATCTCGACGACGGCAATCTCCCGGCCGAACTGGACGAGGCCTATGCGTTCGGCCGCCGCCATGATGACGGCCGCATCGGCGCCTATCCGGATCGCCGTGCGATCGACCAGGGTTTTCTTGAAGGCCTCAGCCTTGAAATCGCCTGGGCGAAGTCGAAGGTCGATGTCTTCTTCGTGCATGTGCAGGGCGCCGCCCGGCTGCGCTACAGAAATGGCCGGATCGGCCGGATCACCTACGCGGCGAAGGCCGGCCATCCCTTCTCGGCGATCGGCAAACTGCTGATCGAGCGCGGAGAAATCGACCGAGCCGAGATTTCGATGCAGTCGATCCGCGCCTGGCTGGCGCGCAATCCCGAGCAGGTGGACGAAGTGCTATGGCACAACCGCTCCTATATTTTCTTCCGGGAAGCGGCGGTCGCCGATCCTGAGGCCGGTCCGATCGCGGCCGCCAAGGTGCCGCTTCTTGCCGGCCGCTCGCTGGCCGTCGACCGGCTGATCCATACCTTCGGCTTTCCCTTTTTCATCCGCGCCGAAAGCCTCACGCATCTCGACGATGGCCGGGCCTTCGGCCGGCTGATGCTGGCGCTCGATACCGGCTCGGCGATCGTCGGGCCGGCGCGCGGCGACATCTTCACCGGCTCGGGGGATATGGCGGGAGAACGAGCCGGCACCGTCCGCAACGACGCCGATTTCGCCATCCTCATTCCTAACGCCGCCGCCGGACGATTCGACTGATGGCCAAGGATCGCAAGCTCAGTGCCGATGAAAGGATCCTCTGGGGCAAGGTTGCCCGCAGCACGCGGCCGATGCCCGGCAAGGCAGGTGAGCTCAGCGAACTCGATACCTTTCTCGCCGAGACGGAAGCGGCGGCGGAACGGGAGAAGGCCGAAAAGCAGCTGCCCGCCTCGTTTACGCCGGACCAGCCGGCAACGCCGTCGGCGTCGAAACGGCCGGCCGGGGTGCATCATCCGCTGGAAAAGCCGGTCAAGCGCAAGATCGCCAAGGGCCGGCTGGCGCTGGAGGCGCGCATCGACCTGCACGGCCTGGTGCAAAGCGAGGCCCATGTCATCCTTCTCGATTTTCTGATCCGCGCCCACGAGCGCGGCATGCGCCACGTGCTTGTGATCACCGGCAAGGGCAGTTCGATGGGCAGCGCCGGTGCGCTGAAGCGGGCCGTGCCGCTCTGGTTCTCGAAGCCGGAATTCCGCTACCTGATTTCGTCCTATGAACAGGCCGCACAGCATCATGGCGGTGAGGGCGCGCTCTATATCCGTCTGGCGCGGCGGCATGGGGAAAGGCCATGACCCCCTTCGGCGAGGCGGTTCGCCGGCTGAGGGCGCGCAAGGGCGTCTCGCAGAAGGAGATGGCGGAAGCGCTGAACGTCTCTCCCGCTTATCTCTCGGCGCTCGAACATGGCAAGCGCGGTCTGCCGACATTCGATCTGCTGCAGCGCATCGCCGGCTATTTCAACATCATCTGGGACGAGGCCGAGGAACTGTTCCTGCTCGCCCGTTCCTCCGACCCGCGCGTCGTCATCGACACCTCGGGCCTGCCGCCGGAATATACCGAATTTGCCAACCGGCTGGCCCGGCGGATCCGCGAGCTTGACAGCGCTGAGATCGCCCGGTTATCGGCTCTTCTAGAAAATGGCGGCAAAGGCGACGGAAAAGCGTCATAATCCCCTGTTTTATGGCTTGTTCAGGGGACTTGCCATTGGGAACCGGGCTCAAAAAACCTATATACGAGGGTGAAGAAAGCCGGTGATTCGCAAGGCGCGCCGCCGCTTTACGACAACAGGGAAAATCTCGACAGAATGAGCGATACATCCGCGACGGAAAACGGCGTAAGCACCGAATATGGCGCAGATTCCATCAAGGTCCTGAAGGGCCTCGATGCCGTGCGCAAACGCCCCGGCATGTATATCGGCGATACCGACGACGGCTCCGGCCTGCATCACATGGTCTATGAAGTCGTCGACAACGCGATCGACGAAGCGCTGGCCGGCCATGCCGACATCGTCACCGTCAGCCTCAATCCGGATGGTTCGGTGACCGTCACCGATAACGGCCGCGGCATCCCGACCGACATCCACACCGGTGAAGGCGTGTCGGCGGCCGAGGTCATCATGACGCAGCTGCACGCCGGCGGCAAATTCGACCAGAATTCCTACAAGGTCTCCGGCGGTCTGCACGGCGTCGGCGTTTCCGTCGTCAACGCGCTTTCCGTCTGGCTGAAACTAAAGATCCGCCGCCATGGCAAGATCCATGAAATGAGCTTCACCCATGGCGTGGCCGATGCGCCGCTGAAGGTCACGGGCGAGGCGCCAGACGAGACCGGCACCGAAGTGAGCTTCATGCCGAGCAGCGAAACTTTCACCATGACGGAATTCGACTACGGCACGCTGGAACATCGCCTGCGCGAACTCGCCTTCCTCAACTCGGGCGTCCGCATCCTGCTGACCGACAGGCGCCATTCCGATATCAAGCAGGAAGAGCTACGCTATGACGGCGGCCTCGAGGCCTTCGTCGCCTATCTCGACCGCGCCAAGAAGCCGCTCGTTGACAAGCCGGTCGCCATCCGCGGCGAAAAGGACGGCATCACCGTCGAAGTCGCGATGTGGTGGAATGACAGCTATCACGAGAACGTGCTCTGCTTCACCAACAATATTCCCCAGCGCGACGGCGGCACCCATATGGCCGGCTTCCGCGCGGCCTTGACGCGCCAGGTGGTTTCCTATGCCGACAATTCCGGCATCACCAAAAAGGAAAAGGTGACGCTGCAGGGCGAAGATTGCCGCGAAGGTCTGACCGCGGTTCTGTCGGTCAAGGTGCCTGATCCGAAATTCTCCTCGCAGACCAAGGACAAGCTCGTTTCCTCGGAAGTCCGTCCTGTTGTCGAAAGTCTGGTCAACGAGGCGCTGAGCACCTGGTTCGAAGAGCATCCGAGCGAAGCCAAGATCCTCGTCGGCAAGGTCGTCGAAGCCGCCGCCGCCCGCGAAGCAGCCCGCAAGGCCCGCGAATTGACCCGCCGCAAGGGCGCCCTCGATATCGCCTCGCTGCCCGGCAAGCTTGCCGACTGCTCCGAGCGCGATCCGGCAAAATCCGAAGTTTTCCTGGTCGAGGGCGATTCCGCCGGCGGCTCTGCCAAGCAGGGGCGGTCGCGCGAAAACCAGGCGATCCTGCCGTTGCGCGGCAAGATCCTCAACGTCGAACGCGCCCGTTTCGACAAGATGCTGTCGAGCCAGGAAATCGGCACGCTGATCACCGCCCTCGGCACCGGCATCGGCAAGGACGAGTTCAACGTCGAAAAGCTGCGCTACCACAAGATCATCATCATGACGGACGCCGACGTCGACGGCGCTCATATCCGCACCCTGCTGCTTACCTTCTTCTTCCGCCAGATGCCGGAGCTGATCGAGCGCGGCCATCTCTATATTGCTCAGCCGCCGCTCTATAAGGTCGCTCGCGGCAAGTCGGTGCAGTATCTGAAGGACGAAAAGGCGCTCGAGGAATATCTGATCGCCCAGGGCCTGGAAGATGCCGCGCTGAAGCTCGGCAGCGGCGAAGTCCGCACCGGCCAGGATCTGCGCGAAGTCATCCTCGATGCGCTGCGCATGCGCGCTTTGCTCGACAATCTCCATTCGCGTTACAATCGTGCAGCCATCGAACAGGCGGCAATCGCCGGCGCCCTCAATGCCGAACTCGTCAGCGACCGGGCGAGAGCGCAGGCATTGGCGAGCGAGGTGGCAAGCCGTCTCGACATCATCGCCGAGGAAACCGAGCGCGGCTGGCAGGGCGATCTGACCAGCGATGGCGGCCTGCGCCTCGAGCGTATGGTCCGCGGTGTCAAGGAAATCGTCGTGCTCGACATGGCGCTGATCGGCTCCTCCGACGCCCGGCACATCGATCAGCTGACGTCACGTCTCAAGGAAATCTACCAGACGCCGCCGTCGCTGCATCGGCGCGAAGGCGACATCGAGATTTCGGGGCCGCGCGCCCTGCTTGACGCGATCTTCGCCAGCGGCCGCAAGGGCCTCTCAATGCAGCGCTACAAGGGGCTTGGCGAAATGAACGCCGAACAGCTCTGGGAAACGACGCTCGATCCGAACGTCCGTTCGCTGCTGCAGGTCAAGGTCGCGGATGCCACCGATGCCGACGGTCTCTTCGCCCGCCTGATGGGTGACGAGGTCGAGCCGCGGCGCGAATTCATCCAGGACAATGCCTTGAGCGTCGCAAACCTCGATATCTGATCCATATTTTTTCAGCAAAAGGCCCCGCTGTCCTCGAACCGCGGGGCCTTTTGTTTGTCCGGTTTCGCTCAGTTCGCGACGAAACGGCCGTTGAAGGCGACTTCGGAGAGCGGCTTGCGCTGGCTGGGGAATTCGCGCGCCTGGTTGCGTTCGGAAAGGACACCCTTATCGGCCAGGCGGCCGACGGCGACACCCGCTTCGACCCTGTACCCCGCGGGAATGCCGAACGTCTTCATGATGTCTTCGTGTTTGATGCCGCCCATGCCATGGGCGTAGAAACCGGAGAGGCGCGCCTGCAGCGCCAGGTGGCCCCATGCCGCGCCGGCATCGAAGGAATGCGTGTAGCTCGGCTTTTCCTCGCCGGAACTGGCAGCTCCGGTGAAGCTGCGCGACACGACGAAGATCAGCGCTGATGCATTCTTCGCCCATTCCTGATTGGCATCGACGAGCAATGCGACGAATTTCTCCCAATGTTCTGAACCTTTCAGGGCATAGACGAAGCGCCAGGGCTGCTGGTTGGAAGAAGACGGCGCCCAGTGGGCGGCGTCGAGCAGGCTGAGAAGCTGTGCCTCCTCGATGATCTCGCCGGTGAAGGCGCGCGGCGACCAGCGATCGAGAAACATCGGATCGATCGGATATTGGGATTCGCGGTTATTGCTCTTCGTCATGCATGTTCCGGGGTCGGGGGGCAGAATTTCGGATCAGGTTCGGGTCAGTCCGTCCAGACGATGTCGAGTTCCTCGCGAAAGGCGAAGCGCTTCAGGTGATCGTCGATGACGCCCTGCATCCTTGCCTGCTGGGCGGGATCGGCGACGGAAAGCATTATGGTCAGGCCCGCATCATCGGCGGCAAAGGTCACCTCAGCACTGTCGCTGAACGGAACCCGGCCCCTGTGCGGGTCGAAATCGACGCTGAACTTGTGGCTCCAATGTTTGCAAAGCTGCTGCAGATAGCGGCTCGCATGTTCGGTGCGCACGGTTGCCTTGGAGAGGTGCATGTCGAACTCCATCTCATCTTGCACTGCAGAAAAGTCATATTCCTGCCTTGCAGCGCTTTGCAAGCGCAGTGTCGTCACAGTTGCGGTGCACAGACTGTCTTCATAAAAGCAACCTCACGCCGGCGTCGAAGCAGGATAAGGAACCCTTCAGTCAATCGATCGGAGAGTTGCGCATGCTGGTGAAGGGAAAATGGACGGAAGACTGGCAGCCCGTTCAGGCAAAGGATGAAAAGGGTGGTTTCGTCAGACAGGTCTCGAGTTTCCGCAACTGGGTGACGCCGGACGGCAGCGCGGGGCCGACGGGCGAGGGCGGTTTTAAAGCCAGTGCCGGCCGCTACCATCTCTATGTCGCTTATATCTGCCCCTGGGCCTCGCGCACCCTGATCGGCCGCATGCTCAAGGGTCTGGAAGAGGTCATCTCCGTTTCCGTTGTCGAACCGGTGCTGACAAAACAGGGCTGGCGCTTCGGCGACTATCCCGGTGCGACGCAGGATCACGTCAACGGCACGACCTATATGCATGAAATCTACACACGGGCGGCGCCGGATTTCACCGGTCGGGCCACCGTCCCGGTTCTCTGGGACAAGCAGGCTCAGACCATCGTCAACAACGAATCCGCCGATATCCTGCGGATGCTGAACGACGGCTTCGGCGATCTGGCAAAACATTCGATCGATCTCTACCCCATGGAGAAACGCAGCGAGATCGATGCTTTCAACGACCGCATCTATCCCGCCCTCAACAACGGCGTCTATCGCGCCGGTTTCGCCACCACGCAGATCGCCTACGAGGAAGCTTTCGCCGATGTCTTCTCCTGCCTTGACTGGGTCGAACCGCAGGTCGAGGGCCGGGCGTTTCTCTTTGCCGATCATCCGACGGAAAGCGATATCCGGCTTTTCGTGACGCTGGTGCGCTTCGATGCCGCCTATCACGGCATCTTCAAATGCAATCTGCGCCGGCTGTCGGATTATGCCAATCTGCGCGCCTTCTGCCGCCGCATGCTCGATTGGCCGGGCATCGCTCAGACGGTCAATCTCGATCATATCAAGCGCGGCTACTACTCGGTGGAAAGCCTTAATCCGACGAAGATCGTTCCCGCCGGTCCTGACTTGTCTGAAATTTTCTAGAAGGCCGTACCGCTTCCCGGCAAAGCCGTAATGACACCGATGAATAATTCGTTCATAGGTGATCGCAACTTCGTTTTTGATGAGGAGGAATTCCATGAAGCTGATGCGTGTTGGCGAAACAGGTCGGGAAAAACCGGCACTTCTCGATGCCGATGGCAAAATCCGCGATCTCTCCGGTCATGTCGCCGATATCGGCGGCGAGGCAATCTCGCCGGCGGGCCTGGCAAAGATCGCGGCGATCGATCCGAACAGCCTTCCCGAACTCAGCGCTGGCCGCATCGGCGCTTGCGTTGCCGGCACCGGCAAATTCATCTGCATCGGCCTCAATTTCTCCGACCACGCCGCCGAAACCGGCGCCACCGTGCCGCCGGAGCCGGTGATCTTCATGAAGGCGACGTCGGCCATAACAGGCCCGAACGACACCGTTCTCATCCCGCGCGGTTCGGAAAAGACCGATTGGGAAGTCGAACTCGGCGTTGTCATCGGCAAGACCGCGAAATATGTCAGCGAAGCCGACGCGCTCGACTACGTCGCCGGTTACTGCGTGTCGCACGACGTTTCCGAACGCGCCTTCCAGACGGAACGCGCCGGTCAGTGGACCAAGGGCAAGTCCTGCGACACGTTCGGACCGATCGGCCCCTGGCTTGTGACCAAGGACGAGATCGCCGACCCGCAGAACCTCGGCATGTGGTTGAAGGTCAACGGCCAGACGATGCAGAACGGCTCCTCGAGGACGATGGTCTACGGCGTCGCCCACATTGTTTCCTATCTCAGCCAGTTCATGTCGCTGCATCCGGGCGACGTCATCTCGACGGGCACGCCGCCCGGTGTCGGCATGGGCATGAAGCCGCCGCGCTATCTCCGGGACGGCGATGTCGTCGAGCTCGGCATCGAAGGCCTCGGCAGCCAGAAGCAGAGCTTCGTCGCCGATCGTTAACGACACTCATTACGCTGAAGCTTAAGCTTTCAGTTCTATGGTGATGCCAGGGATCAACACTCTGGCATTTCCTGTGCAGGTTCGGCACGTCCATGTTGCTGTGCAACAAAAACCTGTTAGTCTGCGTTACGTGCCAGCGTGCGGAAAGATTCGATGTCTATCAATCGACGTCATCTTTTCGATAGAGAAAGGCGGCGCCTTGTATGTTTTATCAGCTTTATGAATTGAATCATGCTGCCATGGCGCCGTTTCGCGCCGCGGCGGATATCATGCGTTTTGCCTATGCCAATCCGCTGAACCCGTTTGCCCACACCCCGTTCGGCCGCACGATGGCGGCAAGCCTCGAAATGTTCGAGCGCACGACACGCCGCTACGGCAAGCCGGAATTCGGCTTGAAGCAGACGACGATCGAGGACCAGACGGTTTCCGTGCGTGAAGAGGTCGTCTGGTCGCGCTCTTTCTGCAATCTGCTGCATTTCGCGCGGAACGTTCCGCCCGGCCGCGCGAGCGACCCGCGCATCCTGATCGTGGCGCCGATGTCCGGTCACTATGCGACGCTATTGCGCGGCACGGTCGAGGCGCTGTTGCCGAGCGCCGATGTCTACATCACCGACTGGATCGACGCCCGTATGGTGCCGATGACGGAAGGCACGTTCGATTTCGACGATTATGTCGATTACATCATCGAGATGCTGCATTTTCTTGGTCACGACACCCATGTGATCGCCGTCTGTCAGCCCTCCGTCCCGGTGCTGGTCGCAGCCGCGGTGATGGAGGAAGCCAACGATCCGCTCTCGCCATCCTCGATGACGCTGATGGGCGGCCCGATCGATACGCGCATCAATCCGACCGCCGTCAACAAGCTCGCCCAGGAACGGTCGCTGCAGTGGTTTTCCGACAATGTCATCATGAATGTTCCCTGGCCGCAGCCGGGCTTCATGCGGCCTGTCTATCCGGGATTCCTGCAGCTTTCGGGCTTCATGTCGATGAACCTCGACCGGCACCTCGTCGCCCACAAGGAATTCTTCATGCACCTCGTGAAGAACGACGGCGAACCGGAAAAACATCGCGATTTCTACGACGAATATCTGGCGGTGATGGATTTGACGGCCGAATTCTACCTGCAGACGGTCGAGCAGGTCTTCATGAAGCATTCGCTCCCGAAGGGCGAATTGATGCATCGCGGCAAACGCGTCGATGCCGCGGCGATCCGCAACGTCGCGCTTCTGACCGTCGAAGGCGAGAATGACGACATCTCGGGCGTCGGCCAGACCAAGGCGGCGCAAACCATCTGCGTGAACATTCCCGAAGATATGCGCATGCATTATCTCCAGCCGGATGTCGGCCATTATGGTGTTTTCAATGGCTCGCGTTTTCGCCGCGAGATCGCGCCGCGCATCGTCAATTTCGTCCGCCAGCATTCGCGTGCCGCGGTCAAGCGCCGCCCGGTGCCGCGCGTCATCAAGGGCGGCCGGACGGCGTAAATCAGGGCCAGCTGAATTAGAAAAATGGATTCAAGACCTTGTCCGATTTTGCGGGCAATCGTCTTGAAGCCTGCTATTGCGGTAACCACATCGATTTCAGCGTTCGGCATCTTGCCGGGCGCAGAACGCGAGGATACCGCACGATGAACCAGTCAGCATTGCTTCGACCGGATTGGACTCCGGCTACCATTGCCCTGATGATTCTCGGCTTCATGGTTTTCTGGCCTCTGGGTCTGGCCATGCTTGCCTACATCATCTTCGGCGAGCGTCTGCGCGGCTTCAAGCGCGACGTAAACCAGGCGACCGACGGCTTCTTTGCCTCCTGCCGCCGTTCGCATGGCCATCACCGGCCGCATTTCTCGACCGGCAATGTCGCCTTCGACGACTGGCGCAAGGCTGAACTCGACCGGATCGAGGAAGAGCGCCGCAAGCTCGACGAAATGCGCGAGGAATTCGATACCTATATGCGCGAACTTCGCCGCGCCAAGGATCAGGAAGAGTTCGATCGTTTCATGCGTGACCGCAGGAATGCCAAGCGCGACGATAACGGCGGCCCGGTCGCGGAATTTCAGACGCCGTAAGCGGTTGAGTGATGAAGCGATGACCGGCATCTTGACCGATGCCGGTTTTTCCATGTCTGCCCGCCGGGCAATCGTTTAGATTCGCCGGCGAATCGTATAGAAAACACCCATGTTTCCGCTTCTGAAAACACGGCCAAAGGCGCGCAAGCCGGCTCCGCCCGAAACGCGAACGCTTGATGTCGCCGGCCGGCTGATGCCTCTCACCATCAAGCATCATGAACAGGCGACGCGCATTACGCTGCGCATCGAGCCGGGCGGCCGGGCCTTGAAGATGACGGTTCCGAAAGGGCTTGCACCACGCGAGGTCAATGCCTTCCTTGACCGTCACCAAGGCTGGCTGCTCACCAAGCTTGCCAAATTCTCGACCGATGGCGGCCTGCGCGATGGCGGCAAGATTCTCTTGCGCGGCGTTTCCCATCGGATCGAACATTCCGGCAGCCTGCGCGGACTGACGGAAGCGGTCTTGGCGGAGAACGGACCGGTCCTGCGCGTCAGCGGCATGCCGGAGCATATGGGGCGGCGTGTCGCGGCGTTTCTCAAGAAGGAGGCGCGCACCGATCTCGAGAAACTGGCAGCGATGCATGCCGCAACCATCCGGGCGCCGATCCGCTCGATCTCGATGAAGGATACCCGCAGCCGCTGGGGTTCCTGCTCGTCGGAGGGAAATTTGAGTTTTTCCTGGCGGATCGTCATGGCGCCGCCTGCGGTGATCGATTATCTTGCGGCTCATGAGGTCGCCCATCTCAAGGAGATGAACCACGGGCCGCGCTTCTGGGCGTTGTGTAAAAAGCTTTGCCCCGGGATGGAGGAGGCGAAAGCCTGGCTGAAGCGGCATGGCAGCCAGCTGCACGCCATTGATTTTGATTAGTCGAAAGCCGCGCTAAATACAGCTTCCCATGCAAATTGGCTCGACTCTTGCCGCATTTCGTGTCACTTCGCTGCCATGAAACCGGATATCAAAATCTGTGGCTTGAAGACGCCGGAAGCGATTGATCGCGCGCTGAAACGCGGCGCGACCCATATCGGTTTTATCTTCTTTGAAAAGAGTCCGCGCTACATCGAGCCGGACCTGGCGGCAAAACTTGCCGAGCCGGCGCGTGGCAAGGCGAAGATCGTCGCCGTCGTCGTCGATCCCACCAATGACGAGCTGGACGAGATCGTCTCGCTGTTGAAGCCGGATATTCTGCAGCTCCACGGCAACGAAAGCCCCGAACACGTGCTGACTATAAAGGCGCTCTATGGCTTGCCGGTCATGAAGGTCTTTTCGGTGCGCACGGCCGACGATCTGAAGCGGGTCGAGGCCTATATCGGTATCGCCGACCGTTTCCTGTTCGATGCGAAAGCGCCGAAGGGTTCCGAACTGCCGGGTGGCAACGGTATTTCCTTCGACTGGAGCCTTCTCGGTTGGATCGACGAGAGCATCGACTACATGCTTTCCGGCGGCCTGAACAAGAACAATGTCGCGGATGCGCTTGTGAAGACCAAGGCGCGTGGTATCGACGTCTCCTCGGGTGTCGAAACCGAGCCCGGCGTAAAAAGCGTTGCATTGATCGATGAATTTTTCGATGCGGTCGAAAAGGCGGATGCGCCTGTCATGGCCTCAGGGAGTTGAGAGTGAACGAGACGCCTAAACCGAATTCCTTCCGTTCCGGGCCTGACGAAGACGGCCGCTTCGGCATTTACGGCGGTCGTTTCGTTGCCGAAACATTGATGCCGCTGATCCTCGACCTGCAGGACGAGTGGAACAAGGCGAAGACCGATCCGGTCTTTCAGGCTGAATTGAAGCATCTCGGCGCGCACTACATCGGCCGCCCGAGCCCGCTTTATTTCGCCGAGCGGCTGACGGCCGAACTCGGCGGCGCGAAGATCTATTTCAAGCGCGAAGAGCTGAACCACACCGGTTCGCACAAGATCAACAATTGCATCGGCCAGATCCTGCTCGCCAAGCGCATGGGCAAGACCCGCATCATCGCCGAAACCGGCGCCGGCCAGCACGGTGTCGCCTCCGCCACCGTTGCCGCCCGCTTCGGCCTTCCCTGCGTCGTCTACATGGGCGCCACCGACGTCGAACGTCAGGCGCCGAACGTTTTCCGCATGAAGCTGCTCGGCGCCGAAGTGAAGCCGGTGACGGCAGGCAGCGGCACGCTGAAAGACGCCATGAACGAGGCGCTCCGCGATTGGGTGACCAATGTCGAGGATACCTATTACCTGATCGGCACGGCGGCCGGCCCGCATCCCTATCCGGAGATGGTCCGTGACTTCCAGTCGGTGATCGGCACGGAGGCGAAAGAGCAGATGCTGGCGGCCGAAGGCCGTCTGCCGGATCTCGTCGTCGCTGCCGTCGGAGGCGGCTCAAATGCGATCGGCATCTTCCACCCCTTCCTCGACGATTCCTCCGTCAAGATCGTCGGTGTCGAAGCCGGCGGCAAGGGCCTGCAGGGCGATGAACATTGCGCCTCGATCACTGCCGGCACGCCGGGCGTGCTGCACGGCAACCGCACCTATCTGCTGCAGGACGGTGACGGCCAGATCAAGGAAGGCCACTCGATTTCGGCCGGTCTCGATTATCCCGGCATCGGCCCGGAACATTCGTGGCTCAGCGATATCGGCCGCGTCGATTATGTGCCGATCATGGATCACGAAGCGCTCGAAGCCTTCCAGACCCTGACCCGCCTCGAAGGCATCATCCCGGCGCTCGAGGCCGCGCATGCGATTGCCGAGGTGATCAAGCGCGCGCCGACGATGGGCAAGGACGAGATCATCCTGATGAACCTCTCCGGCCGCGGCGACAAGGATATCTTCACCGTCGGCAAGATTCTGGGAATGGGACTGTAAGACATGACCGCACGCATGGACAAACGCTTTGCCGAGCTGAAGGCCGAGGGCCGTCCGGCGCTTGTGACCTATTTCATGGGCGGCGATCCCGACTACGATACTTCTCTCGGCATCATGAAGGCGCTGCCGGAGGCGGGTTCCGACATCATCGAGCTCGGCATGCCCTTTTCCGATCCGATGGCTGACGGCCCGGCGATTCAGCTGGCCGGCCAGCGCGCCCTGAAGGGCGGCCAGACGCTGAAGAAGACGCTGCAGCTGGCCGCCGATTTCCGCAAGACCGACGATGCGACGCCGATCGTGATGATGGGCTATTACAATCCGATCTACATCTACGGCGTCGAAAAATTCCTTGATGATGCGCTCGCCGCCGGCATCGACGGCCTGATCGTCGTCGACCTGCCGCCCGAGATGGATGACGAACTCTGCATTCCGGCGATCCGCAAGGGCATCAATTTCATCCGCCTGGCAACGCCGACCACCGACGAGAAGCGCCTGCCGACAGTGTTGAAGAATACCTCGGGCTTCGTCTACTACGTCTCGATGAACGGCATCACCGGTTCGGCGCTGCCCGATCCGTCGCTGGTTTCGGGCGCCGTCCAGCGCATCAAGCAGCATACCGAGCTGCCCGTCTGCGTCGGCTTCGGCGTCAAGACGGCGGAACATGCCAAGGTCATCGGCGGTTCGGCCGACGGCGTCGTCGTCGGCACCGCCATCGTCAATCAGGTCGCCACCAGCCTGACCAAGGACGGCAAGGCCACGGCGGACACGGTTCAGGCGGTCGCAACGCTGGTGCGCGGCCTCTCATCAGGAACCCGTTCGGCGCGCCTTGTTGCTGCCGAATAGTTTTCCCACATTGGCACTTGTCAATCAGGAGTATTCGAGTTGAACTGGATCACCAACTACGTTCGCCCGCGGATCAATTCCATGCTGGGCCGTCGCGAAGTGCCGGAGAACCTCTGGATCAAGTGCCCGGAAACGGGTGAAATGGTCTTTCATAAGGATCTCGAATCCAACAAATGGGTCATTCCGGCATCCGGTTATCACATGAAGATGCCGGCCAAGGCGCGTTTGGCCGATCTCTTCGACAATGGCGAATATGAATCGCTGCCGCAGCCGAAGGTCGCCCAGGACCCGCTGAAGTTCCGCGATTCCAAGAAATATATCGATCGCCTGCGCGACAGCCGGCTGAAGACCGAACAGGAGGACACGATCCTTGCCGGTCTCGGCAAGGTGCGGGGGCTGAAGCTCGTCGCCGTCGTGCACGAGTTCAACTTTATCGGCGGTTCGCTCGGCATTGCCGCCGGCGAGGCGATCGTCAAGGCGTTCGAACGTGCGACGTTGGAAAAGTGCCCGCTGGTAATGTTCCCCGCCTCCGGCGGCGCGCGCATGCAGGAAGGCATTCTCTCGCTGATGCAGCTGCCGCGTACGACGGTCGCCGTCGACCTGCTGAAGGAATCCGGCCAGCCCTATGTTGTCGTGCTGACCAACCCGACGACCGGCGGCGTGACCGCCTCCTACGCCATGCTCGGAGATATCCATCTGGCCGAGCCCGGCGCCGAAATCGGCTTTGCCGGCAAGCGCGTCATTGAGCAGACGCTGCGTGAGAAGCTGCCGGAGGGCTTCCAGACCTCCGAATATCTGCTGGAACATGGTATGGTCGACATGGTCGTCAAGCGTCACGATATTCCGGAAACCCTGGCGCGCCTGCTGAAGATCCTGACGAAGAAGCCCGTCTCGGCGGCCAATGACATGAATGGCGGCGCCATCGCTCTGGCGGCGAGCGCCTGATAACCGACAAGCAGGCGGGGTGCCGAATTGATACCCAGAGGCCAAACCGCGGTGAGTGAGGCAGCGCAAGAGATCGAAAAACTCATGGGATTGCATCCCAAGGGGTTCGATCTGTCGCTCGATCGCATCACTCGTCTTCTCGATCAACTCGGCAATCCGCACAGGAAATTGCCGCCGGTGATCCATGTCGCCGGCACCAACGGCAAGGGGTCTGTCACCGCCTTCTGCCGGGCTTTGCTCGAAGCCGGCGGCTACAGCGCCCATGTTCACACCTCGCCGCATCTCGTCAATTGGCATGAGCGTTATCGCATCGGTGTGGCGGGCGGACGCGGACAGCTCGTCGATGATGCCGTGTTTGCAGAGGCCGTGCGCCGTGTTGCCGATGCCAATGCCGGTCAGCACATCACCGTCTTCGAGATCCTGACGGCGGTCACCTTCATTCTGTTTTCCGAGCATCCGGCCGACGCGGCGATCATCGAAGTCGGTCTCGGCGGCCGGTTCGATGCCACCAATGTCATTTCCGATCCGGCTGTTTCGGTGATCATGCCGATCTCGCTCGATCACCAGCCCTATCTCGGCGACAGGGTCGAGCTGATCGCGGCTGAAAAGGCCGGCATCATGAAGCCGGGATTGCCTGTCGTCATCGGCCACCAGGAATATGACGCCGCACTCGATGTCCTGATGTCGACGGCCGAGCGGCTGCATTGCCCGAGCGCCGTTTTCGGGCAGGATTTCATGGCGCATGAGGAATATGGCCGGCTCGTTTATCAGGACGAATACGGGCTTGCCGACCTGCCGCTGCCGCGCCTTCCCGGCCGCCATCAATATGCCAATGCCGCTGCCGCTATCCGCGCCGTCAAGGCTGCGGGTTTCACCGTCACCGAGACGATGATGGAAAAGGCGATGAATTCGGTCGAATGGCCCGGCCGGCTGCAGCGTCTGGGCGATGGTCGGCTGCTGCAGCATGCGCCCGCCGGCGCCGAGATCTGGGTCGATGGCGGGCATAATCCCGGTGCCGGCGAAGTGATCGCCGAAGCCATGGCCAATTTCGAGGAACGCCAGTCTCGGCCGCTGTTCCTGATCATCGGCATGATCAACACCAAGGATCCGGTCGGCTATTTCAAGGCCTTCGCCGGGCTGGTCGAGAAGGTTTTCTGCGTGCCGATCCGCGGCAGCGATGCAATGATCGATCCGGTGATCTTGTCGAATGCTGCCTATGATGCCGGTTTGGTTGCCGAACCGATGTCGACGGTCGGCGAGGCGCTCGAAGCCATAAAAGCCGTTACCGATCCACAGGCGCTGCCGCCGCGCATCCTCGTCGGCGGTTCTCTCTACCTCGTCGGCGACGTGCTTTCCGACAACGGCACGCCGCCGAAATGAGCGCAGTGCATTAGAAAAGCCCGGTCGACGCCGGGCTTTTCGTCAATCTGATAATCAGAATATATCAATCAGGCAGCGTTCGAAATCCAGTTCGAAAGCGCGGTCTTCGGCTTGGCGCCGACCGAGATATCGGCGACTTCGCCGCCTTTGAAGATTGCAAGGGTCGGAATGGAGCGCACGCCGAACTGCGCGGCAAGCTCCGGATTCTCGTCGATATTCAGCTTGGCCACCTTGACCTTGCCTTTCATCTCGACGGCGATTTCTTCGAGGCTCGGAGCAATCATCTTGCACGGGCCGCACCATTCAGCCCAAAAATCGACGACGACGGGTTCTGCGGATTCCAGGACTTCCGACTGGAAGTTATTGATATCGACTTTCACGGTAGCCATGGGCTGCTCCTTTGGAGGAATTGGGTGTTGAACCACATGTGATGGTGCGGTGCCGAATTTTCAATGTCCGGTATTTCACTTTGTCTTCAGTCCTGCAAGCGCCAAACCAAGCGCCTTTTCGCTCAGCGTGTAGAGCGAGGCATTCTCGGTATAGACGAGCATGCAGTCGATGCGCTTGCCGGGATAGAGCGGCGCCAGGATCTCGCGATAGATCGCCAGCTGGGCCCGGTGCGCGAAGGGGATGGTCTCCTCGGTCGCCGGCGGCACCCGATTGGTTTTGTAATCGAGAATGACGACGCGATCGGCAAGGACGGCCAGCCGGTCGATGCGGCCGGAAACGGCATAGCGTCTGCCGTCGAGCATCAATGTCCCCATGATCGAGACCTCAGGCCGGGCCTGCTCCCCGAGGACGGGCTGCAAGTCCTTCTCGTCCAATAGTTTCAGAACCGAATCGACCAGCTTGCGCCGTTCGGCCTCCGGCCAGAAACGGGCCGCCCGTTCGCCGTAACGCTGCGCCGCACCGGGCCGCTCCTCCGGCGGAATATCGGGAAGCGCCTGCAGCATGCGATGCAGCAGCCTGCCTTTCTCCAGCGAGCGATCGCTGCGTGGCTTCTCGGAAAAGAGCGGCGAAGCGACAACCAGGCCGCCTTCGTCTTCGTCGATGATCGTCCCGGCGCCGGAAGGGCTGAGGGGCCGGGGCAGTTCCGCCTGTGGCGGCAATGGCTGCAGCAGGCCCGCAGGCAATGCCTCTTCGTTGTCGCGCGCCTCGCTGCGGCTGATACGCTCGAAGCGCCGCTCCACCCGCGGCACGCGCCATCGGATGCCCGGCCATTCCCCGTCGGGGTCGGAGAAGCTGGCCGCCTCCACATGCGGATGGCCTTCGCTGAGCGCGGTGGAAATCATCATATGCCAGCTGTCGTTGTTGGCGCGCACGCCGCGATAGCCGCAGACGACCAGCCGGTCGGCGGCCCGCGTCATGGCGACATAGAGCAGCCGGCGATACTCCTCCTCGGCCAGTATCTGGATTCGCGCTCCATCGTTCTGCGTCAGCGAATTGGCGAGGTCGGCGACGGGAACCCAGGCGGGCATCGGCGGTTCGTCCGGGTCTGTTTCGATCAGGCGAAGCTTCGGCAGATGCGTATGCGTGAAGGCCTTGGAGCCGCCGTCGACCAGGAAAACGATCGGTGCTTCAAGACCCTTTGAGGCATGCACGGTCATGATCCTGACCTCGTTGCGCCCCTTGTCCTGCTCGCGTTTCACCTCGGGTGCTTCGAGCTCGAGCGTCGAGACGAAGGATTGCAGCCCGGGAAGGCCGGCGCTCTCATGGTCGAGGGTGAAGGTCAGGAATTCGTCGAGGATATCGCTGACTTCGGTGCCGAGGCGGGCAAGAAACTGCCGCCGTCCGCCGTGGCTGCCCAGCAGGCGCGCATAGAAATCATGCACCGAAAGGTTTTTCGACTGCCGGAGGAACAGTTCCAGCTTTTCGACCGCCGCGCGGAAACGCTCATTACCGTCGGCGGCGAATTTCTTGAGATGGCTCCAGACGCTCTCATTGTCGCCCCGCAGTGCCGCGGCTGCAAAGATGTCCTCCTCGGAGAGATCGAAAAGCGGGCTCTTGAGCACGGCGGCGAGCGAAAGGTCGTCTTGCGGCAGGAGCAGGAAGCGGCCGAGTGCGAGCAGATCCTGCACGGCGATATGGCTGGTCAGCACCAGCCTGTCGGCGCCGGCGACGGGAATGTCGCCGCGACGCTTCAAGGCGCGCGTCAACGCGTTGACGAAGGCGTCGCGCTTGCGCACCAGCACAAGAATATCGCCGGCCTCGATCAACCGCTCCTTGCCTTTGTCGACGATCGTTTCACGGCCGACCAGCGCGCCGATCGAATGGGCGATCCGTCGCGCCAGGATTGCGGCCGGCGCGCTTTCCGGCGTCGCATCGAAGGGCGCCGTCCAATCCTCTTCCTTCACCACCGCTTCCGGCGCGACCATTTCCCAGAGGTCGACGGCGCCGGGATGTCCGATGCGGCTGGAACGATGCACGACCGGCTCGCCGACGGCGCTGAGGCCGCGCGCATTGTCGGCTGTCCTGAAAATCTCGTCGACGGCCTCGAGCACGTCGGCGGTCGAGCGGAAGGAGAGCGGCAACCGCACGGAAGAAAAGCTCTGGCCGCTGTCGGAGACTCGCCGCCGCGTCCGGTCGCTCTCTTCGGAAAAACGCTCGGGCCGCGCCCCCTGAAAAGAATAGATCGACTGTTTCTCGTCGCCGACGGCAAACAGCGTGCGCACGATCGGCCGGGCGCTCTCGCCGGAGAAGAAATCCTCGGCGAGCGACTGGATGACGCTCCATTGGATCGGACTGGTATCCTGCGCCTCGTCGACGAGGATATGATCGATACCGCGGTCGAGCTTGTAATGGATCCAGGGACCGACGCCGCTCTTCGTCAACAGGTCGGCGGTGCGGGTGATCAGGTCCTCGAAATCGAGTTGGCTGCGCTGCTTCTTCAATTCCTCGTAATCGTGATTCAGCCGGTCGGCGAGCACGAGCGCGGCCTGCGTGGCGCCATGCATCCGCATCAGTTTCAGCCGGTCGCGGCTTGCCGCGACATGCGCGCGGGCGGCGGCGACGGCCTCGGTTAATTGCGGGGCTTCGGCAAGCATGGCCTTGACCAGGAACTGCGAATCCGTTTTCGGCTCGCCCTTGGCCGTCAGGAAAATTTTCTCGAGCATCGCGGCGCGTCTGGCGTCATCCGGCTCCCGGCCGGCGAGTCTGAGGCCATAGGCAACCTCCTGCGCCTTGGCGCCGCCCTTTTGGTCGGCCAGCGACAGATAAAGTTCCAGCGTGCCGCCCGAAAGTCCCGGCAGCGGCCAATATTGCGCCGCGATCCCTTTCTCGGTGTCACCGGCGGCGAGACCGAGCCTTTTGCGCAGGACCACGTCCACGCCGCCCTGCTGTTCGGCCGCGGCGGTGAAACGGCGGATGGCGTTGCGGTTGGCGACAATGTCGCCGAGCAGGTTCTCCAGGCCGGATTCGTCGCCGAGATTGAGCACGGAAGCGAAAGCCTCTGCAAGGGCGCTTCCTTCTTCCGGCGCGGTCGCCGTCAGCAGCGCCCGGCGTGCATCGGAAAGCAGCGCCGCGGCGGCGCGATCGTCGAGAACGGAGAAATGCCCGGCGACATTGGCCTCCAGCGGGAACTGATGCAGCAGCGCCTCGCAAAAGGCGTGGATCGTCTGGATCTTCAAGCCCCCCGGCGTCTCCAGCGCCTTGGCAAACAGCCGCCGGGCCTCGGCCAGTTTTATCCGGTCGGGCGCCGTACCTTCGATCTGCATGATCCGCCGGCTGAGATCGTCATCGTCAAGCACCACCCAGTCGGCCAGCCGTTCGAAGACGCGGTTCGACATTTCCGAAGCCGCGGCCTTGGTGTAGGTGAGGCAGAGAATGGCCGAAGGCCGCGCGCCGGCGAGCAGAAGCCGGATGACGCGCTGGGTTAGGACATGCGTCTTGCCGGAACCGGCATTGGCCGAAACCCATGCCGAGCGCACCGGGTCGGAGGCGATCGCCTGCTGGATGGTGGTCCAGCCGATCCAGGCCCCGGGATCGTCGCTATCAGGAAGGTCGCTCACCTCACTCATCGCCGCCACCTTCCTCATTCTCGGCCGTCGACCATTCGGAGACGCGGGCGAGATGATCGTAGTCGCCGCCGAAATCAAATTGCTGTGCCGGAATGAGCCGCGAGGTAAAGCCCTTTTCGCCGGATTGTAGCAAGCTGACGAACTTGACCAGCTGGTCGACCGATTCCTCGGCAAGGTCGATCGCCGATTTCGCCTTGTCGCTGCGGGCGGCGTTTTCATTGTTGACCATATCGACCTGGAACCGGCTTCCGGGACGCAGGCGGACATAGAGAAGATCCTGCGGCGTCAGGCTGCCGGCATCGCGAAAGGCGCCGGCGCGCAAGGCCGCGGCTTCCAGCGCGAGCTGCGGATCGAGAAGCGCGCGTGCCTGCGCCGGCGAGGGGTTGTAGCCGGTCTTGTAGTCGATGATATCGGCGGCGTTCGGCCCGGTGATGTCGATCCGGTCGGCGACACCGTTGAGCCGGATATTGATCGCCTCCAGCTCCACGCCGCCGCGCACCTCCGTCAGTGTCCGGCGGATGGCTGGCCGTCGTCCGGCCTCCCATTCGAGGAAGGCGCGCGCCACTTCGCGAAAGCGCGGCCGCCAGACGGCATCGATATGCGGCGGCAGCTTTTCCATGTCGAACAGCTCGGTCAGAATCTGCTCCATCGCCGCTGCCGCCTCCGGCGTGCCGGCGACATGGGCCGCGCGGATGAACCGGTCGATGATCGTGTGATAAAGCGTACCGCGTTCGGCTGCTCCGGGATCGCGATTGAACGCGTCGACCGGATCGAGCCGCAGGATGCGGCGGGCATAGATGGCATAGGGATCGCGGCGTAGCCGTCCGACCTCGCTGAAGGAATAGGATTTCGGCTGCAGCGCCAGCGGCGGTTTCGGCGAGGGCCGCTGCGCCGGCGCCTGGCTCTCTCCACGATCGATGAGGCCGGCCCATTGCAGGAACCGGGTGCCGCGCCCCTTGAGTTCCGCTTCGAACGCCTCCCCGCCCAGCGCCAGCAGCCGCTGCAGCCAGCGCGAGGCGACCGTCGGCGTCGAGCCCTGGCGCAGCGCCCTGGAATAGATCAGGTGGCAGGTGCCGTTCGCCATCTCGAAATCATGCGCCAGCTGGCCGATGCGCCGCTCCGGCGGTTCTAGCCCGATCTCCGTCTTCATCATTCGCGGAATGAAGGGGTTGTTGGCGCTCTGCCCGGGCCATGAGCCTTCGTTCAGCCCGCCGAGGATCAGCGTATCGACGCTCTGCAGCCGGGCTTCCAGCGTGCCGAAGATGAACAACCTGGGATGGCTGAGCGCCCGTGGTTTCACCGCATGGCCGGCGGCGAGCGCGGCCATGATGTCGATCCATTGCGGCCCGTCGGCCTCCATCTGCCCGTCCGTGTCGATCACTTCGCCGAGAAGGGAGGCAAGCGCGTCCCCCGCCTCGTTCGACCAGAGATCGGCAAGATTGCCCTGCGGATCGGCCGCGACCGCTTCGAGAGCGCGACCGGTTCGCTCGGCCCATTCGGACAGCGTGAAACTCGCTGTCTTGCCGCGATCTTCGGGCCGGTGCCGGAAGAGCGCAGAGGCGAGAGGCTCGGTCGCCCGGGTAATCCGGCGGGCAAGCTCGGATGCGGCATTGGCGGCGTCGGCGGGAAGCGCCTTTCGCCATTGCGGTGCGTGCCGGTCCAGGGCCTGTTCGGCAAGCTGATGGGTCAGAAGCACCTCAAGCGTGCTGATATCCACCTCGGTCACGCCGCCGCGCAACGCCAGCAGCTCGAGCGCCTCGGTGGCGGAAATCAGGGTGTCGCGTTCAAGGCCGAAGCGGGCCAGGGGATGTTTGAGCAGAGCGACGGTCGCGACCGGATCACCCGGCCGCAGTGCCGCCTCCAGCAGCAATTGCAGAAGCGTGCCTTGCGGCGTGGCCGAAAGCGGCGTGCCGGCCGAATCATCGGCGAGGATGCCGAAGCGGGAAAGCTCCGCCATCACCCGACGGGCGAGGTTGCGGTCCGGCGTGATCAGGGCTGCCCGGCTCTCGCCGTCCTGCCCCGGCCGTTCCAGCGCCAGTCTGAGCGCGACGGCAATCGCGGTTGCTTCCTCGCGCTCGTTGGCGGCTTCGATCAGCGCAACGTCGTTGAAGGCCGAAGTCAGCGCTCCCGCGGGCAGCTCGCTCTTCCATGTTCCCCAGTCGCTGGTCGCCTCTGCCGGGGCAAGCGCCCGGGACAGGATTTCGGCGCGCCGGTCAAGATCGGCCCCCGGTCTGTCAAGGATGCTGACATCGGCCCGTGTCAGCCTTAGCCTCTTCAGCAGCGACGACAGCCCGTATTGCGGATGGCTCCGGCTTGCGGGATTGGCATGCTGGCCCGGCGCCGGTTCCGGCGCGACCATCTGCCAATGTCCTTCGGGCATGGCGAGATCGAGGCCTGGAAGCACGATGACGCCTTCGGGCAGATCGGCGACGGCAGCAATCAGATCGGCGGTTGCCGGAACCGAACCCGTCGACCCGGCGATGATGACCGGCCCGCTAGGTTTTGCCGCCGAAAGCCGGGCCGCTTCGGCCCTGAGAATGGCGTTTCTGTGCCGCGCCGGCGACGATTTGCCCAGTTCGGAAAGCCGCGCCGGCCAGAAGGCGCTGGCGATCTGCAGAAACTCCGCGGTCAGCTGCCACCAGGCGGCATAGTCGCCGGTATCGAGCTTCGACAGTTCCGACCAGTCGAGATCCTCGGTTTCGATGGAATCGATCAGCTCGGCGAGGTTGCGGGCAAGCCAGATCGCGTCCGCCGGGCTTGCCGGCGCAACGAGCGGCGAGTCCGAATGAATATGGCGGACGATCTCCGGCAGTTTGTTGCGCCAGGCAAGGATCAGGCGCGCCAGTTCGAGCAGCCGCGCAGTATTCGACAGCGGCTGGGCGAGGTCGATCGTCGCCGGCAGCGCCTCGTCGAAATAGCCGCTGTCATCGTCGGTTTCGCCGAGGGGGCGGATGACAGGCAGGATCGCCGACCGGCCGCCGAGCAGATCGACGAATTCCGAGCGCAGCACACGCACGGCGCGCCGGGTCGGCAGGTAGATGGTTACTCTGGCGAGCGACAGCGGGTCGTCGGCGTCATGCCGGAAAAGCGGCGTCAACCGGCCGTCGCAAAGTGTCGTCGCCAGGGTTTTCAGGAAGGGAAGGCCCGCCGGGATCGTCAGGATTCGTGGCTGGTGCCGCTCCCTCATGGCTCACGCGAACGCCCGCAACCTGCGGATCGTTTCCTCCGCCTCGCCGATCGCCTCCGGCGTCCCCACCGTCAGCCAGTGCCCATCGAGCACCAGGCCGAAAAGCCGGTCGCGTGCGATCGCCTTGTCGAAATAGATATTCAGATTGAAGGCATCCTGTGGCGCATCGTCGAACAGCGACGGGTTCATGGCGATCGCGCCGGCATAGACAACGGGATTGGATGGATCGTCGCGGTAACGCCTCAGCCGGCCGTCGGCCGCAAGGCTGAAGTCGTTCTTGCCGTTGTGACCGGTGGTATCTTCAATGCCGACACAAAGCAGCGCCATGTCCATCTGCTCGGCATCGAAGAATCCGGCTAAGCGCTGCAGGTTCGTCGGCCGTCCCGGCTGCTCGCCGATCCAGAAGAGGTCCGCATTCATGACGAAGATATCGTCTCGGTCGAGCAGCCTCAGTCCCTTCGCCAGCCCGCCGCCGGAATTCATCAGCCCGTCCCGCTCGTCGGATATGATGATCTCGAGGCCGCGATAATTGCCGAGATGGTCGAGCATCTGGTCGGCATGGTGGTGAACGTTGACGACGGCCCGTTCGACGCCGGCCGCCACCAGCGCGTCCAGCGCATAATCGATCATGGCCTTGCCGTCGATCTTCACCAGCGGCTTCGGGATCGTGTCGGTGATCGGGCGCATGCGGGTTCCGAGACCCGCGGCCAGTACCATGGCTTGTCTGATGGTCATCTTGATCCGGAATTTATGATTCGCTCTGGCCTATTCCAGCCCTTGCGCACCAATCGCGCAAGGGGGCAAGCGTCTCATGCTCGAGCGCGACGTTGAGATAGGCGAGCGTGCGCGGCATATGCTTGAGATAGCCGGGCTTGCCATCCCGCTGCAGCAGCCGCACCCAGAGGCCGGCAAGTTTGCAGTTGCGCTGCGCCGACGTGATCGCCCAGGCCTTCATGAATCCGGCTTCATCGAAACCGCCCTGCCCATGGCGAAGAGCGAGATAATCGTCCATCAGCTGCCGGAACAGCTCCGGCTCGATCGTCACGCGTGCGTCCTGGACGATCGAGGCAAGATCATAGGCCGTCGGGCCGATCATGGCATCCTGGAAATCGATCAGACCGATCCGCCGGACGCCGGTCTCCTGCGGGCGCCAGATGATGTTCGGCGAGTGGAAGTCGCGCAGCAGCAGGTTCTTTTCGGCCGCGGCGAGTTCATCGATCAGCGCGTCCCAGATCGCCAGATAGTCCTTGCGCTCTGTGTCCGAGGGTGCGGAGCCGCGCTTCCAGGCGATGTGCCAGTCGAGCACCAGCTGCACTTCCATCTTCATCGCGGTGCGATCGAAGTCGGGAATGTGATGCGTGTGCGCGGCGGAAACGGGGATATCCTGCGGAAACTGCATGGAATGAAGATGGGCAAGGCAGGCGACGCTTTGGCGGTAACGCTCGGCGATCGGCCGGCCGGCGTCATCGAGCACGCCTTCGGTGCCGAGATCTTCGATCAGCAGGATGCCCTGCTCATAGTCGACCTTGTAGATCTCCGGCGCTGCAAAACCCCGTTCGCGCAACGCATCGGCAATCGCAACGAAGGGATAGGCGTTCTGTGCCAGATGCGCGACCTTGGGATAGGGCTTGCCGTCGTAGACCGGCGGCCCCTCGGGATGCGGACGCCAGTCCATCAGGATTTTTCGCGGAGCAGCATCCGGATAGATCGCTTCATAGGCGCGCAGCGACGCATCGCCGGTCAGGAAGCGGCGTTTGGCGTCGAGATAGCCGGCCCCGTCGAGGAAATCGCGGATCGCGAAGACCCGGCGGATGCGTTGGGCCTGCTGGCCGGCGGCCTCGATCGTTGCCCGGCGACCGCTGCCCTCATGCACCAGCGCCAGGGCGATGCGCTCTGCCGGCAATTCGCTCTCAGCCATCTCCGGCCATTCGACGAGGCAGATGCCGTTCTCCAGCGCCTCGTCGAAGCCGAGCTCCGTCAATTCGCTGGCGTCGCCGAGCCGATAGAGGTCGAAGTGCGAAACCGGGATCCGTAGATCGTAGGATTGCACCAGCGTGAAGGTCGGGCTCGGGACCTCAAGCCCATCGTCATCGGCCATGGCACGCAGGATCGCCCGGGCGAGCGAGGATTTGCCGGCGCCGAGATCACCGGAAAGAGCAAGGCAATCGCCGGCCTTCAAGGCGAGCGCCAGGTCTTCGCCGAGGCGAATGGTGGCCGCCTCGTCCTTCAGGAAAAGCGAGATCGTATCGGTCGTCATTCGGCAGCGGCGGAATGGGGGATATCGACCGAGGGGATACGGCAGACGACCGTCGTGCCCTTGCCCGGCTCGCTGTCGATCGTCACGTCGCCGTGATGCAGGCTGACGAAACTGTCGACGATCGAAAGGCCGAGGCCGGCGCCGCCGCGTTTTCCGCTTTTAGCGCCCGTCGCGAACCGGTCGAACACGGTCGCGATCATGTCGGGCGAGATGCCGGGGCCGCGATCGCGGACGGAGAAAACGAAATCCGTGCCTTCGCGTTGGCATTCCAGCGAAATCGAGCTGCCCTCCGGCGAGAAGTTCGCCGCGTTGGAGAGAAGCTTCAGCAGGATCTGCTTCAGCCGTTGCGGATCGGCGGCGATCGAGCCGAGATAGGCAGGCGCGGTGATTTCGAGCGCCACGCCGCTTTCCTGCAGCCGATCGGCGATCTGCATCGAGACGTCGTCGAGCAGGTCGTTGAGATCGATTTCCGCATAGTTGAGACGCATGATGCCGGCATCGACGGTCGCAAGGTCGAGAATATCGTTGACGAGCGTCAGCAGAACCGAGGACGAGGTCGAGATATGGTCGATATATTCGGCCTGTCGCTCGTTCAGCGGCCCCACACCCTGCGTGCGCAGCAGATCGGTGAAGCCGATGATATTGGTCAGCGGCGAGCGCAATTCATAGGAAACGTGCTGAACGAAGTCGTTCTTCAGCTCGTCGGCCTTGCGCAGCGCCTCGTTCTTTTCGGTCAGCGCCCGCTCGGCCCGCACGCTGTCCGTCATATTGACGAAGGTCAGCATGGTCTGCGCGTTCGGCAGCGGGATGACGGCGTAGTCGAGCACGAGGCCGGAGAACAGTTCCAATGTTCCCTGGCCCGAGCGGCGCTCGTCGTCGAAGCTGGTGATCAGTTCCGCGAAGGTCTTCCAGCCGTCCGGCCGGTCGTAGGAGGGGGCGCAGGCCTCGCCGAGTGCACGGATATGGGTGCCGGGCTTTGCCTCGGCTTCGGTGATCCCCCAGAGCGCCCGGAAGGCCGGGTTGGACAGGCGGATGCGTCCATCCGGGCCGAACACCGCCACACCTTCGGAAAGATGGTCGATCGTTTCGCCCTGCACCTTGACCAAGGTGTTGTAGCGCGTTTCGAGATCGACCTGCTCGGTCAGGTTTTCGAACACCCAGGTGGCGCCGCCCTGCGGATGGGCGGTGGCGAAGACGCGCAGCGTCTGACCGTTCGGCAGGTGCCAGAGGTCCGATTGCGTATCGAGCGCGCGATAGACGGAAAGCGCCGCTTCCTTCCAGCTTTTCCAGTTGAGCTGGTCCGGCAGCTTCTTGGCCGCCCGCAGGCGCTCGAGCAGCTCGCTATTGTCCGGCCGGCCTTCGAGAAAGGCGATATCGAGCTCCCAGAGCGCCACGAAGGCCTGGTTGTAGAATTGCAGCCGGCGCTCGCCGTCGAAGATGGCGACGGGCGTGGCGAGATGGTCGAGCGTCTCGGCATGGCTTTTCAGCGTCCGGTCCAGCTCGGCGCGCACCGCCTCGATATCGGACACGTCGATCGCCATGCCGGCCGAGCCGCCGGGAAGCGTGACGTCGACGACATCGAAGAATGTTCGGTTGCCATGCACGACCGTCGAGATCGTGTCGTGGAACGGCGATTCCGGCGTCGTCGTCGCGCGAATGCGTTCGCGCGCCACCGTCGTCAGCATCTCGCGGCCTTCATTGATCGCCTGTTGCGGTGAGCGCGCCTCGACCGCGTCGCCATAGGCCTGGTTGACCCAGGTGAGGCGCCCCGCCGGGTCGCGCTGCCAGGCCGGCATGTCGATCGCGTCGAGCATGGTCTGAAAAGCCGAGATCGACGTCATCAGCCGGTCGCGCTCGATCCGGAGTTCGGCAAGCTCGGCGCGCAGATTGTTGAGCGCCACGAAGCGGACGAAGGCGCGTCCGCCGGAAACCCGGCCCTGCGCCTCGAGGATCTCGTCGCGGATGGTCTCGACCACCATGTCGAAGCTCTGCGCTTCGTCGCGCAGCCGGTCGATCGCCTTTTCCAGGTCAGCGGCCGAGCGTGATTTCAGCCAGAGGCCGAAGGCCAGGAATTCGCCATCCTGCGGCGCGCCGGTCTCCGGCGGAAGCTGGCCGAGCAATTCAGGACGGGCATTGCCGTCCCAGATGACGATCCGCCGGTTCTTGTCGGCGATCAGCGCCTGATATTGTGAAATGCGTTGCTGAGCGTCTGAGAGCGCCGAGCGGATTTCCCGGCTCTCGTTTTCCAGATTGCCGCGCTGGCGCACCAGCCAGAGCGTCGAAAGCAGCGCTGCCGATATGACGCCGATGACGACGGAAACGCCGATGACCTGCGAGGAGGTGAAGAGGTGAGCCGAGGCTGCCGCCTGCTGCTCGCCCTGGGCCAGAACCGGCCGCGCCAGCGCGGCAAGCGCCGTGCCGGCCGCGCAGGTTTTCAGGAAGCGCGCCAATGATCGATGCTCTTGCTTTGCGGCCTCGTGTGCCGTTGCAGATTTATAGTCTTGGCCTGCCGTCGGCGGGCGGCGATGGGCGCGAGCGCCGTCGTCCGCCTGACCGGGCAGGCTGTTTTTCAATTCCGACATCCGCGGTATGTCTCCGTCCTTCAATGTGCCGCATTACGACAAGACATCCCATTTTCGGAGCGGTCGGACGGGGTCCGGCGCCACGAATCAAGTCTTAAAACAATACTTCGGAAGGGAATCGGCGGGAAGGGAGCGGCCAAAAAATAAGCCGCGGCATTTGTCAATGCTGCGGCTTCTACATCTTGTGGATATCGATGATGAGATCAATATCTGTAGTGGTCGGACTTGAACGGGCCCTTCGGCGAGACGCCGATATAGGCAGCCTGCTCTTCGCTGAGCTGGGTAAGCTTCACACCGAGCTTGTCGAGATGCAGGCGCGCGACCTTTTCATCGAGGTGCTTCGGCAGGATGTAGACCTTGTTGTCGTACTGGCCGGGCTTGGTAAAGAGCTCGATCTGCGCCAGCGTCTGGTTGGTGAAGGAAGCCGACATGACGAAGGACGGATGGCCGGTGGCGTTGCCGAGGTTGAGCAGGCGGCCTTCGGAAAGCAGGATGATGCGGTTGCCCTTGGGGAACTCGATCAGGTCGACCTGCGGCTTGACGTTGGTCCACTTGAGGTTCCGCAGCGCGGCGACTTCGATTTCGTTGTCGAAGTGGCCGATATTGCCGACGATCGCCATGTCCTTCATCTCGCGCATATGGTCGATGCGGATGACGTCCTTGTTGCCGGTCGTGGTGATGAAGATGTCGGCCGAGGAAACGACGTCCTCGAGCAGCACGACTTCATAGCCATCCATCGCCGCCTGCAGGGCGCAGATCGGATCGGCTTCGGTGACCTTGACGCGGGCGCCGGCGCCGGAGAGCGAAGCGGCAGAACCCTTGCCGACGTCACCATAACCGCAGACGACGGCGACCTTGCCGGCCATCATCACGTCGGTGCCGCGGCGGATGCCGTCGACCAGCGATTCCTTGCAGCCGTACTTGTTGTCGAACTTCGACTTGGTGACGGAATCGTTGACGTTGATCGCCGGGAAGGGCAGCAGGCCCTTCTGGCTGAGCTGGTACAGACGGTTGACGCCGGTCGTGGTTTCTTCGGTCACGCCCTTGATCGCATCGCGCTGCTTGGTGAACCAGCCCGGCGAAGCGGCAAGGCGCTTCTTGATCTGTGCGAAGAGGATTTCCTCTTCCTCGGAATGCGGATGGGACAATACGTCCTCGCCGGCTTCGGCGCGGGCGCCGAGCAGGATGTACATGGTGGCATCGCCGCCGTCATCGAGGATCATGTTGGAAAGACCGCCATCGGCCCACTGGAAGATCTTGTCGGTATAGACCCAGTAATCTTCGAGCGACTCGCCCTTGATGGCGAAAACGGGAACGCCGGCAGCGGCGATCGCGGCAGCGGCATGGTCCTGCGTCGAGAAGATGTTGCACGAGGCCCAGCGGACTTCGGCGCCGAGGGCCACCAGCGTTTCGATGAGCACGGCCGTCTGGATGGTCATGTGCAGCGAACCGGTGATGCGCGCGCCCTTCAGCGGCTTTGCGTCGCCAAATTCGGCGCGGCAGGACATCAGCCCCGGCATTTCGGTTTCGGCGATCGTAATTTCCTTGCGGCCAAAATCCGCAAGCCCGATATCGGCGACGACATAATCTTTTTCAGTGCTCATAGAGGTCTCCAGGCTGAAAAACGTCTCAAAAATTGGCGCAGGCGCGAAGATGACCGCGCGACGGATAGGCCGCGTGCCGATGCATATCGCCCGGATATGTGCAGCAGTTCCGGGATCGCGAGATGCACAACACCAAAGAGCCAAACCGCATTGCATGAACCAGGTTCGATGCGACACGCTTCAGCGCACGGCATGTCCGCCGTTTAGCAGGCTTCTGCTGGGAAGGCAATAAGGATATAAAGAAGTCTTTATATGTTTATATGAGCTCGGCCTATGCTCACATCTCTTCGCCGAACCGGTTCTGGATCAGCTGGTCCAAGGCCTCCAGCGCTTCCTCGGCCTGGCTGCCGCTCGCCGAGACGACGACGCTGGAGCCCGGGCTTGCCGCAAGCATCATCAGGCCCATGATCGACGTGCCGCCGACCGTCATTCCGTCCTTGGAGACGGTGATGGCGGCATCGAAGGTCTCGACCATCTGAACGAATTTGGCGGAGGCGCGCGCGTGAAGGCCGCGCTTGTTGATGATGAGGAGTTCCCGGGAAAGCGATGTCATGAAGCGCCGTTATTTTCCGCTGAGCACACGGCTCGCGACATTGATATATTTCCGCCCGGCTTCGGAAGCCTCGACCAGCGCCTTCTCCATATTGTTCTCGCCGCGCACCCCGGCGAGCTTGATCAGCATCGGCAGGTTGACGCCGGCGATGACCTCGGTATGGCCGCTGCTCATGACCGATATGGCGAGATTGGACGGCGTACCGCCGAACATGTCGGTCAGGATGACGACGCCATGGCCATCATCGGCACCGGAAACGGCTTGCAGAATGTCCTGCCGCCTCTGGTCCATGTCGTCTTCGGGGCCAATACAGACCGTCTCGATGAATTTCTGAGGACCGACGACGTGCTCGACAGCATGACGAAACTCTTCAGCCAGCTTGCCATGAGTGACAAGCACAAGTCCGATCATGATATTACTGCTCCCATATACGCAAACGATGGCTGAGATATCGCAATGCAGCAATTACGTCCACCGGTGGGGGCACATCTTGGCGATGAAAAGCCGAAGTGCAAGATAAAAATGCAAACATATAAGGCAGATTGATCAATCTGGAAGCCTTCAATCGCCGATATCAGGCGCTTTCGCCATCAGGACTGCCAGCGGTGACGGCACGCCTGTGAGCAACCGCAACGCGGGAAGCGAAAAACCGGCGGCAAGGCTGACGATTTCGCCCTCGGGGGGGACGCGGTTTTCGCCGGAAGCACTGCCCGGAAGCACGGCATAATGCATGGCCGCCCGAGGGATATGGTCCAGCCGGACGATGCCGGTGCCGCGCAGTTCGATCAGCCCGGCGATCGACGGCGGGCAGGTGGCGATCACCGAGCCTGCCTCTTCTGACAGCAGCACCTGATCGTCGGCAACCAGCGCCGCGAACAGACCGAGCCGGCGGGCCTCTGTCATGCAGGTAAAGGCCAGCATCGATTTGCCCCAGCCGGAGGGCCCGCTGAACAGGAGCCCCGTCCTGCCCACGACGATCGCCGTCGCATGGATGTTGGGAGCCTCGCTCATGCTGCGGCATCGAGGGGCAGGGCGAGGATGAAGCGCGCGCCGACTATGCGTCCGTTCTCGCCCTCGGTGATGTTTTCCGCTCTCAGCGAACCGCCATGGGCTTCGGCGATCTGCCGGCTGATCGACAGGCCAAGGCCGGAATTCTGGCCAAAACCTTCCGATTCCGGCCGATCCGTATAGAAGCGCTCGAAGATGCGGTCGATATTCTCCGCCTGGATGCCGGGACCGTTGTCCTCGATGGTGGTGACGCAGCGCGACCGTGTGCGCACCAGCCGCACGGTGATCTTGCCGCCCTTCTCAGGCACGAAGGAGCGGGCATTTTCGATCAGGTTCGTTATGATCTGGCCGATGCGCAGGTCGTGGCCGTTGACGACGAAGCGCGTCTTGATGTTCGGCTTGCGCTCGATCGCATATTCGATCTCCACCTGCTTCTTGCTGCCCCTGATCTGGCGGGACACGTCGATCAGGTCGCGCAGCAGCACTTCCATGTCGACGGAGCCGGCATCGACGCGCGCGAGTTCGGCATCGAGACGCGAGGCGTCGGAAATATCGCTGATCAGGCGGTCAAGACGGCGCACATCGTGCTGAATGACATCCAGCAGCCGTTTCTTGGAATCCTCGGATTTGGCGAGCGGCAGCGTTTCGACGGCGCTGCGCAGCGAGGTCAGCGGGTTCTTGAGTTCGTGGCTGACATCGGCCGCAAAGCTTTCGATCGCATCGATGCGGTCGTAAAGGGCCGTCGTCATCTCGCGCAAGGCGATGGAAAGATTGCCGATTTCATCCTGGCGGGCGGAGAAGTCGGGGATCTGCTCGCGTGTTTTGGCGCCGCGGCGCACCCGGATGGCCGCAGCCGAAAGACGGCGCAGCGGATTGGCGATGGTCGACGACAGCACCAGCGAAAGCAGCACGTTGACAAGTGTCGCCACGCCAAAGACCCGCATGATGGCAAGCCGTTCGGCATGCACGATATTGTCGATGTCGCCAGCCTGCGTCGACAAGAGCAGCACGCCGAGCACGGCGCGGAAGCGCTGGATCGGCACGGCGACGGAAACGATGAGTTCGCCTTTCTCCGTGGTGCGCACGACTGCGCCGCGCACGCCGGTCAGCGCGTTCATGACTTCGGGATAGATCGAACCGTCGCCGCCCGGTGCTTCCTTATAGAGCGGCAGATTGCCGGGCTGCAGCGCCTTGTTGAACAAGGTCACGAACCAATCGCTCCAGGTCTGCTTCTCTTCCTCGACCGGCGGCAGGTCGAAGCGCAGCACCTGGCCACGCGAATAAAGGTGACGTGAATCGAGCAGCAGATTGGCGTCGGCATCGAAGATGCGGGCGCGTGTGCGCGTCGGGGAGATCAGCCGGCGCAGGACGGGGGCGACCTTCTCCGGATCGATCGGAAACTCCAGGTCCTCGTCGTTCGGCACCGGGGTGATGCTCTGGCCGGCCTGCAGCTCGAGCAGCTTCTGCGGATCGATGGTGATCGAATTCGTATCGACCGATGCGGAGGCCGAAACGGCGCCGGCGATGATCTCGCCCTGGGTCAACAGGCTTTCGGCGCGGGCGTCGATCAATCCCTCGCGAAACTGATTGAGATAGAGGATGCCGCCGACGAGCACCAGCAGCGCGACGAGATTGAAGAAGACGATGCGCCGCGTCAGGCTCGAAAAGACGGCATTGCCGAAGATGCGGCGAATCAGCGTGAAGGGATGCGACCAACGGCGGCCTCGGACGCGACGGGTGCTCACGCCCTCCGCATCGTCCAAATCCCTTTCCTGCACCAATTGTGCCAATGACAGGCCCTTTCGAAGGGCGGGGCCGGATAACTGGCCCGCAACCCTCAATTATGTCTCGCGCTGCGCCGTCGAGGCTCAGGCTGCTTCGCGGAACCGGTATCCCACTCCGTAGAGCGTTTCAATCATATCAAAATCGGTATCGACCATCTTGAATTTCTTGCGCAGCCGCTTGATGTGGCTGTCGATCGTCCGGTCGTCGACATAAACCTGTTCATCATAGGCGGCGTCCATCAGCGCGTCGCGGCTCTTGACGACGCCCGGACGCTGCGCCAGCGAATGCAGGATCAGGAACTCGGTCACCGTCAGCGTCACCGCTTCGCCCTTCCAGGTGCAAGTATGCCGCTCCTGGTCCATGACCAGCTGGCCACGCTCCAGCGAACGGGCCTGCTGCACGGCCCCGGCCTTTGGCGTGCCGCTCGGGCTCGTGCCGCCGGCGGCCGCGGCTTCGCGGCTCGAAGCGCGACGCAGGACGGCGCGCACGCGCTCCACCAGCAGGCGCTGCGAGAAAGGTTTGGTGATGAAATCGTCGGCGCCCATCTTCAGGCCGAACAGCTCGTCGATCTCCTCATCCTTGGAGGTGAGGAAGATGACCGGGATATCCGATTTTTGCCGCAGGCGGCGCAACAGCTCCATGCCGTCCATGCGCGGCATCTTGATATCGAAGATTGCCAGCTGCGGCGGTCGCGCCAGCAGCCCGTCGAGCGCCGAGGCACCGTCCGTGTAGGTCTCGACCTTATATCCTTCGGCCTCCAGTGCGATCGACACCGAGGTGAGGATGTTGCGGTCGTCGTCAACGAGCGCGATTGTCGGCATGGTGTTGGTCTCCGTCATCAGTGCGCAATCTCCCGGATTTTCGTCGTCCCCAGGCGGTCTCAATGACCGGATGCGCTTATGGAGGATAAAGGTGGAACAAATTGTGGCAAAGATAAAGGGGAGGATTGTCGTAAAAATTCCCCACAATCCTAAGTAGCGCGACAAACTGTTGCAACGCGACCTCTTCAAACGATTTAAAATACTGTCAAGAAATTTAAATCGATTAATACTTTGATATTACTGAACTTTCTCAATTTTAGTCTCTTGTGTTTTAAAATTTCTACCCTTATTTTCGCAGTCAGTTTTAACGGCAACGCGCCTGAGCGAAGGGAAGTAGCCATGGAAAAGTTCGGAGTTCATAACCCGGCAACGGAGCTTGCAACGGTTGGATTGGGCGGCGCAGCCAGCGTTCGCTATAACTTTTCCGCCGCAGCGCTCTATGAAGAATCCATTCGCCGGGGTGAAGCCGAACTGACCGCTCAGGGCGCGCTCAGAGCTCTCACCGGTCAGCATACGGGTCGCTCGCCGCGCGACAAGTTCGTCGTTCGTGACGCCAATACCGATGGCCAGATCTGGTGGGACAACAACAAGCCGCTCTCGCCGGAGCATTTCGCGCTGCTGCGCGACGATATGCTGGCCCATGCCGCCGGCAAGGACCTTTTCGTCCAGGACCTCATTGGCGGCGCCGAGGAAGGCCATGCCCTGCCGACCCGCGTCGTCACCGAATTCGCCTGGCATTCGCTGTTCATCCGCAATCTTTTGATCCGCCCGGAGACGGCGGCGCTCGCCGCCTTCGTGCCGAAGCTGACGATCATCGACCTGCCGAGCTTCAAGGCCGATCCGGCCCGCCACGGCTGCCGCACGGAAACGGTGATCGCTTGCGATCTCACCAACGGCCTCGTTCTCATCGGCGGCACCTCCTATGCCGGCGAAATGAAGAAATCGGTCTTCACCGTGCTCAACTACCTGCTGCCGGCCAAGGGCGTGATGCCGATGCACTGCTCGGCCAATGTCGGTCCCGATGGCGATGCGGCTGTCTTCTTCGGCCTTTCCGGCACCGGCAAGACGACGCTTTCGGCCGACCCGGCGCGCACGCTGATCGGCGACGACGAGCACGGCTGGAGCGAAAACGGCATCTTCAACTTCGAAGGTGGCTGCTACGCCAAGACCATCCGCCTGTCGGCCGAGGCCGAGCCGGAAATCTATGCGACGACTCAGCGCTTCGGCACCGTGCTCGAAAATGTCGTGCTGAACGACCGCCGCGAGCCCGATTTCGACGACGGGTCGCTGACCGAAAACACCCGCTGCGCCTATCCGATGCATTTCATCCCGAACGCCTCGGCAACGGGCCGCGCCGGCCATCCGAAGACGATCATCATGCTGACCGCCGATGCCTTCGGCGTCATGCCGCCGATCGCCCGGCTGACGCCGGATCAGGCGATGTACCATTTCCTCTCCGGTTACACCGCCAAGGTGGCCGGCACCGAAAAGGGCGTCGTCGAGCCGGAAGCGACCTTCTCGACCTGCTTCGGCGCGCCCTTCATGCCGCGGCATCCGGCCGAATACGGCAACCTGCTCAAGGATCTGATCGGCCGCCACGGCGTCGAATGCTGGCTTGTCAATACCGGCTGGACCGGCGGCGCCTACGGCACCGGCAAGCGCATGCCGATCAAGGCGACGCGCGCGCTGCTCGCCGCCGCCCTCAGCGGCAAACTCGGCCAAGTCGAATTCCGCACGGATGCGAATTTCGGCTTCGCCGTGCCGGTTTCCGTCGACGGTGTCGACGGCGGCATTCTCGATCCGCGCTCGACTTGGGCCGACAAGCCGGCCTATGACGCACAGGCCGAAAAGCTGGTTTCGATGTTCATCGCCAACTTCGCCAAGTTCGAGAATCACGTCGACGGCGGCGTCCGCGATGCGGCACCCGGCGTCAAGGTCGCAGCCGAATAAGCCGAATAGAAGAACAGATCTCTGACTCACGTGAAACCCGGCATCGCAGGATTGCCGGGTTTTTCGATTGACGGCCGATATTTTCAACCGGCTGCCGATATGAGATAGAACGCCGCATGGCCAGCGACGCGCTCTATATCGATGACAGGATCACCATCTCAGGATGGGAGCTGACGGAACAGTTCGTTCTGGCAGGCGGCCCCGGCGGTCAGAACGTCAACAAGGTTTCGACGGCGGTCCAGCTGTTTTTCAACGTCGCGAATTCGCCTTCGCTTAATGACCGCGTCAAGGCCAATGCGATCAGGCTTGCCGGCCGGCGCCTGTCGAAGGACGGCGTGCTGATGATCGAGGCAAGCCGCTTTCGCAGCCAGGATCGCAACCGTGAGGACGCGCGCGAACGGCTGAAGGAGTTGATTCTGGAGGCCGCCAAGCCACCGCCGCCGCCGCGCAAGAAGACCAAGCCGACCAAAGGTTCGGTCGAACGCCGTCTGAAGGAAAAATCCGGCCGCTCGGAAGTCAAGAAAATGCGCGGCCGTCCCGGTGGCGGCGACTGACATGCCCGAACTGTCGAACGGCGTCCGCCATCTGCCTGAATATCTCGACCGGTCGCGTCAGGAAGCGCTGGTCGAGGTGATCCGTGCCGTGGTCGCCGAGGCGCCGCTTTTCGTGCCCGCCATGCCAGGCACCGGCAAGCCGATGTCGGTGCGCATGACCAATTGCGGGCCGCTCGGCTGGGTGACGGACAAGGAGCGCGGCTATCGCTACCAGCCGACGCATCCTGTCACCGGCAGGCCCTGGCCTGATATGCCGCAGTCGTTGCTCCAGATCTGGAATGACGTGTCGGGTTATGAAAAACCGCCGGAAGCCTGCCTCGTCAACTTCTATTCCGACGACGCGCGCATGGGCCTGCATCAGGATAAGGACGAGCGCAATCTGCAGGCGCCTGTCGTCTCGATCTCGCTCGGCAATAGCTGCCTCTTTCGCGTCGGCGGTCTGAGCCGCAATGATCGCACGCTATCTTTCAAACTGTCGAGCGGTGATCTGGTCGTATTGGGCGGCGAGGGCAGGCTGTGTTTCCACGGCGTCGACCGGATTCATGCGGCAACATCGACGCTGTTGAAGAATGGCGGCCGCATCAATCTGACGCTGCGCCGCGTGAATCCCTGAGACGGACAGTCGAGATCGACTGCTACAATTTTCGCAGCGCCACCTGTTCGATCAGGTGATCCTTGCCCTTTTTGAGGATGAGATCGGCGCGTGGCCGTGTCGGCAGGATGTTCTGGCGCAGGTTCTTCAGGTTGATGTTCGTCCACAGATCCGCAGCGATATCGAGAGCTTCCGCATCGCTGATCGAGGCATAGCGATGGAAGTAAGAGTTCGGATCGCGGAAGGCGGTCTCCCGCAGCCGCATGAAGCGCGTGACGTACCAGTTATGAATCTGGTCTTCCGCGGCATCGATATAGATCGAGAAGTCGAAGAAGTCGGACACCATCGGCACGATCTTGCCATCGGCCGGCAGGTCGCGCGATTGCAGCACGTTGATGCCTTCGAAGATCAGGATGTCAGGCCGGTCGACGATTTTGTACTCGTCCGGCAGCACGTCGTAGACGAGGTGCGAATAGCAGGGCGCCTGCACGTCCGGCCGGCCGGCCTTGATCGCCGAGAGGAAGCGCAGGATCGCCGCCGTGTCGTAGCTTTCCGGAAAACCCTTGCGCTGCATCAGCTTTTCCCGCTGCAGCACGGCGTTCGGATGCAGGAAGCCGTCGGTGGTTATGAGATCGACCTTCGGGCTGGAGGGCCAGCGCCCCAAGAGTTCCTTGAGGATACGGGCCGTGGTCGATTTTCCCACCGCGACCGAGCCGGCGATGCCGATGACGAAGGGCGTTTTCGTCACGTCGGACAGGCTCAGGAAGCGGTTGCGCTGTTCGAACAGCATTTGCGAGGATTCGACATGCGCCGACAGCAGCCGCGACAGCGACAGATAGATGCGCCTGACCTCGTCGAGATCGATCGGGTCGCCCATCGAACGCAGCCGCTTGACCTCGTCGCTGGTCAGCGTCAGCGGCGTGTCGGCGCGGAACTTCGCCCATTGTTCGGAAGAGAAGAAGTGGTAGGGCGAATAGGATTCGGACTGGAAGTGATCCAATGTTTCCGGCACCCCGATGATCTCAGTCGCGATACTCATGAACTCTGCCGATTGGCCTTTTCCTTGAGACCGGACTGCGCGGTTCTGCGCTCGAGTTCGGCCATGACATTCTCTAACGGTATTTCAGCAATCTTCAATACGACCAATAGGTGATAGAGCACGTCGGCGGCTTCATAGGTCAGATTGTCGCGGTCGCCGGTCGCCGCCGCCATCACGGCTTCGATCGCCTCCTCGCCAAGCTTCTTTGCCGCTTTCGGCTGGCCGCCGGCCACGAGTTTCGCCGTCCAGGACTGGTCCGGCGAGGCCTTCGATCGCTCTTCAACGATCCTTTCGAGATCGGCAAGGGAAAATCCGCTCATATGTCCGCTTTCAAGCCTCAGTCGAGACGCATGTCGATGCCGCACTTCGACATATAGTGTTTCGCCTCGCTGACGGAATAGGTGCCGAAGTGGAAGATCGAGGCGGCGAGAACGGCATTGGCGTGACCTTCCTTCACCCCGGCGACGAGGTCGTCGAGGTCGCCGACACCACCCGAGGCAATGACGGGCACGCGCACCGCGTCGGCAATCGCCCGGGTCAGTTCCAGGTCGTAGCCGACCTTGGTGCCGTCGCGGTCCATCGACGTGACCAGAAGCTCGCCGGCGCCGCGCGCCACCATCTTCTGGGCGAATTCGACGGCGTCGATGCCGGTCGCGTTGCGGCCGCCATGCGTATAGATTTCCCAGGCGCTGAGATTGTCGCCGCCGACCGCCTGCGTGAGCCTGCGCTTGGCGTCGATCGAGACGACAATGCACTGGTCGCCGAACTTGTCGGCTGCCTCGGCGACGAAGTCGGGATTGTTGACCGCAGCCGAGTTGATCGAAACCTTGTCGGCGCCGCACAGCAGCAGCCTGCGGATATCGGCGATGGTGCGTACCCCGCCGCCGACCGTCAGCGGCATGAAGCACTGGTCGGCCGTGCGCGACACGACATCGAAGATCGTTTCGCGATTGTCCGATGAAGCGGTGATGTCGAGGAAGCAGAGTTCGTCGGCGCCGGCCGCATCATAGGCTTTCGCCGCTTCGACGGGATCGCCGGCATCGACGAGATTGAGGAAGTTGACGCCCTTGACGACGCGGCCGTCCTTGACGTCGAGGCAGGGGATGACACGGGCCTTGAGGGTCATTTAAGCGGTCTCCTTGGCCCTGCTGGCCTTGATCAGCGCCAGCGCTTGCCTGGGGTCGATCCGGCCGTCATAAAGCGCCCGGCCCGAAATCGCGCCTTCGAGCTTGCGTGCATCGGGTTCCAGCATGCGTCTGACGTCGTCGAGCGAGGCAAGACCGCCGGAGGCGATGACGGGAATGGAGACGGCACCGGCAAGTTCCAGCGTCGAAGCCCAGTTGATGCCGGCAAGGATGCCGTCGCGGTCGATATCCGTGTAGATGATCGCGGCGACGCCCGCGCCTTCGAATTTCTGGGCGAGCTCGATGACGCCGAGTTCGGAAGCCTCAGCCCAGCCTTCGACAGCCACCTTGCCGCCCTTGGCGTCGATGCCGACGGCGACGTGACCGGGAAATTTCCGGCAGGCCTCGATGACCAGATCAGGATTTCTGACCGCCACCGTGCCGAGAATGACGCGACGCAGCCCGCGCGCGAGCCAGGCCTCGATATGATCGAGCGTGCGGATGCCGCCGCCGAGCTGCACCGGGTTCTTCGTCGCCCTGAGGATCGCTTCGACGGCCTCGCCATTGGCCGAATGTCCCGCAAAGGCGCCGTCGAGATCGACCACATGCAGCCATTCGAAACCCTGGTCTTCGAAGGATTTCGCCTGGGCGGCCGGATCGGTGTTGTAGACCGTCGCCTGCTGCATGTCGCCGAGCTTCAGGCGGACGCATTGGCCGCCCTTCAGATCGATCGCGGGAAAAAGGATCATGTCGTCTTACGTCCGTAAAGTGGTCGATACCATCAGCGCATTCCACGCATCTACGATATCCGAGCGGAAAAAGACAGCGGCAATGGTGGCCGCGCCGAAAAGCAGAAGGAGCAGCAGGGTGACGGCAAAGCCGGCGCGAACCTGGCGCCAGAAGCCGAGGCGCCGCTTCATCGATTTCTCGATGTCGCGCACCCCCCGCAGCGCCTGGCTGTTGACGGCGGCGAGCCGAATTTCCGGCTCCATCGCCTCCACATAGGTTTCGGCATAACTCGCAAGGATCTGCGAGGCCCGGTCGCGCAGCGTATTGCGCAGGTCGGTCGAGAGATAATTGCCGGAGACGGCGGCAAGCTCGGCCTCGTTGGGCGAACGGCCGGCATTGCGCTTGCGGTAGCTGAGCACGAAGTCGCGCTTCTGCCGCTCATAAAGGGCATAGGCAAGCAGGCCGATCAGATCGTCCTCGCCTTCGATATAAAATTCCAGCACGGCTTCCGTGATGTCGCCGGCGTTGATGCCGTTGGCGCGCAGCTGCGAATTCTCGTTGCCGGCAAGGAATTCGTGGATCATCGGTCCAGCCTTTCTGTCAACGACTTGGCCGCATTGGAAAGCGCTCTCCGGTGAATGGCCTCATCGACACGGCGGATGATCGTTCCATCGGGAAGCCGGATGTCCGAGAAGGGCGGCAGCCCCTCTCTGGAGGGTCTCAGCATATAGAACACCTTGCCTGATTTCCGCGAAGCCGGCATCGAGCGCACTCCTGTTCCCGTGTTTCATAAAGGGAAAATAAGGCGGCGGTATTACGGGTTCCAGCGCAGGAAATTGGCGATCAGGGCGAGGCCAAGCTTCTGGCTCTTTTCCGGGTGAAACTGAGCGCCCACCATGTTGTCGCGCCCGACGAGAGCCGTCATCGGCCCACCATAATCGACCGTCGCAATGACGTCGTCGGCATTTTCGGCGGCAAGATGGTAGGAATGCACGAAATAGGCGTGCAAGCCCTCGGAGCCCGTTGGAATGCCGTCGAACAGCGGATGTTCGCGCTTCAGGTCGAGCGTGTTCCAGCCGATCTGCGGAATTTTCAGCGCGGGATCGTCAGGCGTCATCTCGATGACATCACCGGGGATCCAGCCGAAGCCGTGCGTCACCGTCTTCTCGAGGCCGCGCGAGGACATGAGCTGCATGCCGACGCAGATGCCGAGGAACGGCCGCGCCCTCTTTTCGACAGCTTCGATCAACACCTCGGCCATGCCGGGCACGGCATCGAGGCCGCGCCGGCAATCGGCATAGGCGCCAACACCAGGAAGCACGATGCGATCGGCGGCGGCAACATTTTCCGCTTTGTCGGTGAGATCGATCTGCGCATCGATGCCCGCCTCGCGCGCGGCCCGCTCAAAAGCCTTGGTGGCCGAGCGCAGATTGCCGGAACCATAGTCGATAATTGCGACGCGCATCGTCAGCGTCCTCCATCAAAACCAAAGAGACCAAGCGATGTAGTCTGGCCATGCGGGCTGTTCGGGCGGGTCTTGTTCTCCCAGCCCGGCACGGCGGCGTCAGTATCGGCCTGGACCGCCTTGTCGGAGAAGTACACGTCTTCGGCAATGCCGATCGTATCGGCCGCAATGAGTGCGTCTTCGCTCCAGCCGCGGCCGGCGAGATTGCGAATACGGAGGTTCTGGCCCTCGAGGCCGACCAGCAGGTTCACGCCCAGCGTGATTGCCGCTCCCGCCGGCCAGAAACCCGGTTGGTCCATCAGCGCACCGCCGATTGCCTGCACCAGAAAGGCCGCTGCCGCGTATAGCCACAGCCGATGGACCAGCAGCCAGACCCATGGAAACAGCAAACCGAGCCATGTGAAGCCGTCGCGGATCACCCGCGTCTCGTCAAGGCGAGTGCCTGCGCTGCCGGGCGGCGTCAGAAAAATATAGCTGGATGTCATTGTCGCCGCTCCTTTGAGAGGCTCAGACGAGCGTGCCCTTGGTTGAGGGAACACGGCCCGCCTGTCTCGGATCGATCTCTGTCGCCGTGCGCAATGCGCGGGCGACGGCCTTGAAGCATGTCTCAGCAATATGGTGGTTGTTGGCGCCATAATGGTTGAGAATATGCAAGGTGATGCCGGCATTCTGGGCGAGCGCCTGGAAGAATTCGCGGACGAGTTCGGTGTCGAAAGTGCCGATCTTCGGGGCGCTGAAGGCGACGTTCCAGACGAGGAATGGCCGGCCGGAAAGATCGACCGCCGCCTTGGTCATCGTCTCGTCCATGGCAAGATCGATCGAGGCATAGCGGGTGATGCCGCGCCGGTCGCCGAGCGCCTTGGAGATCGCCTGGCCGATCGCAATGCCGGTATCCTCGACCGTATGATGGTCGTCGATATGCAGGTCGCCCTTGGCGTCGATTTCCATGTCGATGAGGGAATGCCGCGAAAGCTGGTCGAGCATATGGTCGAAGAAGCCGACGCCGGTCGAAATCTTCGACTTGCCGGTGCCGTCGAGATTGACGGAAACGGAAATCGAGGTCTCGTTGGTCTTGCGGGAAACGCTGCCCGTACGGCTTGCTGCGGTCTCGGCCATTTGGCCCTCCATCGGAATAAGGCCGTTCCTTATCAGGCGCATCGGCAAATATCCAGAAGCCGGGGAAGAGAAAAGCCGGCCCATTTGCAATCGGCTCCGGCCTGCTTACATAGGGCTCAACAAGGCCGATGTGCGGTCGAGGTAAAAGCCCGCGTCATGGGCAGACAGGTGTTTTATGACAACGATCATTACTGTTCGAAAAGGCGGCAAGGTGGTGATGGCGGGCGACGGCCAGGTGAGCCTCGGCCAGACCGTGATGAAGGGCAATGCCCGCAAGGTGCGCCGCATCGGCAAGGGCGAAGTGATCGCCGGTTTTGCAGGCGCCACCGCCGATGCCTTCACCCTGCTCGAAAGGCTTGAAAAGAAGCTGGAGCAATATCCCGGCCAGCTGATGCGCGCCGCTGTCGAGCTCGCCAAGGACTGGCGCACCGACAAATACCTGCGTAATCTCGAAGCCATGATGCTCGTCGCCGACAAGTCGATTACGCTCGCGATCACCGGCAACGGCGACGTGCTGGAGCCGGAACACGGCACGACGGCGATCGGTTCGGGCGGCAATTTTGCCCTCGCGGCCGCCCTGGCACTCATGGATACCGACAAATCGGCGGAAGAGATTGCCCGCCGCGCCCTCGATATCGCGGCCGACATCTGCGTCTACACGAACCATAATGTCGTGATGGAAGTGCTGGATGCCGAAGGCTGAACCCTATGCCTTCCGGCCGCTTGCCGTGGCTGATCTGCCGCTCCTCGCCAAATGGCTGGAAAGCCGACATGTCAGGCGCTGGTGGCGCGATCCGGCCGAGGCGCTGGCTTCAATGGAAGAGCATATCGATACGGCCTCCGTCTCTTGCTTCATCGTCACGCTGAATGGAAAGGACTTCGCCTTTATCCAGGCGGCCAATCTCGACGACGAGGACGATGAAGCGTTCGCCGGCCAGCCGAAGGGCACCTACGGCATCGACCAGTTCATCGGCATAGAGGAACTCGTTGGCAAGGGTCACGGACCGGCCTTTATGATAGGGTTCTGCGATATGCTCTTTGCAAAGGGTGCGCAGCGGATCCTCGTCGATCCGCATCCTGACAATGTTTTCGCAATCAGAGCCTACACCAAGGCGGGCTTTCAAGGACTTGGCGAAACAACGACTAATTACGGCCGGGCGCTGTTGATGGCCCTGGACCGCCAGGAGAATGATACGCAATGACCACCTTTTCCCCCCGCGAGATCGTTTCCGAACTCGACCGCTACATCATCGGCCAGCATGACGCCAAGCGCGCCGTTGCGATTGCGCTGCGCAACCGCTGGCGCCGCCAGCAGCTCGACCCGAGCCTGCGCGACGAAGTCATGCCGAAGAACATCCTGATGATCGGCCCGACCGGTGTCGGCAAGACCGAGATCTCCCGCCGCCTGGCAAAACTCGCCGGCGCGCCCTTCATCAAGGTGGAGGCGACCAAATTCACCGAGGTCGGCTATGTCGGCCGCGATGTCGAGCAGATCATCCGCGACCTGGTCGAGGTCGGCATCGGCCTGGTGCGCGAAAAGAAGCGGGCCGAGGTCCAGGCCAAAGCGCATGTGAGCGCCGAGGAGCGTGTCCTCGATGCGCTGGTCGGCACCACCGCTTCGCCCGCCACCCGCGAAAACTTCCGCAAGAAGCTGAGGGACGGCGAACTCGACGACAAGGAAATCGACATCGAAGTGGCCGATACCGGTTCCGGCATGGGCGGCTTCGAGATCCCCGGCATGCCGGGCGCCAATATCGGCGTGCTCAATCTGTCGGAAATGTTCGGCAAGGCGATGGGCGGGCGCACCAAGAAGGTCCGTACGACGGTCAAGGCCTCCTATACCGACCTGATCCGCGACGAGTCCGACAAGCTGATCGACAATGAGGTGATCCAGCGCGAGGCCGTTCGCTCCACCGAGAATGACGGTATCGTCTTCCTCGACGAAATCGACAAGATCGCCGCCCGCGACGGCGGCATGGGCGCCGGCGTTTCGCGCGAAGGCGTGCAGCGCGACCTGCTGCCGCTCGTCGAAGGCACGACCGTCTCGACCAAATACGGGCCTGTGAAGACCGACCATATCCTGTTCATCGCCTCCGGCGCCTTCCATGTCTCCAAGCCTTCGGATCTGCTGCCGGAACTGCAGGGCCGCCTGCCGATTCGCGTCGAGTTGCGTCCGCTGAACAAGGAGGATTTCCGCCGGATCCTGACCGAGACCGAGGCGAGCCTCATCCGCCAGTATCGCGCGCTGATGGAAACCGAAAGCCTGAACCTCGATTTCACCGACGACGCAATCGATGCGCTGGCCGATGTCGCGGTGCATTTGAACTCCTCCGTCGAGAATATCGGCGCGCGCCGCCTGCAGACGGTGATGGAGCGGGTTCTGGACGATATTTCCTACAACGCCCCGGATCGCGGCGGCACGGCCATCACCATCGATGCCGCCTATGTGCGCGAACATGTGGGCGATCTCGCGCAGAATACCGATCTCTCGCGCTTCATTCTGTGATCTCGGCGCACCGGTGCGCGTCTTTGCCGATGTGAATGGCGGATTGTGACGAACTCCACTCTCGACAGCGGGCCTTTTACTTTCTAGTGAAGGCCCGTTTTGTTTTCCGCTCCGGCTTTATTCGGCCAAGATTCTGGTCCAGTCAGCCGCATCGCAAGCAGGACGATGAACGGACGGGATAGCGGATCGTGCGACGCCTTTTGACAAGCCTTTTGATTGCCGCTGCCCTGGTAAATTCGGCGCCGGCCTTCGCCATGCAGACGGTGCCGGCGGGCAACCGTCACGTCGAGCAGCCCGATATTCCGGGCGCTTCCGTTCGCCGCACCAAGGGCACGAAGAGCAGCTTCGATCTGAAATACGAAAAGGTCCATGAGCTTCTGGCGACCGACCGGGAGCTGATGGCGAAAATCCGCAAGGTCTCCAGCGCTTACGGCATCAATCCCATCCATATCGTCGGCGCCATCGTCGGCGAGCACACCTATAATGTCGATGCCTATGACCGGTTGCAGGCCTATTACGTCAAGGCCGCCTCCTACGCCGGAGAAAGTTTCCGCTTCGCCTATGACGGCGAAAACGTCGATGATTTCGTGGCGCGGCCGCAATTTGCTCAGTGCAAGGGCAAGAGCGATTCCTACACGCTCTGGTCCTGCCGGGAAGATGTCTGGGAAAGCGATTTCCGCGGCAAGACGGTCGGCGGCCAGAGCTTCCCCAATAACCGCTTCAGCGCGGTCTTCTTCCAGCCCTTTTATGCCGGCCAGACTTTCGGCCTTGGCCAGGTCAATCCGCTGACGGCGCTGATGCTCTCCGATCTCGTCAGTCGCGTGTCGGGTTATCCGAAGCTGAACGAGAAGAATGCCGGCGCCGTTTACAGGGCGATCATGGACCCCGATATCTCGCTCGCCTTCGTCGCCGCTTCCATCCGCAGGTCGATCGACGACTACAAGGAGATTGCCGGCATGGATATCTCGGGCAATCCCGGCCTGACGGCGACGCTTTATAATGTCGGCAATTCGCGCCAGCGCGCCGCCGCACTCGCTGCGAAAAACCGTTCTTCCGGTGCGACCGTCTGGCCCGAAGAGAATTATTACGGCTGGCTGATCAACGACAAGCTGGACGAACTCAAGGGCCTGCTCTAGCTACAAGCCTGACGGGAAGCGTTGATCTTCCCCGAAAGGCTTTTCCGATGGACATGCGTCCTGATCCCTTCGTTCCGCCGGCACCGCTGCCGCGCACCGTGCCGCCGAGCCGGCTTGAGATCATCCGCATCATCCTGCGCAATCCGCTCGAACTCTGGGGCGAGCCGTCCTACACGCTGCCCTGGATCAGGACAAGCTTCTTCGGTCAACACACCCTGATCGTCAACGATCCCGGCCTGATCAAGCATGTGCTGGTCGACAATGCAGCGAACTATCGCATGTCTGACATTCGCCAGCTGGTGCTGCGGCCGATCCTGCGGGATGGCCTGTTGACGGCGGAAGGTCAGGTCTGGAAGCGATCGCGAAAGGCGGTCGCACCCGTCTTCACGCCGCGCCATGCCAAAGGTTTCGCCGGCCAGATGCTGCGACAATCCGAAGAATACGTCCGCAAATACGAAGGCGCCGGTCCGGCTGGTCAGGTCTTCGACATCGCCGCCGACATGACCGATCTCACCTTTGCGATTCTTGCCGAAACGCTTTTCTCCGGCGAAATCGTCTCCTCCAGCGGCCATTTTGCCGACGACGTCAACGAACTTCTCCACCGCATGGGCCGCGTCGATCCGATGGACCTGTTGCGCGCGCCCTCCTGGGTGCCGCGGCTCACCCGCATCGGCGGCCGGAGAGTGCTGGAGAAATTCAGGGCGATCGTGCGCGATACCATGGACATGCGGCTTGCGAAGATGAAGGCTGACCGCGCCACAGCGCCGGACGATTTTCTGACGCTGCTTCTCGAGCAGGCCGGTCCCGACGGCCTGACCAAGGAGGAAATAGAGGACAATATCCTGACCTTCATCGGCGCCGGCCACGAGACGACCGCGCGGGCGCTGGCCTGGACGCTCTATTGCGTCACAAACAGCCCGCATATTCGCGAAGCAATGGAAGCGGAGATCGACACTGTTCTGGCAACCGACGCCGAGCCGGTCGAATGGCTGGATCTCATGCCGGTGACGCGGGCAGCGTTCGAGGAGGCGCTCAGGCTTTATCCGCCCGCACCCTCGATCAATCGCGCCGCGATCGCCGATGACGTCTGGACCAATGCGAAGGGCGAAAAGGTCGAAATCCCGGCCGACATCACCGTGCTCATCATGCCCTGGACGCTGCATCGTCACGAACTCTATTGGGACAGGCCGCGCGCCTATATGCCGGAACGCTTTTTTCCTGAAAATCGCGGCAGCATCGGCCGTTTCCAATTCCTGCCGTTCGGCGCCGGCCCGCGCGTCTGCATCGGCGCGACTTTCGCGTTGCAGGAGGCGGTGATCGCGCTTGCCGTCATGATGCACCGCTTTCGCTTCGACCAGACGGAAGCGACCGACCCCTGGCCGGTGCAGAAGCTGACGACGCAGCCGCAGAACGGACTGCCGATGCGCGTGACGCCGCGCATAATTTCCCGTGCGGCATAAATCTTTCGAATTATTGCGGAATTGACTGTGAATGAAAGCCGGGCAAAGTGGCAGCATTCAAAGTCGTTGCCAGGGAGAATATCGCATGAGCCGCGTTGATAAGAACGGTCTTGCCGTCGAAGCCGTCCTTCATGATTTCCTCGTCCAGGAAGTTCTGCCCGGTCTGGCGATCGATGCGGACAAGTTCTTTGCCGATTTTTCGGCGATTGTCCATGATCTCGCCCCCAGGAATCGGGCGCTGTTGACGAAGCGCGATGAACTGCAGCTCAAGATCGACGACTGGTATCGCCAGCACGGCGCTCCGACCGATATGGATGATTACCAGTCCTTCCTGCGCGCAATCGGTTATCTCCTGCCAGAGGGGTCGGATTTCCAGGTTTCGACCCAGAATGTCGATCCCGAGATCGCCTCGATCGCCGGTCCGCAGCTCGTCGTTCCCGTCATGAACGCGCGTTATGCCCTCAACGCCGCCAATGCCCGCTGGGGTTCGCTCTATGATGCGCTCTACGGCACGGACGCCATTCCCGAAAGCGACGGCGCCGAAAAGGGCAGGGGATATAACCCGAAGCGCGGCGAGAAGGTCATCGCCTGGGTGCGCGATTTCCTCGATGCATCAGTGCCGCTGCAGGACAGCCACTGGAAGGATGTCGCAAGCTTCGCCGTCAGGGATGGAGCGCTCATCATCCGGTCGACCGATGGCGAGCAGGCGGCGCTGAGGGACGGCGGGCAGTTTGCCGGCTATCGCGGCGATGCCGCCACTCCCTCGCATATTCTGCTGAAGAACAACGGCATTCACATCGAGATCGTCATCGATGCGGCAACGGCGATCGGCAAGACCGATCCCGCCCATATTTCCGATGTCTGGCTGGAATCGGCGATCACCACAATCATGGACTGCGAAGATTCGATTGCCGCCGTCGACGCCGAGGACAAGGTCGTCGTCTACCGCAACTGGCTCGGCCTGATGAAGGGCGATCTGCAGGAAGAGGTGGCAAAGGGCGGCGCGAGCTTCATCCGCAAGCTCAACCCGGATCTGGACTATACAGGTCCGGATGGGACCGCCTTCGCGCTGCATCGCCGTTCGCTGATGCTGGTGCGCAATGTCGGCCACCTGATGACCAATCCTGCCATTCTCGACCGCGATGGCAACGAAGTGCCGGAGGGCATCATGGATGCCGTCATCACCGGCTTGATCGCGCTTTACGATATCGGCCCGGCCGGCCGGAAGAAGAACTCCCGCACCGGCTCCATGTATGTGGTCAAGCCGAAAATGCATGGACCGGAAGAAGTCGCCTTCGCCGCCGAGATCTTCTCGCGGGTTGAAGATGCGCTTGGGCTGGCGCGCAACACCATCAAGATGGGCATCATGGACGAGGAGCGCCGCACCACGGTCAATCTCAAGGAATGCATCCGCGCTGCCCGTGAGCGTGTCGTCTTCATCAATACCGGCTTCCTGGATCGCACCGGCGACGAGATCCACACCTCGATGGAAGCCGGTCCGATGATTCGCAAGGGTGATATGCGTCAGGCCGCCTGGATATCGGCCTATGAGAACTGGAATGTCGACATCGGCCTTGAGTGCGGCCTTTCCGGCCATGCGCAGATCGGCAAGGGCATGTGGGCGATGCCGGATCTGATGGCGGCGATGCTGGAGCAGAAGATCGCCCATCCCAAGGCCGGCGCCAACACCGCCTGGGTCCCATCGCCGACGGCCGCGACCCTGCATGCCACCCATTATCACCGTGTCAATGTCGCCAAGGTTCAGCAGGGACTGAAGGACCGCGCCCGCGCCAAACTATCCGACATTCTCTCGGTACCGGTCGCCGTGCGGCCGAATTGGACTCAGGAGGAAATCCAGCGCGAACTCGACAACAATGCTCAGGGTATCCTCGGCTACGTCGTGCGTTGGGTCGATCAGGGCGTCGGTTGCTCGAAGGTGCCCGACATCAACAATGTCGGCCTGATGGAGGATCGCGCCACTTTGCGCATTTCGGCCCAGCACATGGCGAACTGGCTGCATCACCAGGTGGTCAGCGAAGCTCAGATCGTCGAAACGATGAAGCGCATGGCCGCCGTCGTTGACCGGCAGAACGAGCAGGATCCGGCCTATCAGCCGATGGCCGGTAATTTTGATGGGTCGATCGCTTTCCAGGCAGCCCTCGACCTCGTGTTGAAGGGCAGGGAGCAGCCGAACGGCTATACCGAGCCGGTGCTTCACCGCCGCCGCCTCGAGCTGAAGGCGAAGCAGGCCGGTTGAGCGCATGGTCGAGAATAAGAAAGGCCGCCGGAACGACAGTCCGGCGGCCTTTTTTATACCGAATTCGGTCTCTACCTTACTGGATGACGATGACCTTGGACGTGCCCTTGCCGGGACGGACGCGGCTGTAGAGGTCGATAACGTCCTGGTTCATCAGGCGAATGCAGCCCGAGGAAGCGGCAGTGCCGATCGAAGCCCATTCCGGCGTGCCGTGCAGGCGGAACAGCGTGTCCTTGCCGTCCTCGTTGAAGAGATACATGGCGCGCGCGCCGAGTGGATTGGTGAGGCCGGGTCCCATGCCGTCTTCGACATATTTGGCGACGTCAGGGCGGCGTTCAGCCATTTCCTTCGGCGGGTGCCAGGTCGGCCATTCCTGCTTCCAGGCGACGTAGGCGGTGCCGGCCCATGCAAAGCCCTGCTTGCCGACGCCGATGCCGTAACGCATCGCCTTGCCGTTGGCGAGGATGTAATAGAGGAAGCGCTCGCGCGTGTTGACGATGATCGTGCCCGGACGCTCGGTGGTCTGGTAGCTGACGACCTGGCGGCGGAACTGCGGCTTGACCCTGTCGATCGGGATCGCCGGCAGCGAGTATCCGGCATCCTTCGTCAAGCCATAGGCGTCATTGAAGATTTGCGCCGTCTGGACTGTCGGGCCTGCGCCCTTGTCGTCGACGGAGGCGCTGTCTGAGGTCGTGGAGCAACCGGCCAGAGCGAGCGTCGCCAGCAGGCCAAATACAGGGAATGCATTGCGGAAGCGCATAGATGACTCTTGAAGTTTTGCGGCAAGGAGAACGGTCTTTCGACCATCGTTGATTATGGTTTATTTTCGATTAACTTGCGCTTTGCAAGGCTGCTGCGGCGCGGCGAAATGGTCCGCCGCGCAAATTAAAAGCGCATGGTTTTTTTGCAACAACCTGCCCAGCCCCACGATGGTTATCCATGACGATTTTGAGCGTTTACAATAACAATCCGTTAATCGACGGCCGGCAATCGGACAGGGCCATGATGGTGCGGAGGGGCACGCAGATATTGCTGCATGAAATGCGCCACGCCGTGCTGCCCGAACTGCCGCTGGCGAGCGGGCGTCGCGCCGATCTGATCACGCTTTCGGAAAAGGGCGAGGTCTGGATCATCGAGATCAAGACGTCGATCGAAGATTTCCGGGTCGATCGCAAATGGCCGGAATACAGGCTGCATTGCGACCGCCTGTTCTTTGCCACGCATCAGGACGTACCGCTCGACATCTTTCCCGAGGAATGCGGGCTCTTCCTCTCGGATGGCTATGGCGCCCATATGATTCGCGAGGCGCCGGAACATCGTATGGCGCCCGCCACCCGCAAATCCGTCACACTCAATTTCTCGCGTGCCGCCGCCCAAAGGCTGATGATGGCCGAATGGGCGAACGGAAAACCCTTCACCGTCGACGACGTCTAACGGCGTTGGGTTCCGCCCTCCTGCGAACGATCCGACGATATGCGAGAGAACAAAGTTCTAAAGCGCAAGGCGCGAACCGGAAGGATCGCGGCGCGCCTTATTGGAAACGGCAGCATATGCGCGCGTAACACGCGTCAGGCGTTCTGAATTGGGCCAATACCCATGGCCAGGCTGATCTGATGCCGTGATGCGCCCCGGTCCGCTAAGGACGATTTCCGGCTCCGAGAGATCCGTCTGATAAAGCCGATCGCTTGGGAAGATGTCGCAGGGATATTTGACGTTGGGCAGCGTCGACAGCGCGAGCGCCGGTCCTTGCCCGACAGCGGATTCGAGCATGCCGCCGATCCAGCACGGAACGTCGCGGGCAGCACAGAGGTCATGAATGGCGATTGCATTGGTCAGGCCGCCCACTCGGCCCGGCTTAATGTTGATCCAGCCGCAGGCGCCGATGTCGATCGCCTTTCGCGTCCGGTCGACCGATGTGATGCTCTCGTCCAGGCAGATCGGCGTCGTCAGTTCGGCCTGGAGACGCGCGTGGTCAATGAGATCGTCATAGGCAAGCGGCTGCTCGATCATCGCGAGGCCGAATCGGTCGAGTTCGCGAAACATGGCGATATCATCAAGTGTGAACGCGCTGTTGCAATCGACATGCAGAACCGCATCGGGGAAGGCTTCGCGCACGCGGGCGACCATTTCGAGCCCCCATCCACGGCGGAATTTCAGTTTCGTCCTCTGGAAACCGTCCTCCTGCGCCTTGCCGACCGCCGATACGAGTTCGTCGAGATCATCCATCACCGCTATATCGGCGCCGACGATCGCGTCCGGTCCCTTTCCGCCGATCATCTTCCAGAGCGGCTCGCCGGCAAGCTTCGCAGCAAGATCCCACCAGGCGGTATCGAGGCCGGCCTTCGCGAAATGATTGCCCTTCAGCGGCGCCAGTTCCCGCTGCAGAACGTCAGCACTTTCGATGCGCTTGCCGATCAGTGCAGGGGCCATGACGTCGCGCAGCAGCGCAAAAGCGCCTGAAGCCCATTCCGGCGAAAACTGCGGCAGGCGATAGGGTGCGGTCTCGCCCCAGCCCTCTTCGCCCTCTCCCCTCAACCGAACCAGGATCGAGTCGATGGCGGTCTCCTCGCCAAAGGCCGTCCGCCATGGCGCCTTGAGCGGCATGGCAACGTGAAAAAGCTCAATTTCATCAATCAGCATTGCATTTCCTTCTGCTCCGGCCCCAATGCCGGAGCGACATCAATTGCTGGGGTCGATCTCTTCCATCATCGCGAAGAGATCTTCGATGCGGCTCAGCCTCTCGCGCCCTCCTTCGCCGGCCGCGGCGACGACTTCGGTGCAGAGGTAATTGGCGAGGCTGATCACCGCGACATAGGAATCGAACAGCGACATGCCCCGCACCTGGCAGGGAAAGGTCCACGTCGCAAACTTCGGCGTGGTGACCGCCACGCGATCGGTGAAAAAGGCGATGGGCACGCCGAGATCGCGAACGATCTTCATCGCGCGCCCCAGCGCCGGCGTTCGGCGTCGCAGCCCGACCGCAATCATCAGATCGTCAGGCGTAGCGCCGGCCAGCTCCTCCATCAGCGTCTGCCCGGCAGCCGGCACAAGCATGACGTCGGAGCGGACCTGGATCAGCTGCCGGCGGATGTAGGCGGCGAAGAAGTAGCTGTTGCGAAAGCCGAGGACCCAGACGCGCCGAGCCGTGAGGCAACGGCGAACAACCTCGCCGAGATCATCGGGACTCACCGCCTCGAAGGTCTGGCGCAGATTGGCGATATCGCGCTCGAGATGCTGTTGCAGACGGGTGCGATCGGGCGCGGGTCCGAGCAGGCCGGTATTGAGGTAAACCGGCTCTCCGGCCTCCTGCGCCTCTCGGACCTCGCGCTGCATCTCGCGATAATCCTGATAGCCGAGGCGTTTGACGAAACGGGTAACGGCCGCTTTCGAGACGCGGCCGCGCTCGGAGAGCTCCGTCGCTGAATAAACCAGGAGGTCGCCGGGAAATTCCAGGATCAGATCGGCGAGCGCGCGCTCGCTGCCCGGAAGATCATCGTACTGGCTCTGGATGCGTTTTTCGAGCATGCGCGGCTTGCGCGTCGCTTCTGTCATGAAGGCCTCATTTCGTGGTCGGATTAAAACACTAGTATCGATCTGTTGACAATCTGAAATTTTTGTATCGTAATTGCCAGCAGGGAACGACGCCGAAAAATATGGGCGCGCCAAAGGGGAACTGGGATGAATGGCAGAGCCGCGGCACTGCACATGCCGTGGCATCGTGAGTGCGACCCGCTTTCGTATAGGCCGATGACCGTCCAGTCGCGGAAGGAAGATTCGTCTTGCCTGCCTTGGCCGCTCGTTGCCGAACTGCAGACATGCCCCGCACGTCGAATTTGCACGCCTGCCACAGACGAAAACGCCAAACTGGAAAGGAACAATCAATGCATAAGAGGCACTTCATCGCTATCCTTGTCGCCGTGGGAAGCGCCGCCCTCAGCCTGGCCCTCCCCGTTTCCGCAGCCCGCGCCGACACGCTCTCGGACATTACGTCCAGCAAGACGGTCCGCATAGCGGTCCCGCAGGATTTCCCGCCATTCGGTTCTGTCGGCACCGACATGAAGCCTCGGGGGTATGATATCGACATGGCGACGCTCATCGCGGAGAAACTCGGCGCGAAGCTCGAGATGGTGCCGGTAACATCCGCAAACCGCGTACCATATCTGCAGACGAAAAAGGTCGATCTGGTAATCTCGAGCCTCGGCAAGAACCCGGAACGCGCCGCGGTGATCGACTTCTCCGATGCCTACGCGCCCTATTTCAACGGCGTCTTCGCTCCAGACGACGTGGCGATCAAATCGCTTGACGATCTGTCCGGAAAGGTCGTTGCCGTGACCCGCGGATCGATCGAGGATCTGGAGCTCACGAAGGTCGCGCCTGCCGATGCGACCATCAAGCGCTACGAGGACAACAATGGCACGATCTCGGCCTTCCTGTCGGGGCAGGTCGTGGCAGTGGTGACCGGCAATGTCGTGGCAGCAGCAATTCTTGACAAGAATCCGCCCCGCAAACCCGAACTGAAGTTCCTGATCAAGAACTCGCCCTGCTATGTCGGCATGAACAAGAACGAGCCGGAACTGATGGCCAAGGTCAACGAGATCATCGCCGCGTCCAAGAAGGACGGCACGTTGGACGGCATCTCGATGAAGTGGCTTCACCAGCCGCTCGACAAGAGCCTCTGACCCGTAAACAGCCGGGCCGGTCTTGCGATTGGCCCGGGAGCCTGGCGAGGCCCATCGATGACCTATACATTCGAATTCAGCTGGCTGGCAGTCTATTATCCGGAGATCTTGAGCGGCATTGCGATCACCGTCGAGCTGATTGCTGTCGCGGCCTCTGTCGGGATCGCGGTCGGCATCTCATGTGCTTGGGTGCGCGCGCTGGGGCCTGCCTGGCTGAAGCCGCCGGTGACGGCCTATGTGGAGCTCATCCGCAACACACCCTTTCTCATCCAGCTCTTCTTCGTTTATTTCGGCCTGCCGCAGCTTGGCCTGCGCCTGAGTGAGATCGAGGCCGCCAATCTGGCGATGATCGTGAACCTCGGCGCCTATAGCTGCGAAATCATCCGCGCCGGCATCCAGGCCACGCCGAGGGGCCAGTTCGAAGCTGGCGCGAGCCTGGCCATGACGCCTTTCCAGACTTTCCGTCATGTCGTCGTCGTCCCTGCTCTGCAGCGGATCTGGCCGGCGCTTTCCTCGCAAGTGGTCATCGTCATGCTGGGCTCGGCCGTCGTCTCGCAGGTTGCAGCGCAGGATTTGAGCTTCGCCACGAATTTCATTCAGTCCCGCACCTTCCGCTCTTTCGAGGCCTATTTCTTTTCCACCCTCGTTTATCTGGTTCTTGCGATCCTGCTGCGCTGGATGCTCGCCCGGATCGGAGCAATGATCTTTCCACGGAGGGCCGTGCGGTGAGTGAATTCACCACTTGGGACATCGTCCGAAATCTCCTGCTTGCGACGCGCTGGACCGTGCTGCTGTCCCTGACGGCGTTCATCGGCGGCGGGATGCTCGGGGCAATTCTGCTTTTCATGCGGATCGGCAAGCACCGGGCTGTCGGCCTCTTCGTAAAATACTACACGGAACTTTTCCAAGGCACGCCGCTGCTGATGCAATTGTTTCTCGCCTTCTTCGGCCTCGGACTGTTCGGCATCGACGTGCCGGCCTGGACGGCCGCCGGAGTTGCGCTGATGCTGTGGTCGGCTGCCTTCCTTGTCGAGATATGGCGTGGCTGCGTCGAATCCATTGCCCGCGGCCAATGGGAAGCTTCGGCCAGCCTCGGCATGGGCTATATCCAGCAGATGCGGCACGTGATCCTGCCGCAGGCGCTTCGGGTCGCTGTGCCGCCGACGGTCGGGTTCCTGGTGCAGGTCATCAAGGGCACGGCGGTGACCTCCATCATCGGCTTCATCGAATTGTCGAAAGCCGGCACGGAGGTCACCAACGCAACCTTCGAGCCTTTCAAAGTCTACGGCATCGTCGCGCTCATCTATTTTGTCTTGTGCTGGCCGCTCTCGAAAAGCAGCCAGATCCTGGAGAGGAAGCTGAATGTCGCTCATCGAAATCACTGAGGTCCGCAAGAGTTTCGGCGACAACGAAGTTCTCAAGGGCATCGACATCGACGTCGAGCCCGGCGAGGTAATCGCGATCATCGGCAAGAGCGGCTCGGGCAAATCGACGCTGCTGCGTTGCATAAACGGGCTGGAGAATATCGATTCGGGCTCGATCTCGGTCGACGGCGCCCAACTCCTGCCCGACGACGTGCATTTGAAGGCGCTTCGGCTGAAGGTCGGCATGATCTTCCAGCAGTTCAATCTGTTCCCGCATCTGACCGCAGGGGCCAATGTCATGCTCGCGCAGACGGTGGTGAAGAAGGCGCCGAAAGGCGATGCGGAACGGATCGCTCGGGAAATGCTTGCCCGGGTCGGGCTGGCCGAGAAGTTCGATGCCTATCCGGACGAGCTTTCCGGCGGCCAGCAGCAGCGCGTGGCGATCGCGCGGGCGCTCGCCATGCAGCCGATCGCGCTTCTTTGCGACGAGATAACCTCGGCGCTCGATCCGGAGCTTGTTGCCGAGGTGCTTGCCGTCGTCCGCACGCTTGCCGCCGATGGCATGACGCTGATCATGGTGACCCATGAGATGAATTTTGCCCGGGACGTCTGCAATCGTGTGGTCTTCATGCACCAAGGCCGCGTCCACGAGATAGGGCCGCCCCGGAAGATTTTTTCCGAACCGGCGACCCCGGAACTCCAACAGTTTCTGGGTGTCAAGGCTTCGGCATAGGACGATCGGAGCTGGACGCCGAATGCCGCGGCGCCGTTTGCTATTTCGGCGCCCGTTTGGCGAGAATACGCTGCAGCGTGCGACGGTGCATGTTGAGCCGGCGCGCCGTTTCCGAGACATTGCGCTCGCACATTTCATAGACCCGCTGAATGTGTTCCCAGCGCACACGGTCGGCCGACATCGGATTTTCGGGAAGTTCGGCCTTTTCGCCCGGCCGCTGCGTCAGCGCCGAAAAGACGTCGTCGGCATCTGCGGGTTTTGCCAGGTAGTCGACGGCTCCGAGTTTCACGGCCGTCACCGCCGTCGCGATATTGCCGTAGCCGGTGAGCACGATGATTCGCGTGTCGTCGCGCCGCTGGCGGATCGCTTCGATGACGTCGAGCCCATTGCCGTCGCCGAGCCGGAGGTCGACCACTGCATATTTCGGCGGCCTGCCTTTCGATTTCGCAACGCCTTCCGCCACGGACTCAGCCGTTTCCACCTGAAAGCCGCGCGTCTCCATCGCCCGTGCGAGACGGCGCAGGAACGGCCCGTCGTCGTCGACGATCAGCAAGCTGGCGTCGGGCCCGATATGGTCTTCATCCGACGCGGCCAAATTTCCATGATTCTGTTCTGTCATCGTCTCAGGTCCCGGCGCTTGAACGCCCGATCTCGGTCAACCGTTTTTCATTCTACTTATGCCGATAAAGTCATTTTGTCGAATTTGCGTCGAGCAGCATTCGCGGCCATTCGATGCGGATGCGCGCGCCGGCTCTCTCCGGCTCGCGGTTCTCGAAAATCAGCGATGCGCCGGAGCGCTCCAGCAGCGTCTTGGCGATGAAAAGTCCGAGCCCGAGGCCCCCGGCCGTGTCTTCCTTCTGCCGCCTGGTCACATAGGGCTCGCCGATCCGGGTCAGGATGTCGGGTGAATAACCGTTGCCGTCGTCCTCGATGACGATCAGCACCTTGTCGTGATCGTGCTCGACGGTGATCGTCACTTTCTCCCTGGCATAGTCGACGGCATTCTCGATGAGGTTGCCGAGCCCGTACATGATCCCGGCATTGCGATCAGTGACCGGCTCGCTCTTGCGCGGGCTTTTTTCGATCAGCTCGAGCGCGATGCCGAATTCCCGGTGCGGCGCAACGATCTCCTCGATCATCGAGGACAGCGGCAGCCGGCGCATATGCGCCTCGTCTTCCGAAGACAGCGTCGTCAGCCGCCGCAGAATGTCACGGCAGCGTTCGCTCTGGCTGCGCAGCAGCATGACGTCCTCGCGGAACCGATCGTCGTCCTTCAGTTCCCGCTCCATTTCCTTGGCAACGACGCTGATCGTCGCAAGCGGCGTGCCGAGCTCGTGGGCGGCGGCCGCCGCCAGCCCGTCGAGCTGCGAAAGGTGTTTTTCCCGCTGCAGCACGAGTTCGGTCGCGGCCAGCGCATCGGCAAGCTGGCTCGCTTCCATCGAGACGCGGTAGGCATAGAAAGCGGCAAACGCCATCGTCGAGGCGATCGAGCACCAGACGCCGAACTGCATGACATTGTGCACGTTGATCTCGGTCCCGTCGAACCACGGCAGCGGAAAGGGCGAAAAGGCAAGCACCGTGATGCAGACCATCGCAATGCCGATCAGCGCGGTGCTGTAGCGGATCGGCTGCGAGGCAAAGGAGATGATGACAGGCACGCAGACGAGGGCTGCGAAGGGATTGGCAAGACCGCCGGTGATGAAGAGCAGCGCGCAGAGCTGCAAGAGATCGAAGCCGAGCAGCGCAAAGGCGGCCGGCGGTTCCAGCCGATGCGTCGGCGGGTAGCGGATCGTCAGATAGAAATTCACCCAGGCAAGAGCGGCAATCAGTGAAGAGCTGGCGATCAGCGGCAAGGGAAATTTCAGCCAGAAGGCGACGATGAAAACCGTCAGCGCCTGCCCGCCGACAGCAAGCCAGCGCAGCCGCACCAGCGTCTGCAGGCGCAGCCTGCGGCTGCTGTGCCGATCCTCCATCGTATGGCTTTCTGCCTTGTCGATCATTCCGAGGGGCTCCTTGGGTCGCCCTCATGTACCACGCGGCTTTGCCCGTGTCGTCGGCAATGCCTCTTCCGGCCGCTCCGGCCAGGGATGGCGTGGGTAGCGCCCGCGCATCTCGGCCCGCACGTCCTTCCATGAGCCGGCCCAGAAGCCCGGCAGGTCGCGTGTCGTCTGGATCGGCCGGTGCGCCGGCGACGTCAGTTCGAGCAGCAGCGGCAGTCGGCCTCCGGCAATCGCCGGGTGCTGCTTGAGCCCGAACAGCTCCTGCACCCGGATCGTCAGCACCGGCTCCTCGCCCTCGTATTGAATCGGATGTCGTTGGCCGGTCGGCGCCTCGAAATGCGTCGGGGCGAGCCGGCTAAGATCACGCTGCAACTCGTGCGGAACCAGCGACATCAGCCCGTTGGATAGCCCGCCCGCCGATATGTCCGAGAGGCCGCGGGCGTCGCTCTGAAACGGCGCGAACCATTCGTCCAGTCTGGAAAGCAGCGCGGCGTCGCCGACATCCGGCCAGGGATCGCCGATCGTCCTGTGAAGGAAGCCGATCCGCTCGCGAAGCTGAATGGCTTCCTTCGAGAAGGCAAGCTGGTCGAGCCCGAGTTCGCGCACGCCTTCCATCAGCGCCTGGGTCACGGCTGCTCCGGAAGGCCGCGGCAGGGGCGTCTCGTCGAAGATGATCGCGCCGAGCCGGGTGGCGCGCCGCGCCCGTATCTGCCGGCTCTGCCGATCGAAGAATATCTGGTCGTCGGTTCTGATCTCGCCGGGCAGCTCGGCATCGATATCGCCGCGCGTCACCTCGGCGGCCGCCAGAACCCGCGCCTGCGCCGCCCGGCCGGTGAGATCGGCGATGACAAGCATCCGGCTGCCTGCGAGCCTCTCGGTTTCCGGCAGTTCCGCTCCCCGCCCGTTGGCCATCACGAATCGTCCGCGGCCGCCGCGCTGAAGCGCTATTCTGTCAGGGAAGGCGTGCAGCAGCAGCTGCCCCGCCAGCGCCGGCGCCGCTGCCTCAACCCTGTCGAGCCCGTTCGCCAGCCGCCCGGCCAGCCGCCGCGAAGCCTCCGCCCTTTCGCCGCGCTCGGCCTTGAAGCGCCGCAGCCGCTCCTCGATATCGAGGCTCGTTCCGCCGAGCCCTTGTTCGGTCAGCAGCACGGCGATTAATGCCGCATCCCGGGCATGCCCCGATTCGCCCGCCGACACGACCATCGCGGCAAGGCGTGGCGGCAGGGCGAGATCGCGCATGACCTTGCCGCGCGCGGTCAGTATTCCGTTGTCGAGCGCGCCGAGCTGACCAAGCAGCGTCCGTGCTTCCTTCAGCGTCGTTTCCGGCGGCTGATCGACAAAGGCGAGCGATGCCGGGTCCTGAACGCCCCAGTGCGCGAGATCGAGCACCAGCCCGGAAAGATCGCTCGAAAGGATCTGCGGCGGCGTGAAGGCCGGCAGCGCCGCCGTTTGTCCCTGGTGCCACAGCCTGACGGCGATGCCCGGTTCCGTTCGCCCGGCGCGGCCCGCTCGCTGATCGGCCGAAGCCCGCGACACGCGCACCGTCTCGAGACGGGTGATTCCGGTCGATGCCTCGAACACCGGCAGGCGCTGCAACCCGCTGTCGATGACGATCCTCACGCCGTCGATGGTGATCGAGGTTTCGGCAATCGATGTCGCAAGCACGATCTTGCGCTGACCGGCGGCGGCGGGCCGGATCGCGGCGTCCTGCTCCTTCTGGCCGAGATTGCCGTAAAGCGGCGCAATCAGCGTTTCGGGGCCGAATCGTCCCTGCAGCCGCTCTGCGGTCCGCGTGATTTCCGCCTGGCCGGGCAGGAAAGCAAGGATCGAACCGGTTTCGCTGGCATGCGCGTCGACAATCGCCCGCGTCACGGCATCTTCGATGCGTTCGCCGCCCGGCCGGTCCTGATAACGGATATCGATGGGAAAGCTGCGTCCCAGGCTTTCGATGACAGGCGGATCTTCCAGCAGGGCGGCCACACGTTCGATGTCGAGCGTCGCCGACATCACCAGGATGCGCAGATCCTCGCGCAGGGCCGATTGAACGTCGAGCGCCAGCGCCAGCCCGAAATCGGCATCGAGCGAACGCTCGTGGAATTCGTCGAAGATCACGGTCGAGACGCCGGAGAGTTCAGGATCATCGAGGACCATCCGGGCAAAAACCCCTTCCGTCACCACCTCGATCCGTGTCGTCGCCGAGATCCTGTTGTCGAGGCGCATGCGGTAGCCAACCGTGCCGCCGACCTGTTGACCGATCAGCGACGCCATCCGGCTTGCAGCCGCCCGCGCCGCCAGCCGCCGCGGTTCCAGCAGGATGATCCTGCCGTCGCCGCGCCAGGCTTGCTCGAGCAGGTAAAGCGGCACCAATGTCGTTTTACCGGCGCCGGGCGGCGCCGAAAGAACCGCACGCTTCTGCTCGGCCAACGCCGCACCGATAGCCGGAAGGACATGTGAAACCGGAAGTTCCGGCAATGAAGGACTGATCGTCACTTGCGGCCCGTCACCGTTTCATAGGCAAGAATCGCGCCGGCGAGATCTTCGAGCGCCGCGCCGACGGATTTGAACAGCGTGATTTCGGTCTCATCGCTTCGCCCGCCATCGGCGCCACTGACGAGTTCCGCAAGCTCTGCTTTTATGTCGCTTTCCCTCAGCACGCCGCTTTTCAACGGCTGGACGATATCGCCCGCCTCACTGATGGCGCCGGCACGGGTATCGACATAGACGCTGGCGCGGCGGATCGCCTGGCGCACCGGCATGACGCAGTCGCTGCCGAACATGTCGGCGATCGCCAGTTCCGGCCAGGGCAAGGCCGCGCGCGTCTGTTCTTCATCGAGGACAAGCATTCTCCGCTCCGCTGGATCATCATCGCTGCCAAATTAGCGAGCGTGCCGCGCCATAGGCAAGCGCCCTGGAATTTCGCGTCAGGCTTCCCATATAGGATCTTATCTCCCTTGCCGAAGTCCTTCCCGGAGGATTCGGCAAAAACGAATCTCAAAACCGCCCCATCGGGCGGCAGATTTGCTCGTTTTCGAAAACAAGAGATAAAAGCCCTTCATTTTCAACCTGTTACAAAAATGTCAAAAAACTTTTGGTATGGCTGTTGACTTGGAAAAGGGGTTGGTTCTAT